>NZ_JBJDPI010000008.1:0-191542 GCF_044901245.1 Psychrobacter sp. NPDC064578
GTTGTTGCTAACGTATTGAACTAATCTATTAGTCTCAGTAATGAGCTTGTAAGTTAGTCATAAAAAGCCATCCTTGTTTAAGGGTGGCTTTTTTTTGGCTATAAAAAGGTAATGGCATAATCAATATTGTAATGATAAATATTTGAAATACAGTAAGTGCTATTGTATTTGGGTTTGTATAAATAATAATAAGAGGATACATAATGCTGATGATAAAGATTTTATCAACCCATAGTGCAGATTTTGAGCAAGTGCTACAAGCAGTAGCGGATATTGAAGCCATCGTTCAGCCGCAAGATGCTTGGGGCTATCAGACATTGGTGGAATCACTCAAACAAGATAGCATGCATCTGCTGATCGTTTATGAGCAAAAAAATAATAGTATTAATAATACTGTGACAGGCTATTGTCTATATCAAGTGATTTTTGAACAAGCGGAGATTTTACGTATTGGCACACATCCTGATTATCAACGCCAAGGTATTGCCTCACAAATTTTTGCCAGATTGAATACAGAATTGACAAGGGATCAGGTAGAGAGCCTTTCATTAGAGGTGCGCTCAGATAATGTACCTGCGATAGCCTTATATGAGCAGCAAGAATTTGATCTAATTCATAAGCGTAAAGGGTATTACCAAACTCCCCATCAACCAGCTATTGATGCACTGATTATGCAGCGCCTGTACGTCCGAGAATAATGAATGGCATCGAATAGAACCAAATAAACCTGCAGAATAGTAGATGGGTCGGCACTTTTATCATTATTGAGTGGGTATTTTCTTTTTACAGATTTCAATATTGAGTTTATAGTCATTATCTACTTTCATACGCTCAAGAACGTCGATGCGTTCGCTTAATAGCTCTACCATGAGGCTGATATTGGCTTGCTGTTTTTGTATTTGCGCCAATTTTTGCTGAGTAAGCATCAGTTGTAAATCAACATCCAATTGACCATCGTAATAATCATTCAAGCTGTCCCTGATTTCAGTGAGTGTAAAGCCAATTGCTTGCGCACTTTTGATTAGCTCAATACGTTCGATACATTCTGGATGAAACTCGGTATATAAACGGGAGCCTGCCTGACGCTTACGAGATTTTAGCAAGCCCAGTTGGTCATAATGACGAACAGTGTCTTTGGTTGTTTGAGCTTTTGTTGCCAGTGTTCCAATCAGTAAGAATGATGTGTCGGGTGCCATGATAACCTCGTCGATAGGTAGCAGTTGATAAGGTACGAGTTAATAAAGTAGCGATTAACAAACAGACATAAGCTATCAATCACTTCGTCATCGTATTTATTTTAAGATAAGCTGCCAAGGTTCTATGGTATCAAGTAACGATACGGCGAGTGATTTGTGAGAGTTATTTTGCCATTTGACAATGTTATTAGCCGTTAAGAGATCCAATTGAGTCAAGAAGTCAGCACGCGGTAACGTGGTTGCACCCAAGCTGATCAAATGCTCATTTGGTAGCTGACAGTCGACCAGCGCCACATGGCTTTGTTCACATAAGCGCATTAAACCCCAAAATGCGAACTTTGAGGCGTTAGAGGCGATATGAAACATCGATTCGCCAAAGTAAATGCTACCTATTTTTAGACCATAAAGCCCGCCAATGAGTTGCCCTTTATCATTCCAAACTTCAATGCTATGTGCAAATCCTTGTGCATGCAGTTCGGTATAAGCCTCAATCATTTCTTCATGAATCCAAGTATGTTCGCCCTCGGGCTGTTCATTATTGAGGCGATCACTGCGCGGTAAACTACAGGCATGAATAACGTCATCAAAAGTTTGATTCAGGGTTAATTGCCAACGCTCGCGGATGGCTTGCTTACGCAGCGACTTGCTTGGCTTATAATTGGTTGGCACCATCACGCAGCGCGGTTCAGGGCACCACCATGCAATTGGCTCATCTTCATTAAACCAAGGAAACAGACCCTGCGCGTAAGCAGAAATCAATGTTTCGGGTGCCAAATCTCCTCCGACAGCGACGATGCCAATGCCGTCAGGATCAACCATCAAAGGGTCAGGAAAGTCATAACGCCCAAGACTTTTTAAGGTCTCAGGCGTGATGTGCTCATTGTTGTATTGAGAGAAATTACCCATTTAGGCTTCTTTATCAGCAGTCAATGTTGACGCATAAGTATGGTCAGCGGCTGTGGCTTCGCCAATCGCATCCAAGTATTTTTCAGCATCTAGCGCGGCCATACAGCCCGTACCAGCAGAAGTGATTGCTTGACGATAGACATGGTCTGCGACATCACCTGCGGCAAATACACCTTCGATGCTGGTTTGTGTGGCATTGCCGTCTAAGCCGCTTTTGACAATAAGATAGCCGTCTTTCATATCCAGCTGACCTTTAAATAAGTCTGTATTCGGCTTATGACCAATCGCGACAAACATGCCGAACACGTCTAATTGTTTGGTGCTGCCATCAATCATAGATTCGATGATTACGCCATTGACGCCCATGTCATCACCGACGACTTCTTTGACTTTATGATTCCACTCGATTTTAATATTACCGTTTTTGACTTTTTCAAACAGTTTATCTTGGAGGATTTTTTCAGAGCGTAAGCTATCACGGCGATGCACCAAGGTCACTTCAGCAGCAATGTTAGATAAATATAGGGCTTCTTCAACAGCAGTATTGCCACCACCGATGACGGCAACTTTTTGATCTTTATAAAAGAAACCATCACAAGTTGCACACGCTGATACGCCTAGACCACGGAATTTAGTTTCTGATTCCAGTCCTAAATATTGTGCTGATGCGCCCGTTGAAATAATTAATGCGTCACAAGTGTAGCTACCGTTATTACCCGTCAGCTCAAAAGGTCGCACGTTTAAATTGACTTCATTGACATGGTCATAAACCAGTTCAGTACCAAAGCGCTCGGCATGGGCTTTCATGCGATCCATCAATGCAGGACCTGTTAAGTCATGCGCATCGCCCGGCCAGTTATCGACTTCAGTGGTGGTAGTTAACTGTCCACCTACTTCCATGCCCGTGACCATGACAGGTTTCAGGTTGGCACGTGCTGCATACACAGCCGCTGCATAACCAGCAGGGCCTGAGCCTAGGATAATGAGTTTTTCGTGACGTGGAGCGGTATTGTCAGTTGCCATGAGTTGTTCCTTGCTAAATATAAATGTTAAAAATACGAGTGAGCAATATAATAAAAAACAGTCTTCAAAATTGATGCTAATGGGATTTTCTAATCGCTGCGTGATAATAACATAAGGGCATTGGACGAAAAGTACAAGTTTGCTAAAACAAACACAGGTATGATTACAATCAAAGTATATTTTTCTTGAAATATTATGGTTAGAAACCGCTGGTAGTTTATAGGTCTTGTCTAATATGACTGTCTTTGTTCTGTTCGTTATATTTTGCGAGTGACATAGGTTGTTGCTTAAACCGTATGATTTTTATCTAAACCGTATACAGACTGATTTTATTGCACGCTTTCTTTGTAAGACGGTCGCCACTATCCCTATGTATTTGTTATTATAAGAAGTTATGCCAAGTGTGCCAAAGGCAAAAAGAAGGCTGTTGTATATCGCTTTTATAATAGACAATGTTTTCTGTACACTTCGCTAAGTGCGTTTGTATCAGCACTTTATATCCAACCCTTTATCAGCGCTTTATGTCAGCATGATTAGGCTTAGTCATGCATTGGCGACCATTTAGTATTAATAACAAGGCAGATCTTACGTGATATCAGCACCGCTTATTGAGTATTTAAAAAAGGGAATATTTACCCTCCTTGGGTTAATACTGGCCGTTTATCTATTTGTCATTTTGATGACATATACCAGTAACGATCCTAGTTGGTCGCATATCAGTAGCGATATGACCACGATTAATAATGTAGGCGGTGAATCGGGTGCTTGGTTATCTGACTTGCTTTATAGCTTCTTTGGTTTTGGTGCATGGTGGCTGCTGGCGTTTGTGGTTTATGAGTCTATCCTTATTTGGTGGGACAACAAGCCAACGTTTTGGCTGATGCGAGTGGTTGCTTATGTGTTTTTATTATTAAGTGCCAGCGCTTTGTTTGCACAATTGGTGGCGTTAGTACAGCAATTGACCAATCCAGGAACGCTAGGGCTGGAAAGCGTAGCTGGTGGCATAATTGGGTTTGAATTACAGGCGCGTTTGGCACAGCTTTTATCGCAGTGGGGGAGTGTGATTTTCTTGACGGCATTCGTCATTATTACCGCGACTTTTGCCTTTAATATTCATTGGCTAGCGATTTATGAGAAGATTAAGGCGCTATCGTGGCTGGGCTCAGGGGTGAAGCGTCAGGGTAGAATGCATGATAGCGTGTCAACCACGCCAGAAAATATCAATGCCAAGCAAAATGATGAAAGCATAGCCAACAGTAACGCGAAAAAAGACGCGGCCGATCACGAGCAGTTACCACTTGAGTTGCAAGTTGCTGGCAATGCTCAAGCCGTAGACAACAGTAGTCGGTTCAGCAATGTGTTGTCAGAGTTCTTGGCAACGTCAGGGTTGGCTGAGAGCGTTAAAGCGTCTGTAGTTGCCGCAACACAAGCGGCGATGCCTAATTCAGCTGCTAAATCTAGTCGTGAGAATAGTGAGCCTGTCCCTGTCTCAGTAGAGAAACCTAGCAGTAATGTTCAAAATCTAGCAAGTCATATGACTACATCGACGCCGTCAAGTCCTGCCATGACTGCTATCCGTAAAGTCGAGCCAAGCTTTGCTTGGAATGACGCCAATACTGTCGATGACTTGTTAGCCAGCGAGCAAATGGCTTATCACGCTAATAATATGAACACTTCTGATTCAGCCGCTACTACTTCTGTATCTGCTGATAGCAATACTGAATCGTTAGATACAGCGGTGCTAGACTCTACAGCGATATCAGACGCAGAGATGTCCGAAGCTCAATCAACAGAGAACTTGCAGTCAACAGCTCAGCCATCAATAAATGAGCTGGTATACGGTGAGACGGCTGACGAAACGGATAATGAGCCTAAATCGTTTGAATTAGAGGATAAAGTGGAGGCCGTTGATATGCTGGCTGATGCATGGTTGGCAGAGCATGCGGATGTCTCAACATCTACAGCTATGCAGTCTATAGAAACAGGGCAACCTTCAGAAACAGTACAAGCAGCCAATAGGACTGAGCTGCCCAGACAAGCAGCAGTCACCGCGCCTGCGACAGACTCATCTAATAGCGAGATGAACGACTTTACTGATAAATGGTTTGATGAAGAGCCTGAACTGTCAGAGGATTTCGAGACTTCTTCTGTATCTAATGTAGCGAGTGTCGCCAAAGCAGTAGACGTGGTTGAACCAGTTGCTTCAGTCGCTGATATGACGCCGACCAATACGCCACCGTCTAATCCTAAACTGCCGCCTACGGTAGAAACCCGCGTCACAGCATCAGCTATTGAACCAATAGTCGCGCCTAAACCAACGGTAAGTTTTGCGGTACCTGAGGGCGATAGTAGCAATCATATCACTGACATGATGCCAGAGGATGACAGCGCTGAGGATGTCAATGCGCCCGTTATGCCAGATATTAGTGATGATGCCGCCTTCAGTCAAAAATCACGCTCGATGCAAACGGCTGCCTATCGCAGTAGCCTAACGCCTATTCCAGAGATTTCTATTTTGGATAAGCCAGACCCTGATCGTAAGCCCAGTTATACCGTCGCCGAGCTTGAGCAATTATCAGAGTTACTAGAGATTAAGTTACAAGAATTTAATGTAAAGGCGAATGTGGTCAACGCCATTCCGGGTCCTGTTGTTACCCGCTTTGAAGTGGAACTTGCTGCTGGAGTAAAAGCCAGTAAGGTTACCGGTATTTCACGTGATTTGGCGCGCTCGCTATCGATGGCGTCTTTACGTGTGGTTGAAGTCATTCCGGGTAAGCCCTATATCGGTATCGAAGTACCCAATAAGCAGCGCGAAATGGTACGTTTGATTGAGCTATTGAATACCGAAAAATTCCAAGATCCCAAAGCTCAAATCAGCATGGCGATGGGTAAGGACATCGGTGGTAATGCCATCATTACTGACCTTGCGCGCGCGCCGCATATGTTGGTTGCTGGTACTACAGGTTCGGGTAAATCGGTATTGGTCAACTCGATGTTACTATCGATGCTACTCAAATATACGCCAAATGAGCTGCGTCTTATCTTGATTGATCCAAAGCAGCTCGAGCTTGCCAACTATAATGATATCCCGCATCTGTTAACACCAGTCGTCACCGATATGACTGAAGCGGCCAGTGCTTTGTCATGGTGCGTGGCAGAGATGGAACGTCGCTATCAACTGATGAGTTTACTCAAAGTGCGTAAGCTTAATGAGTTTAATAAAAAAGTCATTGCTGCTGAGAAATCGGGCAATCCGATGCTTGATCCTTTGTGGCGACCTAATGACAGCGTGAGTATCAGCCAAGCACCGAAGCTAAAAACCTTGCCGATGATTGTCATTGTCGCGGATGAGTTTGCCGATATGATTATGCAGGTTGGTAAACAAGCCGAAGAGCTTATCACCCGCTTGGCACAAAAATCACGCGCAGCAGGGATTCATTTAATGCTTGCTACCCAGCGCCCGTCGGTCGATGTCATTACTGGTTTGATTAAAGCCAATATTCCCGTGCGGGCGGCACTACGAGTAAACTCAAAAGTAGATTCGCGGACGATTCTGGACAGTGGCGGTGCCGAAGACATGCTGGGTAATGGTGATATGCTATTTTTAGGACCTGGTCAAATTGAGCCAGATCGTGTGCATGGTGCCTATGTCAGCGATGAAGAGGTCAATCGTGTTTGTGATGCATGGCGTGAACGCGGTGCGCCTGATTATATCGATAATATGGCAGGCAACTTTGAACTGTCTAGTCCTAGTGGCGGTGGTAGTACGGCTAACGCCTCTGGTGAGGACGATGACCTTTATAACGATGCTGTGGCCTTTATTATGGAGACGCGAAAAGTTTCTGCTTCTAGTATCCAGCGTAAATTTAGCATCGGCTATAACCGTGCCGCACGTATCGTAGATTCTATGGAGGACGCGGGGTTGGTCAGCTCAATGGGCAAAAGCGGTAAGCGTGAGCTATTAATGTAGATAAATGTTGAGCTTAAAAGTAGTTATCGTTGGTTATCTATATTAGAATAAATATAAAGAGTAATAATTGCATCTGCTCAATATATAGGGAAGTTTTATGAAAAAGATAGTATTTACTATTATCGTTGCAACTTTAGGTATTTCCAACATTACGCTTGCTGATACGTTTCAAAAGCATATGTACTGTTCTAAGCCTAGTAAACCCTATAACTTTACATCTGAGGCTCAATACAATCGATTTGTGGATGATGTCAATAAGTATCAAAGTTGTATTAACGACTTTGTTGAGGAACAGAACCGTGGAATTAAAAATCATCAAAAATCAATAAATAATGCGATTGAAGAATGGAATAGGTTTGTTCAGTTTGAACTAAAATAAAGCTTTCAAAAACAGAAAAGTCAAACATAACTGTTTGGCTTTTTTTATGAGTAGACATTACTAAGAAAACAACACTATATTAGTTTAACTTAACTCAATACTTATAAACCAAGGAAGGTCAGTTATGTTTAAAGAATATACCCAATATGATGCCATAGCATTGGCGGCATTGGTCAATGCAGGTGAAGTCAGCGCTAAAGAGGTGTTAGATGCTGCCGTCTATCAAGCCAATACACTCAATCCCAAATTAAACGCTATTATCCATCGTTTCGATGACCGTGCTTATCATGCTGCACAGGCGGGATTACCCTCAGGTATATTTAATGGTGTGCCTTATCTGCTCAAAGATTTGTCATTTAGCTTTGCCGATGAGCCAATCACGATGGGCAGTCGTAGTGTTAATATCATCTCTGAAAGCGACAGTGAAATCGTCAAGCGTATGAAAGCCACGGGTGTGAATACCTTTGGCAAAACCAATACGCCAGAATTTGGTTTAATCATTACCACTGAACCAAAAGCCCATGGTGCGACTCATAACCCTTTCAAAAAAGGTTACAGCTCTGGCGGTTCATCGGGCGGTAGTGCCGCGTCAGTGGCGAGCGGTATCGTACCGATGGCGGGTGCGGGTGATGGTGGTGGCTCAATACGCTTCCCTGCTGCTTGGTGCGGCGCGTTTGGACTCAAACCCAGCCGTGGTCGTAACCCGATAGGCCCTAAATTCGGGGAAGGCTGGGAAGGTGCAGTCGCAGATCACGTGATTACCCGCAGCGTACGTGACAGTGCCGCGATGCTCGACGCTACAAATGGCGCAGAGATTGGTGCGCCTTATGTCATCGCGCCACCTGATGGCACATTTTTGCAAGCTGCGATGCGCGCACCAAGGCAATTAACCATTGCCTTGCATCAACAGCCATTGATTGCCAATACTGTGGTGGATAAAGAAGTGTTAGCCGTATTAGAGCAAACGGCTAAGCAGCTAGAAGCCATGGGTCATCGCGTCATACCCGCTGAGCCGAATATCAATATCGAGCAGTTTTGGCATGACTTTATGGTGGTGGTCTGCACCCATACCGCTTTTACCATTGATAATATCGAGCGTGACTTTGGGGCAGAGCATATCAAAAACCTAGAGCCGCAAACCTATAATATGGCATTGCTGGGTCGCTCATTATCAGCCGTTGATTTGGCGCATGCTAAGCATGGCTGGCATCACAGTCAGTATCAAACGGGTTTGCTACTTGAAACCTATGACATAATTTTATGTCCGACCGTGCCGACACCTGCAGTTAAGCATGGTGTACTGCCACCAAGTGTTATGGATGAAATGCTCATGCGTAGCGCAGGAGTGCTCAATAAGGGCATCGATATGGGTAAGTATGCCTTTAGCTCAGGTATGATCGAAAAGCTTAGTCAGCCTGTACTGGGCAAAATGGCCTTTACACTACTGGGTAATATCACGGGATTGCCAGCGATGTCATTACCGGTAGGAATGAGTAAAAAAGGTTTGCCAATTGGGATGCAGCTGATTGGGCGTATGAATGATGAAGCGACATTATTCAGTGTGGCAGGGGAGATGGAGCGAGCAGGGTTGTTTACCAAACACGCTTTTGAGAGGTAAGTTTGCATTTTATCGATTAAGTAATTATTACTTAATCAAATCGATAAATATCCATGCCTAAGCTATGATGCGCCATACTTTGATGGACAACTGAGACACGCTGACCTGTACCTAAGGCAAAAAACAATGGCAACAGATGCTCGTCACTCGGATGAATATCTTTATAGTCAGGATATTGCTGCCAATCTAAAGCACTAGGAATGTCTGTTTTGAGCTGTTGTAGCAGCCATTGCTTAAATGCTTTAGCCGTTTGATCAACACTATCTGCTTGCCAGCGTAATGCTTGCAGATTATGGGTAATGTTACCTGAGCCAATGATAAGTATTTGCTCTTCACGTAGGCGCGCTAGCTGCGCACCCAATTGATAACAGGCGATACTGTCATAATGCTGCGGTAGAGAAACCTGTACGATAGGTATCTCAGCCTCTGGATATAAGTGCCTGAGTGGCGCCCACACCCCATGATCGCAAGCCCGCACCGGATTAACACTACAAGTAATACCGCGTGCAGTGAGCTGCTGGGCAAGGGATTCAGCAAGTGCTGGCTGACCAGATGCAGGGTATTGAAGCTCATATAGCTCAGGTGGAAAACCTGAAAAATCGTGCCAAGTCTTAGGTTGCGGATTACTGCTCATTTCGAGTTTGGCGGATTGCCAATGCGCTGACATAATCAGGATGGCACGTGGCTTGGGTAGGTTTTGCCCGATACGTGCCAGTGCACTGGTCGTGGCTGATTGCTCAATGGCAAGCGTGGGTGCGCCATGCGAGATAAACAATGCTGGTAGCTTAGCCAAATTCGACCTTAAATCAGGTGCATCTGTCCAAACGCCAGTCGCCGTAATAGGCGTTGGCGAATGAGTGTACGAATCATCAGACTGATGGAGTGAATGAGAGGCGTTAGGTGTCGCGCGTTTTGGATATTTCATGTAGCGTTTATTAGGGCGCTCAGTAGTTTTTCAATCTTTTCTATCATTGATATTGTGCCCATAAACTATCAGCACAGAATATTGGTACAAAATATTAGCACAGAGTATAGCAGTGTTTAATGACTGCTTAATTGCCACGATGATAAGGATGGTTGTTATTGATACTCATCGCGCGATACAACTGCTCCATGAGCACAACGCGTACCAACGGATGCGGTAATGTCAGCGCTGATAGTGACAATTTTACATCGGCTTTGGCTAATACTTCTGGTGATACGCCGTCCGCACCGCCGATCACCAGTGCAATATCATCGCCTTGCTGCATGCCATCAGCTAATTTGTCAGCCAGCCCTTCTGTCGAAATCATTTTACCTTTGACATCCAATACCCATAGTTGCTCACGCCCTGATGCATTATGAGCGGCCAATATTGTCTGTCCTTCTTGCTCACGATATTGTGCCAAATTGGCATCAGAAGGGTTTTTTGCACGCTTTGCGGCAGCAATTTCCACGATTTCTGTGCTAAGCATAGGCTGGATACGCTTAAAATACTCATCGAACCCCGTCTGTACCCATTTAGGCATTTTATTACCGACGGTTAAAATCCTTACTTTCATAGCCAGTACCACTTTAATTTTAGTCATTAGTAAAATGTAACAGAAGAATTCTACGCTTGAATGAACGTAACAAACAAGACTCTTAGGACGCTTTTTTATGCTTTACTGTTTTTTGATAAACACTGGCTCTTTGTCCAAGCTTTATTTAGAAAATTTTAATAGTAGTTCGTTTGATATCCATATATGGATGGCTTGCCACTTATATTGTATGGGTCTTACATCAAAGGCAGTATGGTTTGCGAGACACTATCTCCTGTATTTTGGTCATTATTGCTAGCATCCATCGGGTTAGGTTTTGGAATAATCGTAAGCTTGGCGTCAGATTCAAAAACGATGGCTTCAACATCATCAAAACTATTCACTCCTTCAGAGCGCATCGCACATTCAATCTCTTGACGAGTTAGCCGCTCAGCGCGCATCGCATCTGGTAAAAACTGCCCTTGATAAAAAACAATACGCGGCTCTGATAAAATAAAGCTGCTAAATTGCGGTGAGATAGAAGCGTATTTGGTGACCAAAAACTGCAATAGGTAAAGCACTAAAATCGATGAAACTCCTTCGACAAAGGGAATGTCTTTGAGCAGAATAGTACTGGCACCAAGTGAACCGATCATCACGGTGACGATCCAATCAAAATTATTAAGCTGCGAGGTGGAGCGTTTACCTGAGATTTTGGTCACCAGTACGATCAACACATAAACCATGACAGTCGTCAAAACGATGCGTCCAAGCTTGTCTATATTGTCAAAAAAAACCATGTCCATGATAAATGCTCCTATTAAAATATAAAACCGTTAATCACCTAAAATCATTCAAAAGGTTACTCATTAAAGTTAGCCTAACGGATTTTATGTATTAATAGGAAGAAAAATTTGTAGCACCTTGTAGAGGTTCGGCTGAGGTCTCCTCGCTCACATAGTTTTGCGTTTAGGGTCAAGCAGGCGATTGATCGCCCAAAGACTGATGCGAGCACTGACCAGTGTCAGCGCCAATATCATCACCAGCGATGACACCAATGGCAATGGTTGCTGGACGGCCATCTCCAGTAGGACTTCGCGATTTACCGCATCAAACAACCAAAACCATATGGCTAAGAAGTAAATGACAGTCAGTAGCCAGACCACCGCGACGCCGCCAAACATTAAGCGATTAATTTCACCGCTATTCAATGCGCGCTGCTGATGTTTGACAAATTTATGAACCGCGATATAAGCGCCGATAATGATAGACAACACCGTTACCAGTTGCGAATTCACAGCAAGCTTGGTTTGAATCATCATAAATATTGCGCTGGAAAGCGTATAGCCAATCGCGAAATAGCCTACATATTGTGCCAGTTTAGGCTGCGCTGACTCATGATTCTTCGGCAGCGGCTTGCCACCTGAATGAGTCTTGGATTTATTGAGATTGGTTGTCTTGCGTGACATAAGTGAACCTTTATAAAGGTGGAAAATAGGATGTGGAAAATAGGATGTGGAAAATACTTAATGCTGCGCCGTCCAATCAAGCATCGCATCTAGCACGGGTCTGGCTGTATAAGCGTTATGTGCTTGCTCACTATTGATGAGTCCAACCACGACATAATCCTGTCCCGACAATCCTTTGACATAGCCTGCCATCGAGGTGACATTGTTTAAGGTACCTGTTTTTATCCACGCACGACCAATGGCTGCTGATTCTGGTAGGCGTTCACTATGAGCGGTAATGGTGCCACTAACGCCAGCGATACCTAACGAGTTGACGTAAGCGTTAAAACTTGGATGGCTATAAGCATAAGTTAATAGCTCGCTTAGGTTGGCGGCTGTGATGGTACAGTCGCGACAGAGTCCTGAACCATTGGTCAAATGTGGCGGCGGTGTGCTTAGATTGGTCTGCCACCATTGATTAATAGTCTGCAATGCGACAGGATAGCTCGTCGCAGTCGGCGTGCCAAATTGATACAAGCTATGTGAATTACTAATAGCTTTATCGAGCGTTTTATTATCAACTTTATCATAAACACCAATCGATAGCGCCACTTGCTCAGTCATCACATTGTTTGAAAAGTGATTGATATCGTAAATCTGCTGCGTCAAATTCAACGATGGGTAGCTGACAATAGGCAGCGGTGACATAGGAAGTGCTGCCAAACCATGCGTTGATTTGGTGTTTTTCATGGTAGTGTAAGGTGCTTCTTGAGTGATGACATGACCACTCAGCGTATTGCCTAGCTCTTGCCATTTTGCGGCAATAACGCGTGCGGCAAAATCTTTGGCGTCAGGATAAGCCACATAAAAAGCATGCTCTTGGCAGCTGTTTGGCAATTGAGTCTTTAACACCAATTGTTTTGTTTGCCACTCAGGTGCGAGACTATAACGCGCTTGCCCACAGGCCGCCGAACGCGTATTTATGATGCTGGGCAAAGCATAATTTGCTAATTTTGGTGTATAAGTCAGATTTGCTTGGTCATCGTTTAACGGATAGCTTTTGATACCGATGGTACTAAAATTCACCAAAAAACCATCGGGACTGGCGTTATAAGGACGCAGTGGCGAGTTGTCAAAGGCAGCAGGGTCTTTACTGACATTTTTAAAGACGCCACTGTCAATGATAATATCACCGTCGATATGACGGATACCGGACGACTGTACTTTATAAAGAAGCTGTTCTAAACGCTCGTGGGTCATTTTTGGATCGCCGCTGCCTTGAATAATCAAATCGCCATGCAGACGGTCACCGATGACAAGGCCTGTATGATAGACACGGGTATGCCAGACAAAATCAGCGCCTAGGGTGTCTAAAGCAATAAAGCTGGGAACGAGTTTCATGGTGCTGGCAGGCGTGCGAGCGATATCAGCTTGATGGTTCAGCAACGGCGAAAATGAAATTTTTATGGAGGGGTTATCAGTACTGATGTCATCAGTTTTATCATTATTAGCATTGTTGTTAATGATAGCTGTTTTTGCCTTATCACCCAATATCGTTGGGATGCTTTCTAAGCTTTGATAAGTGTAAGGATCATCGGTGTAAGCATGCAGTTTTTTCTCATGCTTTTCAATGGTACGCTGCTCAATAGTAATCAGCGTACTCTGTTGGCGCACATGGTTATTACTGGTTTTGTCATTATTATTTTGCGTGGTTTTTTGAGAATTACTTGTTATATCAGCATTTATATTGGCAGTCGGTTTTGGCTGAAGAGCGGGGTTAGGTGAGCGGTGTGTGCTGCTGCTATCAATAACCTGAATGGGAGCGGGCAGGTGACTGGCATTTTTATCACCGACTGGTGTGACGATAATACTAATATCAGCTTCTGTTAAATCGGCTCGTAATAATGCTGCTTCGATGGCTTTTGGTAGTGCTGCTTGCGCATGGATTGGCAATATTGTCGCCGTTGCTAATAACGCCATGATAGGTACGTATTTAGCAGGCGGCTTCGACGGTCGCAGATAACGAAAAAAAGGGAATAATTTGGCCGTAAAAGCAGAGGAATGACGGAGTTTAGAGGTGGGTCGCATGAGCATCTTTCATCAGGTGGCAAAAACAGCCTATGGTAACATGAGTTGACGTTTTCGCGTAGATGGCAGCCGTAGATGAAAACCTGTTTTTATCTGAATTTTTAAAATACGCACACACGTTAGCGCACATGTAAAAATGCCATGGCGGTCATGATTGCGTCGTTATAAGCATCGTGAGCGCCTAGATCGGGTATATTATAGTGCGCTAAAATATTGGTCAGATGCTGCGCTTGGCTAGATAGCCCTTGGGTTTGACCACTCATGCGCCGACTATATAAATGGCGCAAATCGATGACTTCGTTGGGCAGTGCTGTGCCCATATAGCGTTTGACCAGAGGGTTTAAAAACGCTGTGTCTAAACTCGTACAAAACCCCACAATCGGGCGATTACCTATAAATGGCAACAACAGCGCCAGCATCTCATCGTAGCTCATACCATGCTCAACGTCGGCAGTACGTAGACCGTGAATCACAATGGTGTCACGGTCTGGCATCACAGGTGGTCTGCATACGATATGCATGCCATTACCGGTATCGATTGTATTTTCATTGATATGAATCGCGGCGACAGACAATAAATGGTGGTTTTTTGGATTGAGTCCCGTCATTTCGCAGTCAATCGCTACCCATTGCTTAGCCACAGGTTTGGTAAACATCGATGCCAATTCTGGGCGCTGTAGCTGCGTTTTTTGCCAAGCGCAGGATAACTGTGTTAGCCAACTCATAGTTGTCGCTCATCCATTTATGCGATTGTTGTACTTATGCGAGTTCTAATTGATAATGCTGACGTAGCTGATTTTTAAAGCTTTTAACAACGGCCAAACACTCTTTTAATAAGTCGCGCTCAAGCGCGGTCAAGGTCATTGGGTTGACTTGCCGTGCATGTTTATCGTCGGTTGATAGGGCGACTGATAGGCGCTGTGCCATAAAAAACTCCAAGGCTTCCAACAAAGTATCTGCGCGCTCTTGGGTCAAGGCGCGCGCTTGTACCAGAGCTTTAAGACGATTTTTACTACTGGGCAGCTCTAAGATATCGTTTTCTAATGCCAAGGTACGAATGCCATGAACCAGTGGAAAGATACCGGCTTTCTTTAGATCAATGTCTTCTGACCCAGATTTACCACCAAGCAAAGGTACGAATCTTTGCCACCACTGATTGACATCACCGAACTGTAGCGCGGCACGTGCAAACTGGCGTACAAACATGAGGTCTGACTGCCTGTGGGCAACCTTTAAATGTTGGCGCACCTGAGTTAATAATGACTCATCTCCGCAGACGTATTCGCCATCAAGTATGGCGGACAAATAAATACCATGCATGGGATCCGTATTTCTAAACCATAAGCCAATCTGGGCGTTAAACTGTTTGAGCGGCTGTCGCCACATAGGATTGGTCATCATGATATTACCCTCACACAGTGGATAACCGAGGTCTGCTAGATGGTGATTAAAAGTATCCGCAAATTGCGCCAGATCAGGGTGAGTATAGCCATCACGTAAGATGAGTGCATTGTCTTGGTCAGTACGCATGATTTGCTCACCGCGCCCCTCGGAGCCCATCACGATCAGGCAGGTATTTGTCATGACCTCATCAGGCACGATAAGTTGCCAGAGCTTGGTAAATACCTGTGCATTCAAGGTCTGTACCATGCGGCTGATGTTACCGGTTTTGACGCCGTTTTGATGTTGGGCACGAATGTAACGACCGATAAGCTCGACGGCGGTATCTAAGCTCGATAAGTCTTTTGCTTGCTCGATTTGGATACTTATGAGCTGTGAATGATGACCAATATGCGCAAGCATATCGCTTTGTCCCAGTATACCAACGACATCACCGTTTTTATCCATCACTGGTAGCCGATGAATGCGATAGCGGGTCATGGTCAATAGTGCATCGCCAATCTCATCACTGGCTTTGATGGTACGCAAATTGAAATTAGCATAGCGCTGGCAGGGAGTAGTGGCGGGATCTTGCTGGTCACTCACGGCGCGGCAAATATCGGTATCGGTCAAAATTCCCAATAGATGATCGGTACCATATCGTCCATCTCCAACGTTTTTTAAGTGGTCTGATGGTTGAACCAGTACATGTTTTAGCCCCGCTCTCGTCATGATAGCAGCGGCTTCGTACAAGCTGTTATTGGCATCGACGATATGGACTGGCAATAGATTGACGTCAATGACGGGCTGCAACATGATTTGCTGCACTTCTTGTTGGTCGTTGTAGCTGGCAGAGACTATGGATTTATTATTGCGGCGTTGCTGTAATGCTTTTAGCCGTTCGGGCAATTTGTCTGACAGCATTTGGCGCACTAGGTGATTTTGGGCGCTGATTTTATCGACTGCGCTACCAGCGACTTGGAGTAGCAAGGTATCCTCAGCAGCTCGAAACTGATAGGTCTGCAGCGCTTCAGTATTAGGGCTGTTTTCAGTCAATGATTCAGGCAGACGACGGCTGTCGAACCAGTCGTTATTATTAAGATGGTCGGAGTGGTTACTACCCAAGTAGGTGGCGACAAACTCAGCATCAAGCAATTGCTCAATCTGCCCTTTAATGATCACATACAGATATTGCAACTCTTCGGCAGTAAGATTCTCATTTTTGGCAAGGTAGCGGATTTGAGTATTTTTTCTGATGCTTTGGCGTTCAGCCAGACTCAATACGTCAAAGGGCGGCTGGGTAAAATCAAGATGGGGCATGGCATCATCCTTGATGGCATATTGAGTAAAAGATAATTGATGATAAAAGACACTTTACTATAGCATTATTAAAGCAAAAAACCTCTAATAACCACAGTAATATTGTGGCTATTAGAGGTTGCTGT
The DNA here is from genome assembly GCF_044901245.1 of Psychrobacter sp. NPDC064578. Taxonomy (NCBI): domain Bacteria; kingdom Pseudomonadati; phylum Pseudomonadota; class Gammaproteobacteria; order Moraxellales; family Moraxellaceae; genus Psychrobacter; species Psychrobacter sp. NPDC064578. The sequence goes on from NZ_JBJDPI010000008.1 coordinate 16,953, forward strand.
TTTTTTTGAAAATTTTACGTATAAAGCGACTGCTTATGCGCCTAGTAATTTTCTAATACGGTTTATCGCTTCGCGGCTTTCATCAACACTCGCAACGAGCGCAATGCGCACATAGCCTTGCCCAGGGTTTTTGCCATTAATATCACGTGACAGATAGCGCCCTGCTAGTGCGTGAATATTGGCCTGCTCATACAGTGCTTTGACAAACCGCTCATCATCCCCATCGAACGGCTCAGGGACTTTTATCCAAAAGTAAAATCCAGCCTCAGGCATTCGTAACTCTAGTAACTCACCAAGCTCAGACATCCACAAGGCAAACTTTTCTTGATACAAAGCGCGATTGTGTGCCACATGCTTTTCATCTTGCCATGCAGCGATCGAGGCGAGCTGATGTGGTATCGGCATCGCACAGCCTTGGTAAGTACGATATTGCAGGTAAGCTTGCAAAATATTGGCATCACCTGCCACAAACCCTGAGCGCAAACCAGGCAGATTTGAACGCTTAGATAAAGAGTGAAAGACAATACAGTTTTTGAAATCATGACGACCGAGGGCAGCGCAGGCTTGCAATAGTCCAATCGGCGCCGTATCAAAATACAGCTCGCTATAGCACTCGTCACTAGCAATAATAAAATCGTACTGATCTGACAGACGAATGAGATACTCCCAATCCTCCATCGTCATGACCGAGCCCGTCGGATTGTTCGGACTACAAACAAACAGCAACTGCGTGCGCGCCCAAACATCTTTTGGTACGGTGCGATAGTTACCTTTAAAGTCATCGTCCAGTGTGCAAGGCACAAAATAAGGCTCGGCTTGCGCCAGTATCGCTGCACCCTCATATATTTGGTAAAAAGGGTTGGGCATGACTATTGTAGGAGCAGTCGTAGGAACAGCCATAGGAGAAACGGCAGATAACCGGTCAGAGACAGACAGCAGACTACTCTCTGTATCGCTTACTTTATGATCCACGACTGCTTGTACCAGACTAAAAATAGCCTCGCGTGTGCCCATTACTGGCAATACTTGCGTATTGGCATCGACATGGTTCAAAAAGAAGCGTTTTTCTAGCCAATGCGCGATGGTTTGGCGCAGCTCAAACATGCCATTAGTCGTTGGATAACGACTTATTTTGTCCAAATTTTCACGTAGTACGTCCAGCACGAACGCTGGTGGCTCATGTTTTGGTTCACCAATACCGAGCTTGATTTCACTGTAGTCATGGGCTGGCACACTGTTAGCAAGCAATGTTGCCATCTTTGCAAAAGGATAAGGATGCAGGTACGTTAAGTTGTGATTCATAAGTAGGGTAACTATAATAGACAATTAATAATAAAGTTATAAAGAAAAATTACATTTAAGCAGTGTAGCACTTCTCTTATTTTTTGTCTTTTACTTCTCATGCTCAAGCTGCTTAGCTATTTAATCATAAATTATAATAACTAATGAAGCCGTCACAGATTTAAAAATCCTAAAAAAAGCTTATCAATTGGTAACTTATAACAATACAAAAAACTGCTGTCAGCCCTAATGATAGATTATGGTGAGGATAATTTGATATGCCTAGTATCTCAAAAACTAATGATCTTAACGCGACAGACATTCAAGATGAAAATTTTGATGATGCGCAACAGCGAACCAAATTGTACGAACTATTAAAACAGCGGGAGCAAAGCTGGTGGCAAGCTCGCCAGCAATTAATTAGCCATAAAGAACGAAAAATGTTTTGGTACGGTGAAAATAGCTTGATGATGTGGTTACTGTGGCAACTGGTCAGTTACGTGATCGTTGCGATGGTGCTGATGTTGCTTAGCAATCAGCTCGGTATTTTACTGCCCTTATGGCAATATATTGCCTTATTTGTTTTACAGACAGTGATTTTTGTGGCCATGCTCGCGTCCAAAAGTCGAATGGCAGACAGCTTACAACGTAAAATCGATAAAGATGAGTTGATGCGTGAAGAGGCACTGAATGAGATGATTATCTTAGCAGAGGACAGCCTTTATCCCGATGTGCATGCCAAATCGCCTATTTCTCTAAGACAAATCTATGTGTGTTTTGGCAGAGATTTTCATTTAGCAAGTTTACATTGTTTGCTGCAAAAAGAGGTCAACGCTGGGCGCTTAATACTGACGCAAAAACAGATTGAAGCAGAGATTCTGCCACCAGATCTTGCGGATGATGAGCTCAATGAGCACGCTAGCGAAATGATATATAAAAGCACCTTATAAAAGGTGCTTTTGGTATTAACGGGTTAAAAAATACAAAGCATGCCATCAATGAATGGATGATACACGCTGAGTATTTATCTTAGACTTATCTTGTAAGCCCATTTGTTCAATCACATTTGCTGTAAGCAGCAGGCTGCTCTCTTTGCATACTGAGACTGGCCATCAAGGCGGATCGTAGTGCGTCAAGTCTAGCAGCAGATAGCGGTTCATCATTTTGATCGCTGATATAAAACATATCTTCTGCACGTTCGCCCAAAGTGGTGATACGCGCCGCATGCACCTCAATTTTCTCCTGCAAAAACACCTGTCCTACTCTTGCCAATAGTCCCGGCTGATCAAGGGTTTCTAAGCTCATAATATGCTGATCAGAAGCCTCATTAAACTCAAAATTAATCACCGTGGTCACTTCAAAATGTCTAAGCTGACGCGGTATGCGCTTATTGGTAAGTTTCAGTAGTGTCGGGTCTTTAAAGGCATTGATTAGGCGTTGTTTGAGCTCTTGTTGACTGTCCTCATCGACCAATAATGTGCCACTGGGATCAAGCAGTACATAGGAGTCCAAAGCAAAATCGCGGGTAGCAGTAATGATACGGGCGTCTAAAACATCCAAGTTCATTTGATCAAATACAGCCATGGTGACTGCAAACAGGTTCGTCTGATCTTGGGTATAAACAAAGACCTGTACCGCATCAAGGGCCAACTCACGATGCTCACGTAATACCACCAATGGCGGGCTATCTGCATTAGAAGCAAGACCAATCGGCGGATGGTTCAAAATGGCTTCGGTATGCCATAAGATGTCTTCAGGAATTTCTCTCAAGAAATATTCATCACCCAAATCATCCCATAGCCTCAAGACTTCATCACGATTCATGTGTTGATTGTTGACACTATCGAGCATCGCTAAGGCTTGGGTTCGTGTCGCACTGATCATATCTTGGCGGTTAGTAGGTGCATCGATATCAGCGCGCAAAATGCGCCGAGTTTGTGAGTATAACTGTTTCATTAATGTGGCACGCCAGCTGTTCCACAACTGTGGATTGGTCGCATTCATATCCGCAACAGTGAGCACATATAAATGATTGAGGTGGGTGACATTACCGACTAAATTGGCAAAAATAGTGACCACTTCTGGATCTGAGATGTCTTTTTTCTGAGCAGTCATTGACATCAATAAATGATAGCGAGTGAGCCAACCAACCAAGTTGGCATCTGCCAGACTCATACCATGCGCCAAACAAAATTCAGTCGACTCGGTTTGACCCAGCTCACTATGGTTGCCACCGCGACCTTTGGCAATATCATGGAACATGGCGGCCAGTACCAAGATTTCCTTACGCTCGATACGTTGAAAGATAGAGCTGACCAGTGGAAAATCTTCATAAAACCGTGGGTCGGTAAAGCGATGTAAAATCCGAATCAAAAATAAGGTATGCGCATCAACCGTATAACGGTGAAATAAATCATATTGCATCAGACCGGTCACTTGGGCGAACGCAGGAATGTAGCTGCCTAAGACGCCGTAGCGATTCATGGCACGCAGGCGATGAAACAGATAATTCTGCTCTTTTAAATTGGCTAAAAAGAGCGCTTGGTGAGCGGGGTTATCACGGTAGACTTGATCGATGCCACGCGCGGCGATTTTTAGCGCACGCAAGGTATGAGTGCGCACGTTTTTGATACCGTACTGACCCATCAGTAAAAACATCTCTAGGATAGCATCAGGATGCTGGGCAAAAACCCGATGATGCGCCATGGCGATTTGGTCACCAACTTGGTTAAAGCGCGCATTGATTGGCTGCTTTTTTGGACGCTCATCATCAGGTAACTGCGGCTCTATAATCGTCTCGTAGTAGTGATTGGTCAGCATCTCAGACAGCGTCGATATCTGCATGGCACAGCGATAATAGTCGCGCATAAAACGCTCGACGGCGGCATTTGGCTGATCGTCTGGCTGCGTCTCATAACCCATCAATTGGGCAATCTCACGCTGATAATCAAACAGCAGCTTGTTTTCGTTGCGACCAGTCAATACATGCAGATAATGACGTATTTGCCATAAATAACCTTCTGCAAAGTTCAGCTCATCGAACTCTTTTTCAGTCAAAAAGTTTTGTTGTACTAAGTCATACAGCTTACCCACTCGAAAATAGCGTTTGGTCACCCAGCCGATGATATGAATGTCGCGTAGACCACCAGGGGCAGTTTTTATATTGGGTTCAAGGTTGTACTCAGTGGCATTGTGCTGTAAGTATCGCGCTTTAGCTTCTGCGATTTTTACTTCAAAAAACGCACGCGGCGACCACTGTTTGTTGACAATTTGAACGGGTACATCCTGTAAAGCCTCATTACCAATTAATAGCCGAGCTTCTAGCTGGGCACTGGCAATGGTGTGATCGAGCGACGCCTCTAAAGCGTTATTAACACTACGTACCGAGAGAGCAGGCTCTAATCCTATGTCCCACAATAGCGCCACCAACCGATCTATTTTCCCACTGGCATCAGCGCCAATCTCATCAGGGGAGAGCAATAAAATGTCGATGTCTGAATAAAGCGACAGCTCGCCACGACCATAACCGCCTGTGGCAAATAAAGCCAAATCTGTCTTATCCAGCTCAAACCAGTTAAACAAGGCAATCAGCAATTCGTCAATCGCACCAGAGCGTGCCGCCACCAATTGACGAATATTGACACCGCGTTCAAGTGCACGGTTAATATCCTGATTAATTTGAGTCAACCAGTGAGGAATACCCAGTAGTGACTTTTCAGTGACAGGAGTGTCCGCTAGCAGTGACACGTTTGTCGCTATATCCTTTGATAATAGAGGTAAAGGTGTCAGATCGATAGAAGCGACATCACAAGTAAACATGAGTGTTATCCCGTTAAGAGTTTAAAAATAAAACGTTTCAGCTGAAAAGCGTAGAATCAACAGTGTGCTGGTAGCTGACAAAAGCCACAAGTAGAAGTTACCAATATAATTTATTAAGTCATCAGAGTATAAAGATAAAAAGCGGGTGAGCACAATACTCAATATGACCTAATTATTGGCCAAAAAAAAGACCGCCTAGGCGATCTTTTTTGATATTACTGGGTCAAAAAACTCAAATCTTCTTCAGGGCGAGTGGTAAACACCTCACAGCCATTATCGGTCACGACCATCGTATGCTCCCACTGTGCTGACAGCTTACGGTCTTTAGTAATTGCCGTCCATTCATCAGGCAAAATCTTGGTTTGCCATGTACCTTGGTTAATCATCGGCTCGATGGTAAAGGTCATGCCTGTTTTTAGCTCAAAGCCTGTACCTTTTTTGCCATAATGCATGACTTGCGGCTCATGGTGAAACTCATTACTAATGCCGTGACCACAGAACTCGCGAACGATACTGAAACGTTCAGGCTCGACCACTGCTTGGATAGCAGCACCGACATCACCTAGACGCGCACCGTTTTTGACGACACTCATACCAGCATATAGGGCGTCTTGTGCCACTTTGCAGATACGTTGTGCCATGATAGAGCCGTTACCAACGATCCACATTTTTGAGGTATCGCCATAGTAGCCATCTTTTATCACGGTCACATCGATATTGATGATATCACCATCTTTGAGTAGCTTGTTTTCGGCTGGAATACCATGACAAACCACATGATTAATCGAGGTACAAATTGATTTTGGGAAGCCATTATAGTTAAGCGGTGCAGGAATAGCCTGTTGCACATTAACGATATAGTCATGGGCGATTTGGTTAAGTGCCTCGGTACTGATGCCAACTCGAACGTGCTCATCGAGCATGACAAGGACATCACTGGCAAGTTTACCGGCCACGCGCATTTTTTCTATGGCTTCTGGGGACTGGATAAGGGATTTTTTAGTCATCATTATATTACTTATAGTTATGGAATTAATGGCTTGAATTATAACATAAATGAAGACGCTACTGTTTTACGTTAAGTGATAGTGAACCTATCATTATTATTGATAATAATTGCTTTACAGCGAAGTAGGAGCAGTTGTGACCCTCTAGTCACGATAATATATTCATATTTTGACAATTTAGTTGAATGTTACAGAAGATATAAGTAATGTAATTTTGCATGCTAAAGGAATTAGCAGCAATCTTTGCCGATATTATGAGGTAAAGATAATCAAAATTAATGATAACAAGGACGTTATTATGACGCTAAAATCTTCTCTAGCTTCGGCTTTTGCGCCCAGCGCATTTCTCCCCTCACTTGGTGCTATCGGTGCCGGTGTACTCTTAATGGCTCTACAAACCACCTCGGCTCAAGCTGCTGGTCAATACTATAATTGTGCCAATTCAACCGGATGCAAGCTGGTCAGCAACAAATACTGGACGTCAAATCATACTGATACAAAATACCCAATTGTTATGGCACATGGTCTTGGCGGCTTCACTAACTTATTTGGGATTATCGACTACTTCAATGGCATTCCTCAAGAGTTGATGAAAGGCGGCTCAGAGGTATATACCACCAAAACGTCAGCCGTCAATAACAGTGAGATTCGCGGAGAGCAGCTGCTGCAACAAGTCAAAACCATCACTGCCATTTCAGGTGAGCCTAAAGTCAATTTATTTGGACACAGTCAAGGCGGTATAGATATCCGCTATGTCGCTGGCGTCGCGCCAAAATATGTCGCATCAGTTACGGCAGTCTCAAGCCCAGAACAAGGGTCAAAAACGGCAGATTTTGTCAAAAATACCCTTGAGCCAAACAACACCACAGGTAATCCATCCAATGTCACAACACAGCTAGTCTCAGGCGTGTTCAATTTGATTGGTGGCTTTACAGACGTGGGTTCAGGTATCAGTTTTAAAGAGATACAAGAGCAAGATGGCTGGCAAGCGCTCGTGGCTCTATCAACGGATGGTGCTGCTAAGTTCAATGCCAAATTTCCTGCAGCAATGCCAAAAAATTATTGTGGTCAGCCGACCAGTACTGCCGTCAATGGCATTAAATACTATTCGTTCAGCGGGGTTGGGCAAATAACAAGCGCACTGGATCCTAGTGATTATTTATTGGCAGCAACGAGCGTGCCGTTTGCAGGCGAGTCTAATGATGGGTTGGTGTCTGCTTGCTCAAGTCGTCTTGGTTATGTGATTCGGGATAATTATAGAATGAACCATTTGGATTCAGCCGATCAAGTATTGGGTCTGACGGCATGGGGCGATTCTGAGCCAAAATCTATCTATCGTACTCAGGTCAATCGTCTTAAAAACGCTAACCTTTAATAATGTAAGCTTTTAAGAACATACGCTTTTAAAAACATAAGCCTTTAAGCTGACTTATAAAAGAACCCTCATTTATGTCGAATAATCGCCGCCCAGCCTATCTACCAATAGTTATAATCGCCGTGGTTAGCATAGCCATAACGGCGGCGGTGATTATGTGGTTCAAACCTGATAATACACGTATGGCTACAGCGCAACCAGTATCCAGTGCCCTCACTAATGAGGCTGATGCTACTCTATCAACTGCGCTGGATAATGGCCAAGTAGTGCAAACAACTGCCGCCCAAAACCAGTCTCTATTTGTCACTGGATTGGAGCATTTGCCGCGCTCATTACAAGGCACGCAAATTGACGGCGAAATCATCATTGACGAAAATAAGCAGTTGGTCGTCACTGAAGGTCTACGGCGTTTATTCGATTATTTTTTGTCGGCGCTGGGTGAAGAAGATGAAGCGGTTATTTATGCCCGTGTTGAAAGCTATATTCGTCACCACACGCCAGAGCCTGCCGCTAGTCAAACGGTCGCTATATTTGACCAATATATTACCTATCTTAAAGCCATTACTGAAATAGAAGAACGTTATGGCAATCTGCAATTACAAGCGGCAAAAAGCGGTGAGCTGGATCTAAATGTCGTCGCTCAGCAAAAGCAAGATGTAGCCAAGTTGCGTCAGCAGTATTTTACTAAAGAAACCATTACCGCCTTCTTTGGTGCAGAAGAGGAGTATGATGATTATAGTATGGAGATGGTCAGAATTAACCAAAACCAGCAGCTAACGGATGTGGAAAAAGAGGCAACACGGCAGAACTATATAAGCCGTATGCCGGATAATGCGCTCAAAGCCGGTATCACCCAGCAAGCCAATCTGAACGAGCTGATGAATCGCACAAAACAGATGCAAGCAAAAGGGGCAACGGCTCAGGAATTGTATAACATGCGTCGTGATCTGGTAGGTGCTCCAGCCGCCGCACGCCTCGCGCAAGTCGATGCAGAAGATGCTAACTTTGCTCAACGTTTCGACCAATATCAAGCCCAAAAACAGCGCTTATTAAGTCAAAGTGCAGATAAAACGCAAGCACAAACCCAAATCAATCAAATCGAACAGCAGCTATTTAGTGAGGCTGAACGCAAGCGTTTGGTAGGCTATGCTGCTTTGCAAAAACAGAACAGCGCCAATCTAAAGTAATACCTAGCATAAATGAGTAAAACGGTAATTTTAACGAGAAACTGTCGGTTTTCAGGGTATATTCAAGAAGTTATAGAAAAAGTGTTAGCAGTTAATGTACCGTCTAACAATAGAGGTTAGCAAAAAGACTATAGAGCGCAACAAATAACAGGGTAATCATACACTCAATCTATAATGACAGTTAAGCTCCAGTTGTGCATAATGACCGCATTATTGAGAGTAATGAATAAAACAGTAAATTAATCATAATAAAAACGAATGTTTAGGATAAGAGCTATTTTTTATTCTAAAAAAACCACTAGAGGAGTTTATATGAAAAACATGACTAAAATGATGATGGCAGCGACACTTGCGGTAGGTACGTTGGCTGCTGGTTGCCAAACCACCCCCAGCGTAACAGCGCCAGTGACTCAACCAATTACTTCTAATACGCTACAAGCATATGACTGGCAGCTAGTTGACGCCAAACGCAGCAATGGCGATAAAGTTAGCCAATTGTTCTTTGATCCAGCGAAGCCGTTGACGCTAAAGTTCTTCAAAGACAGCGGCAGTGACCGTGTGACCTTTATGAACACCTGTAATAACATGGGCGCTGACTACAAGGTTGTGAATGGCAATGTCGTATTAGGCAACGTTTTATCTACTATGATGGCATGCCCTGAGCCACAAGCAAGTTTTGATACTGCGACTTTAGCGACCGTACAAGGTAAATATAGCATCAGTAAAAATGCCAATAACACGCCTATCTTGACCATTACCAATAGCAATCAAGTTGCCCATTTCAAAGCCGTTTCTAAATAATTCAATCATTACAGATGGTTTTTAAATAGTATTCGCTAAAAGCTTTTTTTTTATAAAAGTCAGATTTAGTTTTAAAAACGCCTCACTATCTAGTGGGGTATTTTTTTGTCCAAAATTTGGCATGGTTTACGCTACACTGTCATTTGCTATTAAGTAAAGTCTTTAGGCTAGGATATTTTAATGCACTCAATCTTTTAGCCTTGATTGTCAAGATTCTCAGTACGCAATAATCAATACTTTATTGGACGTTATTTTATGTCAAAAATGCTTGTATCAAAATCATCCGTCAATATACGAACGATAAGTAATATCACCGCACTAACGACTTTTATTCTGTTGACGGGTTGTCAGACCTTGCCTAGTACGATGTCTAAAACGATGCAAGCGCCTGCTAATAATATGAGTGCGAGCAATCCACTAACGGTGCAAATGTCAGCGATAGATCGGCATGGGCGCATTGCCTATGTCGAGGAGCAAGGAGTCGGAGCTGCAAAGATGTCGACGCTTTATAGCATTCGTCCTGATGGTAGTGATCGTCAGTTAATCGATCAGCTTAATGGTTATATTTATGCGCCAGCGTGGTCAGCTGATGGGCAACTGCTGGCATATAGTAAACAAGCGCCGCGCCAGCATCCTAAGATTTATATCTATGATCGCAAAAGCAACATCCGCAACCTTGTGGTAAATGCTGAAGGCAGCAATATGTCAGCGTCGTTCTCACCTGATGGGCAAAAACTCCTCTATAGCTCGACGGTCGGCGGCAATGCTGATATCTATGAGATGCGTCTGAGCGACGGTAAGACCACACAGCTCACTACGTTACCGAGCACGGAAGTGCAGCCAAGCTACGCCAGTGATGGGCAAAGCTTTGTCTATACCAGTGATAAAGTCCGCGCTGGACGTCCACGTATCTATCGCTATAACTTCGAGACTGCTAGTGCCACGCCTGTGCTAACAAGTGGCTATGTCGCCAGTCCGCAACTGAGCTTGGACGGTCAGCGTATGGCATATCTAAATGGTCGAAAGGCCGCCGTTATGATCCTGAGTACTGGGCAAATCACCAATCTAGCAGAGACTGGACTTGATGAACCAGCACGTCTTTCACCATCTGCACAGTATGCTGTCTATCCGACAAAGCTTTCACAAGTGGGCGGTCAAAATGGCGGAAGTTTGGTCATTCACTCATTATCTGGTAATACAAGTTATGCCATTGGCAGTAAGGTGGGCGGAGTCGTGCGCTCGCCGATATGGGGACGCTAAAGGCAAAACCTATGTATTATGTAATGGAATGTATATATAATCCTTGATAAAGCAACATAAGTTGATTTAAAAAATGTAAACTTGGCAGCATTAATTCGAGTGAGCATCATCCCCATAATACCAATTTGCATAACCAAGTCATTGAGCTAATAGATTGGGTGAGCAAAAGGAGAATACGCGCAATGCAAGAAGCTTTTTTAGTCTTTATCACTAAAATCAGTTTATATCCCACGATTATTTTTACGGGGCTTGTGATGTTCGTCACTTTATATTGGGTTGTGTCTTTACTCGGCATGGCAGATATGGATAGCGTAGACCTTGGTGAGTCAGGCGGTGATGCTGATGTCTCTACCTTATCATCGACTGGTTTTTTCACCGGTCTCATGCTCAAATTTGGTCTTTACGGTGTCCCTTTAATCATCATACTAAGCTTAATTAGCTTGATCGGTTGGTTGCTCAGCTATTTATATACCAGCCTTTTACATCAATATTTCGATTCTGGCGTTCTGTATTATTTATTCGGTACAGGGGCGCTCATTTTCGTATTGGTCGTCTCTATGTGGTTGACAGGCATTATTATTTCGCCGATTCGCAAAAATATCGCTAAAATTCCCAAACGTAATTCGTCTAATAATGTGGGTAAGATCGCTGTTGTGCGTACCCTTAGTGTCACAGATAAACATGGCGAAGCAGAGCTAAATGATGGCGGTGCAGGATTGATATTAAAGATTCGTTCAGACACCAATGATGGGTTGTTGAAACAAGGTGATAGAGTGATGTTGATAGAGTATTTAGACGAAGCCAATACCTACCGAGTTGCTGTCGTCGAAGATAAAAAAATATTGTAAAAGTATGAATACAACTAATTGTTTTTAGAAGTAATTGATTGTCAGAAATAGCGAATTTTTAGAAATAGCAAGAATCGTTTTAAATTTGGTTATAGTCGGTTCAGTTTAGTTTAGATATCAGAATGGTGCGTGACAGGGCTATTAGGCACACTTGTTATAAAAAGTGCTATAAATCGTAGAGTTAGCAGGCCTGATAGCGTATCTGATTTATATTGAATGGATTATGGAATGTTTTAATTAAAGGAATGGATATGGACACACTCATTATCGTCGGCGTGGTTGTAGTGCTGGCGTTTGTTTTTATGATGGTCGCACTATTGATGCTCAAGGCCTTTTACTTTAAGGTCGAGCAGGGCAAAGCACTCATTATTAACGGTGTGAGTAAAATTGCCGTACGTTTTGATGGTGGTTTTGTTTGGCCAGTCATCAACAAAAAAGAGTTGATGAGAATCTCGCTTATCACCTTAGAAGTGGACAGACGCGGTAAAGAAGGTTTGATTTGCGCAGACAATATGCGTGCTGATATCACCGTGGCATTTTATTTACGCGTTAATGAGACCGAAGAGGATGTGCTAAAAGTCGCCAAATCGGTTGGGGTTGAGCGCGCGTCAGATAAAGTCGCTGTCAACGAGCTGTTTAATGCTAAGTTCTCTGAAGCCTTAAAAACAGTTGGTAAACAGATTGATTTCGTCAAACTGTTTGAAAATCGCAGCGAGTTTCGTGACAGCATCGTTCAAGAAATTGGTAACGATCTGAATGGTTATGTCTTAGAAGATGTGGCGATTGATTACTTAGAGCAAACGCCAAAATCGTCATTAGATTCTAGTAATATCTTAGATGCTGAAGGTATCAAAAAGATTACTCAATTAACGGCCTTTCAGAACGTTATCACCAACGAGCTTGAGCGTGATGAAGAACTGGCCGTTAAGAAAAAGAATGTCGAAACCAGAGAGGCGATGCTAGAGCTAGAGCGTCAACAAGCCGATGCCGAAGCCAAACAGCAACGTGAAATCTCGTCAGTGATTGCACGCGAAACGGCTGAAACTCGCAAAATTGAAGAAGAAGAGCGTAAAAAGTCTGAAACAGCTGTTATCTCAGTTGAGCAGGATTTGGCCATTCAGCGTGAGAACCAGCAGCGCGAAATCGAAGTCGCAGGTCAAAATCGTCTACGTGCGGTCGTCATCGAAGAAGAAAAAGTCACACGTGCCCGTGATTTAGAAATTGTCTCTCGTGAGCGTGAAGTTGACTTGCAACGTATCGAAGCTGAACGTGCGATTGAGCTTGAGAAAAAAGAAATCGCCAACGTCATTCGTGAACGTATCGCAGTGGACAAAACCGTTGCGCAAGAAGAAGAGCGTATCAAAGAAGTTCGCGAAATTAGCGAAGCGGAGCGTTCGAAGCAAACACGTGTCCTAGCAGCAGAAGCCGATGCGGAAGAAATCAAAGTACGTCAGGTGAAAAAAGCCGAAGCAGAAGAGCTATCTGCCAAGCATAAAGCCGTCGAAATCACCACATTGGCTGCCGCGAATCTTGAAGCATCTGCCAAAGATTCAGAAGCCAAAATTAAAATGGCCGAAGGTATCAAAGCAGAAGAGTCAGCACATGGCTTTGCTGAAGCGGCTATCCAAGAAGTCAAAGCCGCTTCTTTGGAAAAAGAAGGCATTGCGAAAGCCAATGTTATCAAAGCGACTGGACAAGCTGAAGCGCAATCAGATCGTGAAAAAGGTATGGCAGATGCTGAGGTTATCGCGGCTCGTGGCGAGTCTAAGGCAAAAGCTGAGCGTGATATTGGTATGGTCGATGCAGAAATCATCGCCGCTCGTGGTGAATCTACCGCTAGAGCTGAGCGTGAAAAAGGCATGGCAGATGCTCAAGTCATCGCGGCTCGCGGTGAGTCAAATGCCAAAGCAGAACGCGAAGTTGGATTGGCAAAAGCCGAAGTTACTCGTGCACATTTCCAAGCCGAAGCAGATGGTCTGGTCGAAAAATTCAATGCCATGGGTAGCATGAGCGAAGAGGCACGTGAGCACGAAGAATTCCGCATGAGCCTTGAGACAGCATTGCAAGAAGCATTGGCATCGATTGATGCTGGTAAAGAGATTGCGAAAGAAAATGCTGAAGTATTGGCAGTGGCGTTACAGAAAGCCAAAATCGATATTGTTGGCGGCGAAGCGCATTTCTTTGATAACTTTGCCAAATCACTGTCTATCGGTAAAGCCATTGATGGCCTAGCGGGTAAGTCAGACACCTTGAGCGGTATCATCAATGGTGTGATGGCCAGTCAAGCCATGAAATCAAACCAGAAAAATGATGATAAAACGACTTATTAATAGGGTCTAAATGTCTAGGGCGAGTCCTCAAGTCAATCGATAGTTATCTAAATAGGTTAAAAATGGTTAAATCTTGCCAAACAGCGTCAAATAGCTGACTAATATCTCGATATTATCTGCGCTATTTTCCTTGTTTTACTGCGATTTATCTCATTTTTATCACCATTTTTAAAATGAGGACACGCCCTAGCCTTAATGGGTAATTATTAGTGAGCAAGTTTTTATCTAACAGTATGAATGAGTAATATTTTCTAAAATAAAGAATCTATCGTGTAGGCGGCAGATTTTTTTGGCTAACTCAGGGTGATTCAGAATGACGAATCATGATGAGTTGGTTAATCTAAAAAAATAGCAGTGACGACTTGTTTTTTTAGATTAGCCAAGTGCTTCTTTACTTTCAATGATTCTTTATTGCCCAAAATTCTCTTATAGTGGATTCAGTTTAAAAGAGATACAAGGCAACCGAGTGCAGATGTATATGTGATACTTCAAGCGAGGTTAACGCTGTAGCTCTTTTATAAAGGATTGACTATATTATGTAAAAACAGAAACGGACGAGCAACGATGGCGGACACGCAAAACTCAACAAATTCAGACAGCAACGATAATGCTAATCAAGCCAACCAAACCGATCAGGCAGTTGCTTCAGGCAATGCTTATGAGCTCATCAAAAAACGTCTGACGGAACAAGGCGGCCGTTTAGAAACGCAAACGCAGACGCTAAATAATGCGCGTCTCGAAGAGTTTGGCAGCACTCAAATGCAAGTCATCGCCCGTACCCGTATTCGTACTGAATACAACTGTGTGGCACAAGACATGGTGCAGGTCGGCGATTATTTGCTGTTTGGCTACAACGTTTTTATGGGGCTCAAACGCGCGAGTAATATTAAAGACGTATTGTCGTTATATCGTCTGAACGAGCCAGCTGGTAATGAAGAAGAGTATCAGCTTGAAGAAGTCGATTTAAAAGGAACGTTTTTAGATCAAGATGCCTTTGTTCAAGATTTCAATGAGTTGTATCGATATTACAAGCAAACGCGCCTGATTCAAATAACGGTGAAAGACAGCAAGTTGCTGTTAGCGTTTCAGATTGGCGAACGCATCACTGATATTCGAGTATTCCGTTTTGCGTTAGATTTTAGCCAAGGCACACCAGAGTCGGCGCAAGTCGCTTATGTGGACAATCGAGGCGAGCGTGATATTGAACTGCCGCCTGCTTATGATTTCGACTGGATTGAGACCACACGCGATCAAATGGTGAATGGTAAATATCCCCATATGAATATCTTAGACACGATATTTGTGGAAACGGTCGGTGGCGATTTGACCATAAAAATTGAGGACAATACGCAGTCAGGGCAAGGTATTTATAGTGAACCGGTCAATGACCGCACCCAGTCGCTGACGGATGCTGAGATTGCGTATGCCAAAGTCGGCAGTCTAATACTGCTCAAAATATTGCCTTATCGTGAAGAGGACTACCGTTATTTTGTTTATAACACCTTGACCGAAGCAGTGCTGCGATTGGATGCAATTGGACAGTCGTGTGTTCAGCTACCAGAAGACCATGGCATCATGTTTCCGGGTGGTTATTATCTACAGACGGGTGAGTATAAGCTGTTCGAGGCCAATAATGTTGGCGCTACTGACTTACGGTTTAAGCGTAAAATTGTATCGCCAAATGGGGAAGATGTTTTATTTCTATTTTACGACAGAGACTTGGGCGTCACGGGACTGTTTCCTTATAACTTGATTAAAAAGCAGTTGGCAAACCCTATTTATTGTAACGGTATGGCTTTGGCTGAGAATGGCCGCTTGGTGCTGTTTAGTGATCAAAGCGAGCCATCTCGTATTCACCCAATGCAAATATGGCACACGCCTTATGCCTCACACGAGTATGTGAGTGAGCTGCCAGAGAGCACGAGTTTCTATGGCAAGATTGGCAATAAAGAGCTGGTGCGCGGCATCTCAGACCTGTATAGCATTACTCGCCTGATTGATAATCAAAGCGTGTCACAGAAGCTCTATGAAGAGCTTACCAATAATACCAGCCGACTATTTGACAGCTATTATTGGTTGTCTGAACCTGAGCTGAGCGACGTCGCCAGTAGTATTAAAGAGGTGACGGCTACGGCTGAGCTGGTCATTGATGAGTTCGCCAAAGTACAAAGTATCCAAAAGCAAACCCAAACTGCGCTAGCTGATGCTGATACACAGCAAAGTGAGATTTTGCGGCAGATACGTGTTACTAGTTTTGAGTCTGCCAGTGATTATGTCGATCAGCTGTCAGCATTAAGACGTCAAAAAGGCCGTTTGGTTAGCTTGGAGGATTTGCGCTATCTAGATGCCGATAAGCTACAAGCGCTGCAAAAGCAGTTAGAAGAAGCGGAGAGCGAGCTTGCCGAAAAAACGGTGCTGTTTTTAAGTGGCGAAGAAGCGTTATCAAGCTACGAAGGCATATTGGTCGATGTCAGTGAGCGCTTAAATACGGCAGAAACCAATGCTGAACTAAAACCCGTACTAGAAAAAATCGATGAGACAGCGCAAGGGTTAGATTTATTAACCGAGTTGCTAGGGACGCTAGATGTGGCCGATGCCACAGTGCGTACGCAAATCATCGATGACATATCGACCATTTATGCGAGCCTAAACCAGAGCAAAGCCAAGCTCAATCATAAACGAAAAAATCTAGGCTCAGCGGAGGCCGTCGCGCAATTTGGCGCGCAGTTTAAGCTATTTGGTCAATCTATTGCCAATGCATTGTCCATTGCCAATACCCCTGAGAAATCAGACGAGCAAATGGCAAAATTGCTGGTACAGCTAGAAGAGTTGGAAAGCCAGTTCGCTGATCCAGAGACCAATAGTGGCGATCAGTTTTTAGCCGATATCATCAGTAAGCGTGAAGAAATTTACGAGACCTTTGAAAACCATAAGCAGCAACTGCTTGATGCTCGCAATCGCAAAGCGCAAAACTTAGGTGATGGCGCGCTGCGAATGCTTGAGAGTATTAAAAAACGCACACAAAGCACTGGCGTCACGGGATTTACAGAAGAGGAAGCGCTAAATACGTATTTTGCGGCTGATGGTCTGGTGCAAAAAGTCCGCAACATCGCAAAAGAGCTGCAAGCGATGGGCTTTAGCGTCAAAGCCGATGACATCGACGCACGCTTAAAAGCCATTCAAATTGAGAGCTATAAGAGTCTAAAAGACAAGTCGGACTTGTTTGAAGATGGTGGTCAAATCATCAAACTGGGTAAGCACCGCTTTTCAGTCAATACTCAGCCATTAGATTTGACCTTATTGAGCCGTCAACAGTTAGATGGCAAGCGCGTGCTGAATCTACATTTAACGGGTACAGATTATTATGAAGTGCTTAATAATGCTGAGCTAAACGCCTTGCGCCCGTATTGGGACATGAATATCGCCTCCGAGTCTGACAAGGTATACCGCGCGGAGTACTTGGCCTATAGTATTATCGAAAGTGCTAAGAACAGCCAAGATGGTCTAACCGAAACGCGTCTATATCAAGCATACGATGCGACCATTATTACTTTAGATATCAATGGCGATATCGATAATGACAGTCCATTGTCCAAACTGGTCAAAGCTTATGCTACTCCTCGCTATCAGCTTGGTTATGACAAAGGCATTCATGACCATGATGCCATGCTATTATTGATGCAAATATTGCCAACGTTGCGTGAGGCAGGGCTACTGATTTATACCCCGCAAGTACGTGCCTTGGCACAGTTGTTTTATTGGCAGTTAAATATCGTACAAGCGCTTGGTCTAGACAGTTTGCGTCAATTTGGTTATGACAAATGGCTGAATGAATCAGTGCTGACACGTGCAAATAACTGGACAGATAGAGCCGCGACCGCCGAGCAACTGCGCCGTGCATTGGGCAGTGATACGGCCAAATCTTTGCTGGTTGAAGACATGAGCCAAGTGATGCGTCATTTTGTTATGGCTCATAATGATGACAGTGCTAGCGTTGATAAAGATGGTAGCAAAAATTCAGAATCAGATTCAAATACCAGTGATGTTCATAACGCCAACATTTTCAAACCAAGCTACGTGCAGCTTGCTTGTGAATATTTGGTGAGCGTCATGGGGCAGTCGGCGGAATCAAGTGCAGGCGCAAACAGCACAGTCAATTGGCAAACCAGCCAACAAGCACAGCAGTTATGCGAACAGCTAAGCCAAACGTTGAATAGCGCTTCAGGCAGCACGCAAAATACCGCCAGTTTTGACCAATTACAATCTTCTATCAGTAAGCTTGGCTTCCAACCCAAATCAGCCTATGAGCTACTAGCCACATGGTTCCATGCCTTACTTGATAAGACTTATGGTGGTACTGAGTCGGCTGATGGCACGGATGAGGCAGGCGAGGCACTCAGTGAAGAGCAGCTTGCCGAGACTGAAACACAAAATGCGCTACGCAAGCAACAGCTAGAGAGTGGCCGTCATTATGTACCCGAAGCCATTGCTGTCTTACTGACGCAGTTAAATGATGCCCAGCGTGAAGCTTTGGTGCAACGATTGATTGATTCAGGTGCTACTTTTAATAAAGGGGCTTTTAATAAAGGGTTAGGTGCTAAAGGATTGGGTAATCAAGGTTTAGGCAGTAACGGACTAGATAATCAAGGCACAAGTGGCAAACCATCGGCCTTATCATTTTCCTCAATCACCTCATCAACGCCTTCATTGACCAGTATTAATAATCCGCTCAATCAAGTGCAAAGCTTTGAGCGTAGCACGGGTAAGGTATCGCTTGAGATACAAGTCAATAATTTGCTGGGTGAGCATATACGTATTCATCAGCAGACCTTAACCTTTGCCGTCGATGATTTCTTAAATCGTTTGCATCATCATGATGCCCAAGTCATTCCTGCCTATAGACGTTATCTGGCCATGCGCTCAGAGATATTACATGACTCAAAAAAGACGTTGCGACTGGACGAATTTATGCCGCGTCCATTGTCCTCGTTTGTGCGTAACCGTCTGATTAACGAGAGCTACCTGCCTCTCATCGGTGACAACCTCGCCAAACAGATGGGCACGGTCGGTGAGGATAAGCGTACCGATTTGATGGGTATCCTCATGATGATATCGCCACCAGGGTATGGTAAAACCACCTTAATGGAATACGTGGCAAATCGTCTTGGCCTTATCTTTATGAAGATTAACTGTCCGTCACTCGGTCATGATGTGACGTCTTTAGATCCCGAAAAAGCCCCGAATGCCACCGCTCGAGAAGAGCTGAATAAAATTAACTTGGCCTTTGAGATGGGCAACAACGTCATGCTTTATCTTGATGATATTCAGCATACCCATGCAGAGTTTTTGCAGAAATTTATCTCATTGGGTGATGGCACACGCCGTATCGATGGTGTCTGGCAAGGTAAGACCAAGACCTATGACATGCGTGGCAAAAAGTTCTGCGTGGTCATGGCAGGTAACCCGTACACCGAGAGCGGCGAGGCCTTTAAAGTGCCTGACATGCTCGCCAACCGTGCCGATATCTACAACTTAGGCGATATCATGAGCGGCATGGAAGAGGTGTTTGCACTCAGTTATATCGAAAACTCGCTGACCTCTAATACCGTCCTCGCACCAATGGCTAACCGTGACTTAAGCGATGTGCATCGTTTGATTAAAATGGCAAAAACAGACAATGCCAACCTCGCACAAGCACAAAGCAGCGACCTGACGTATCCGTATAGCACCTCAGAAGTTAACGAAATTATCGCTATCTTGCGCCATATGTTTAGGGTGCAAGAAGTCATTTTGGATGTTAACCAAGCCTATATTGCCTCCGCCTCGCAAGATGATAAGTACCGCGTTGAGCCGATATTTAAGCTGCAAGGCAGTTATCGTAATATGAATAAGATGACCGAAAAACTGTCGGCGGTCATGAATAAGAGCGAGCTGAACCAGCTGATAGATGATCACTATCTGGGCGAGTCACAGCTATTGACTCAAGGCGCAGAGAGCAACTTGCTCAAGCTTGGTGAGATGCGCGGTGTGTTGACCGAAGAGGAAATGGAGCGTTGGGTGCAAATCAAAGCCGACTTCTTGCGTAATAAAGCCATGGGCGGAGAAGATGGTGATACGGGCGCGCGTATCGTTGCACAGTTGGTCGACTTGGCCAGTGGCTTCAATGCCATCAGTAGCCAGTTTGAGACATACTTAACGAAAAACGATCCAGAGCAAATCGCTCGTTTACGAGAAGCAGGACAACAAGCGCAACTCGATGCCCAGCTAAACGCCCAATTAGAAGCACAAAAAATACTCGCTGATAGCGTCATTAACAATGCCAAAGTCGTCAGCGACAGTATCGATAATGGCTTTGAAAAAAGCGTGAGCCAATTGCTGCAAATATATAAGCACGATCATAAGTCAGAAGGCGAGTATCTCAAGCAAAACCAATATGCACAAAAACAGCTCATGGTGCAGCTAGTCAACGCTGTTGAACAACTGGCGCAAAAAATGGCGGATAGCTTGGTTAGCAATAATGATAATCAAACAGCCGATAGCGATATCCCTGATATTCATCAGCAGACCGCATTGATGGCAACTGCCCTCAAGCAAGCGTTAGAGCCATTGACGATGCGGATGGATGAGAAGCTGGCGATTGATACCAGCACCGATCAATCTGGTAAGTTAATCGTCAATAGTCTCAACAGACTAAACAAGATCTTTGATGACTATGATTAATAGCTGATGATTAATAGCTGATGATTAATAGCTGACGATTAGTCACTACTGGTTAACAGCTATGATTGATGGCTAACGATTAAGCGTTAATGCTTAATTATTAACGCTTATGAGCAATGTTGATGACTTGCACTTATGAACATCACTTATGAATAGCACTATAAATAGGGCTTATGATTAAGAGACAGTGGTAATATAGTCGGCAACAGCTACTTTGGATACGATGACAGCGAGTAAGGTTGCTACAAACAGTAGGTTAAGCAAGACTGACACCGTATCTGATGGTAGTGAATCGACTATATCAAACCAATGAGAAAATTATGGCGCACAAAAAGAAGAATGTCCGCAAAAAACTTTGCCCTGTCTGCGAGCGCGAATTTAGTTGGACTAAAAAGTTGGATAAAAACTGGGATAGCATGGTCTATTGCTCCGACCAATGCCGCCGTGTTAAAAAGTATGAAGGGCTGGATCATCAAAAAGAAGATAAATAGGCAGTAACAATTAACTATAGATATTAGATACACGGCACAAGGGGGCAGATGATGGCACATAAAAAGGTAAACCTACCGCAAAAAATCTGCCCCGTCTGCCAGCGCCCGTTTACGTGGCGTAAGAAGTGGGAAAAGGATTGGGAGCAGGTGGTCTATTGTTCGGAGCGGTGTCGGCGGAGTAAAGATAAATCAGATTGAGTTATTCCAGAATATTAAGGTAAATTATGAGTAAGCATTTTGAACATTCAAGCTTTCGAGAAAAGCTTATTGAGCACTTATTTATTGGTGAGATGTTAAAGCTATCATGGCTAAAAGATGATTGCCAACTAGAGGTCATGAAACCTGAAGTTGATAATGCAGGTTGTGATGTTGTCCTTGAAGACAATAATATTATTCGTCATATTCAACTGAAAACTTCGAAACTATGTGCTAAAGCGTCAGGTCAAAAAGTTAATATTCGTTTAGCCAATAAGCCTTCAGGATGCATTGTTTGGATTATATTTGATGAAGAGACTTTAGAGCTGTGTTCGTTTTATTTCTTTGGTGCTGAGGCTGGGAAACCACTAACTGGGATAGAGAATGCTAAAATTGCAAAACATACCAAAGCCAATGCGGATGGCATAAAAGCTGAAAGACCTAATATCCGCACTATTAATAAAGGTCAATTTGATCATTACGATAGTATTGAGGCTTTATATAATGTTTTGTTTTTTCCAAAAAGCTAAAGTTATTCATTATTCCTTTTGATATGCTGGAATATTGCCTCGCATAGTTCTATAGCAGAGTCTGTTAGTTTCCAATCTTCAGTTTGCATTGATTCAACGATATCTCGGCAAAAACCTGTTTTACCTTTAATAGTACCTTGACCTCCATCTGAGAAAGTAAAGGATTTCTCATTAGCTGTTAGCTCAGGTATAACTTCATTTTTACGCATCTTCTCTAGAACTCTATCAAAATATTTACCTATTCCTTTAGGAGATGTTTGATAACTATCAGTGAAACAATTTTCATGATCATAGCTGTATTCTAATTTTTTTCTACCTCCTTGATTAGCTAGTCCATTATTAGGACACATTTCAAAGAATTTTTTTATCAATAGATTTCTAGGAAGTGAGTTCTCAGTTTCTTTGCCTTTAGTGATAACTATCTTATCCCCTAGCTGTTGTTCAAGTTCATTGAATCTAGGCTTTTTCGTTAAATCAGAATCTGCGATCACTAAGGCATTAGAAGTGATAAGTACTGCATTTAGACCCTTGTTCTTGCTGCTGTCCACATCTTCTAAAGAATCAACTTCGAAATCCCAATGTTCTAAGTTTGAGCCTTGATACTCTACGAATGCATAATGATAACCATCAATGAAACGTGAATAATCTTTCCATTTATCTTCATCAGTCGTCTTTAGTTCTTCCAAATATTTCTTTAAATATTGAACAAAATATAGACGGTCAGTGATACCTTCTATCCAAATTGTACAATTAGCTAGAAAGACTGAAGAAGGCGACACACCAAGTGTTTTCAATATAGTACGGTCACCGTCACAGCGCTTGATTACCGTTTCGTATTTGTTCTCTTCGTCATCTATTTGATCTTTATCCACACGATACAAAGCAATACGTTTGTCTTCGTTAATCATATCAAGCAAGTAGTTAGAATGGCTTGTCATCATGTAGTAGTGTTCAGTTTCATTCAACAAAAACTTCATTAACTGCTTAACGTAGCCAGCATGCAAATGCATCTCTGGTTCTTCAATAAAGAAGAAAGAAGGTTCGGTAGTTAGAAATGCTTTATAGGTAAGAATGATGATTTGCTGTAAACCATCACCAAGTTGTGAGATAGGAAATTGTTTGTCATCACCAATTTTGATTTGCAAGATGTCATCTTTACGATTTGGAATTAGTATGACGTCTTGATTGTTAAAGAAATAGTGTGAAAGCTTAGCTTGATAATTATATACTTTCTGTCTTTCTTCAGGCATCCCTAGCAATGAGTCAGTTAAAAAGTCAAAGAAGTCTTCACCCGAAGTTATTTGATTTTCAGAAAAATTGTAGTCTTCATAAGTTCTGAGTAACAGAGGAGTCTTGAATAAGGTATTTTCAGCTTTATCATCTATTTCGGATAGCGATTTGGATACCTTCACTTTTCTTAAACTTCTCAAAGTATCTATATAAAAGATATTGTAACTACTAAAGTTAAAAGAATTAATTCTAGATGTAATATTGGATATCCTCACCGTGTGCTTCTCTGCTTCGACTTTAAATCTATCCTTATTACCAGACATTGAACTATGTATTTTACTAGGTATCTCATCTCCTTTACGAAAATATACTACTGAACTCCTTGTGAGATTTTCATAAACGATTCTAGTTTCCTTAATAGTTGCTTTTGCACTTTCTAATTTTTGATTTATGCTTTGATAATTTGAAATTCCTAGGTTATCTAAATTTAAATCAACAGAACTAATAGATCTAAAGGAGTCATTAATACTTTTTAGATCATTCAAAATCGAAAGTGATAAGTAAAAGTCAACCTGAACACTATTAATTTTAAGACCTAATGATCTCATGAAACGACTTTTACCAGAGTTATTCGCTCCCACAATAACGTTCAAGCGTTTAAGCTCAAAAGGATGGTCTCGATTCAAACCTTCGCTTGAATCGAAATCTGTATATCCCTCTTTAAACCAAAGCTTTATAGTTTCTTCCATTGATATAACCTTAGTCATTCACAAATCTAAATTCCATCAACATTAAAGCAACTATAACTAAGACACAAGCAATAAAACCCTTGCTTATTTAGCCTCTCTCTTAGCAAAAATATTCGCAACCAACGCACCACTAAAGTTATGCCACACACTAAATATCGCACTAGGTAAGGCGGCGACAGGGTTGAAATAAGTCGCTGCCAGGGCAGCGCCCAGACCAGAGTTTTGCATGCCCACTTCTATCATAATCGCGCGGCGTTGTTTCTCCGTAAAGCCAGACAAGCGAGCGATTACATATCCCAAGGTATAACCCGTCATATTATGTAAGGCAACCACGATAAATACGATAGCACCGCTATCTAAGATGGTCGCTTTAGACACTGCCACCACCGCCGCTATAATGATGGAAATACCCAATACCGACACCATCGGTAATACCTCGGTGACGAACTCGATCTTTTTACCCAAAAATTTATGAAAGATAACACCTAGTAATATGGGCAAAATTACGATTTTCGTAATGGTTATCATCATACTGGCTAGGTCGATATCAATCAGCTGACCTGCAAAAACACTGAGCAGAATAGGGGTCAGAAAAGGCGCAAGTAGGGTAGAGATAGAGGTAATCGCCACACTCAATGCTACATCACCTTTGGCTAAGAACGTAATCACGTTACTAGAAGTACCGCCCGGGCAACAACCAACCAAGATAACACCGACTGCTATTAAAGGATCAAGGTTGAAAATGACCGTTAATAAGTAAGCAATGAGAGGCATTAGCGTGAACTGTACCAATAGACCAACCAGTACAGGCTTTGGGCGTTTGACAATCTCTAGGAAATCTTCCGTTTTGAGCGTCATGCCCATCCCAAACATAATGATGCCAAGTATGGGAACGATTAAAAAAGCCAACGAGGCAAAAAATTCAGGAAAAATAAATCCCAAAACAGCACTGACCAATGCCCAGATTGCAAAGGTTTTGCCAATCCAACTAGAAAGTAATGCAATCTGATTCATAGCCTATCTCACAAAGATAATAATAATAGAATAGACAATAATCTAGCATGGTTATTGTTAGCAAATGATGAAAGTATTTTGCTATTAACGTAGCGATAAGTTTGCTGATGGTAAGCAAAATGAAATGCCATAAAAAATGGCTTACTTATATTAAATAAGTAAGCCAAAAAAGAACTATTAGGTTTCTATAATTGCATTAGCTAATCGACTACAAATTCGGATTTAACCACTTCTCAGCAGTCTTCATATCCCAGCCTTTACGCTCAGCATAGTTCTCTAACTGATCACGGCTGATTTTACCGACGTTGAAGTACTCACTATCAGGGTGTGAGTAGTAGAATCCGCTGACCGATGACGCAGGCCACATCGCATAGCTTTCAGTCAAAGTCGTACCGATTGCATCTACCGTACCCAGCCAATCAAACAATTTGCCTTTTTCAGTATGCTCAGGACAAGCAGGGTAGCCAGGTGCAGGGCGGATGCCCACGTATTTTTCTTTAATCATCTCATCATTAGTGAGTGATTCAGTCGGTTGGTAACCCCAGTACTCTTTACGGATTAGCTCGTGCAAATGCTCGGCAAAGGCTTCTGCTAAACGGTCAGATAGTGCCTGTACCATGATGGCATTATAGTCATCACCTGCTGCTTTATACTTTTCAGCCAGGGCTTCTGTACCCACGATAGAAACGGTAAAGCCGCCCAAGTAATCGGTATGCGTCTCTGATGGCGAGATGAAGTCTGCCAAGCTAAAGTTCGGCTTACCACTGGCTTTGTCGCTTTGCTGACGTAAGTGCTCGAATTGATATTCTGCTGCACCGCCTTTAATAGCATGGTCATAGACAGTGACAGTATCGGCACCAGTACGGCGAGCAGGCATGAGTTTAAACACCCCTTTGGCGACGATTAATTTTTCATCAATCATCTTTTGCATCAGCTCATTGGCATTATCGAACAAATCGCGTGCCGCTTCGCCCACCACATCATCTTGCAATATCTTCGGATACTTACCGACCAGTCCCCAAGAGATAAAGAATGGTGTCCAGTCGATATAAGGCAGCAGGTTAGCGATTGGATAGTCATCAAATATCACTTGCCCCAGCTTATTGGGGACTGGTGGCACATAGTTTTCCCAATCATACTGAAAACCAATCTTGACCGATTCGGCATACGTGACCTTCGCCGCTTTTGGTTGACGCTTGGCAAGGCGTTCACGTACTTTGACATACTCTTCGCGAGTTTCATCGATAAGCGCTTGACGGTATTCTTTGGAGAGCAGTTTGGTGACTACACCGACTGAGCGTGAGGCATCAGATACATAGATGACGGCATCATTTTGGTATTGTGGCTCGACTTTGACCGCGGTATGCGCTTTGGAGGTCGTTGCACCGCCAATCATCAAGGGTAGCGTCATGCCGCGCTCTTGCATTTGCTTGGCGACATAGACCATCTCATCGAGACTTGGGGTAATCAGACCTGATAAGCCAATGATATCGACTTCTTCAGCGATAGCGGTATCGAGGATTTTTTCACACGGTACCATGACCCCCAGATCGACAATGTCGTAGCCGTTACAACCAAGTACCACGCCGACGATGTTTTTACCGATATCGTGGACGTCGCCTTTGACGGTTGCCATGAGGATTTTGCCTTTCTTTTCACCCTCGACTTTTTCTGCTTCGATATACGGATTTAGCCACGCAACGGATTGTTTCATCACTCGCGCAGATTTCACGACCTGAGGTAAGAACATTTTACCGGCACCAAATAAGTCACCGACGATATTCATCCCGTCCATGAGTGGCCCTTCGATGACTTCTAGCGGCTTGGGGTATTTCTCCCATGCTTCTTTGGTATCGGCTTCGATAAAGGTGGTGATGCCTTTGACCAGTGCATGAGCAATGCGTTCTTCTACCGTACCTTCGCGCCATGACATATCAACGGTGCTGTCTTTTTTCTTGCCACCGTTTTGGTAGTTCTCAGCCACAGTCATCAGACGTTCGGTGGCATCTTGACCGCTCTCACCTTGGTTGCGGTTGAGCATCACATCTTCGATGGCGTCACGAGCTTCCTTTGGAATATCGTCATACAACTCAAGCATAGCAGGGTTAACGATACCCATCGTCAGACCATTCTGAATCGCATGATAGAGGAATACGGAGTTGATGGCTTCACGGATAGGGTTACCACGGAAACTAAACGAGACGTTAGAGACACCACCGGATACCATTGCATTGGGCAAGTTATCGGTAATCCATTTGGTGGCGTTGATAAAGTCCGCACCATAATTATTGTGCTCAGTGATACCAGTGGCAACGGCAAAAATGTTCGGGTCAAAAATAATGTCTTCTGATGGGAAACCAACTTCGTTGACCAACACATCATAGCTGCGTTGACAAATCTGAATCTTACGCTCGTAAGTATCGGCTTGACCGTCTTCATCAAATGCCATGACGATAACGGCGGCACCGTAGCGCATGCAAAGCTTGGCACGCTCAACGAATTCAGTATGACCTTCTTTTAATGAGATAGAGTTGACAACGGACTTGCCTTGGATACGCTTAAGGCCTTCTTCGATGATGTCCCATTTAGACGAGTCAATCATCAGCGGTACGCGGCTGATATCAGGTTCACCAGACACCAAGTTGACGAAATGAATCATCGCTTGCTTGGAGTCGAGCATGCCTTCGTCCATATTGATATCGACGATTTGCGCACCGCCTTCGACCTGATCTCGCGCCACATCGAGTGCTTCGGTGTAAGCTTCGGTTTTAATCAAGCGTAAAAACTTTTTAGAGCCTGTTACGTTGGTACGTTCACCCACGTTGACGAACAGGCTTTCAGGTGTAATCGTAAATGGCTCAAGACCTGACAAACGGCAGGCAGGTGGGATATCTGGAATGACGCGCGGTGGATAGTTTGCCACCATTTTAGCGATTTGACGGATATGCTCAGGCGTCGTACCACAACAGCCGCCAACGATGTTTAATATACCCGCTTTGGCAAAACCTTCGAGTAGGGCAGCGGTTTGTTCGGCTGTTTCATCATATTCACCAAACTCGTTGGGCAGACCTGCGTTCGGATGCGCGGACACATAGGTATTAGCAATGTTCGATAGCGTTTGGATATGCGGACGCAGTGCATCAGCGCCCAATGCGCAGTTAAAGCCAACCGATAATGGCTTGGCATGGCGAATTGAGTTATAAAAGGCTTCGGCGGTTTGACCTGATAGCGTTCGACCTGAGGCATCAGTAATCGTACCCGAAATCATAATTGGTAATTCAAAACCAATGTCATCAAACACGCCGGTAATGGCAAAGATTGCAGCTTTGGCATTGAGCGTATCAAATATTGTTTCGATGAGGATGAGATCAACACCACCTTCTATCAGGCATAAGGTCGCTTCACGGTAATTTAGTACCAATTCGTCAAAGGTAATGTTACGAAAAGCTGGGTCATTGACGTCCGGTGATAGCGAGCACGTGCGTGAAGTTGGCCCCACAACACCAGCGACAAAACGCGGTTTATCGGGCGTTTTTGCGGTAAATTCATCCGCCGCTTCACGGGCAATCTTGGCTGCTGTCTTATTCAGCTCAGGCACTAGATACTGCATATCGTAGTCAGCCATCGACAGACGCGTACCGTTAAAGGTATTGGTCTCGATGATATCGGCACCAGCTAGCAGATGATCGTGATGAATGTCTTTAATCATGTGCGGCTGTGTCAGTACCAATAAATCATTGTTACCGCGTACGTCTTGACTGATATCGGCAAAACGCTCACCACGATAATCTGCTTCTTCTAATTTATAGGTCTGAATCTGTGTACCCATCGCCCCATCTAACATCAAGATGCGTGATGCCATTTGCTCGGTGATACGTGCACGTGCCGTCAATTGCTGTTCTTTATAAGGAAACACGGCAGGTGGCGTTAAAATAAAGTCATCAGCGGATGATGGACTAGAAGTAGGAGCAGGTTGAGAAGTCATCGTTTGAGTCATAGGAGCGCTGCTTATATCGTCAATGTTATAAAAGGGGAAGTAATAAGAATAAGAATAATAAATAGCGTGCAACATTCATAAAAGGCGCGGGCAAATCCGCATTATTCTAGCATGAAAATCATACCTCACGTGGGACAGTACTTATTCCTGTTTGGCAATATGCTAGACAAAAAATCTGCCTGCTGATTGAGTGAGCATGATGTTCAAAGTTTATGCCATTAAGCGATTAGGAACAAATGAATATCATTTCGCTTAAAGATTACATAAAGCTTTGTTTCTATAAATGAAAGCACAACGATTGTGCTTAAAAGTCAGACAGAGTTTACACCTGTACTACAAAAAGTTGCGTAAAGAGGAATTGATAAAGCTTGGTTATATGTTAATTTAATTTCAGAAGGATTGATGTTTCATAAGCAATACTTACTAGTAAATGTTAATAGTTGTATTCAATAACACTTGGCATTTATCACTATTATTAGCGCTAGTATTTGCTATAAGGGAAGACGATCTAATCTGCAAGACAGTTATAGAACAGTCAATAAATACTCAATCATTAAGGATAATGTTATGAAGCTTACTAAAATTGCTACCATCGGTATATTAGCACTCTCAATCGCTGGTTTAAGCGCTTGTAATAATATGATGCCAAGCAAAAGCGCAGCCATGAAAGCGCCTATGCACAGTCAATCTATGGCAAAAATGAACGTAGTACAAGTTGCCCAAAGTAATCCTGACTTCTCGCTACTGGTCGAAGCCGTCGTAGCGGCAGATCTGGCGGGTGCTTTGTCTAACCCGAATGCAAACTATACAATATTTGCGCCGACCAATGCCGCATTTGTACAAGTCCTGCAAGAAACAGGCATGAGCAAAGCACAACTATTTGCCAACAAGCCACTATTGACTAAGATTTTAGGCTATCACGTGATTAACGGTGCTGCGCCAGTATATGCGAAAGACGTTAAACCGGGCAATATTACTATGTTCAGTAAAGATACTCTGATGGTCACCAATCAGGGCAAATTGATGGACGAAAATGGTCGTACTACCAATATTATAAAAACCGATATTGCTGCTAATAACGGCGTAGTACATGTTATCGATAGAGTATTACTGCCCAAATAAGATTGATTTCAAAATTTCAGTTAAAGAATTATATCCCTATTACTTTGTATGATGCAGCTGGTATGAGTACCAGCTACCGTCTTTGATGACACGATTGTTAAATACACGCTATTTTAATTGCCAACTATTTTAGATGAAGCTTTTCTAAATGAAATTGCTGGCATCTAGAATGTTTGAGCTATTTTTTAAGCGTGTCATCATTATTGTTTAACACTACGACAATAAACGACAGTCATCTTTGTTTCTTGTTGAAAGCTTTGATCATTTAACAATTTAAATCATTCGACGGATGCTACTGACAAAGTAGATGGTCCATTTGGACTCATACATAAGGATATACTCATGCTAAAAAGAACCCTATTATCTCCGGTGCTTGCCATGACCGTTTTGCCGCTAGCCGCTTGTAATGACGACGACAATGATTTTTCAGTTGTTGTAGAAGCGCCAACACAAAATATTGCAGAAATTGCTGCTGAAAATAAAGATTTAACCATTCTTAACGCTGCGTTAAAGGCATCTGGACTTGATAAAGTTTTGATGTCATCAGAGGACGAATTTACTGTATTTGCACCTACTGATGCTGCATTCGCTGAATTATTGGAAGAGCTTGATGTGACGTCAGAAGAGTTATTGGCTGACAAAGAGCTATTAACCATGGTCTTAACTTATCATGTTATTCCCAATATGACAGTCAAAGCTGCTGACATTCCTTATGGCGACAGTATCGAAACAATCAATGGTCAAGCGTTTTCTATTAGTGATGCCAATATCATTATGGATGCAAGTGGGGATACCTCTAAAATTATCAAAACAGATGTATTGGCCACTAATGGTGTTATTCACCTCATTGACGACGTATTGCTACCTACTGACAAGTCTATAGTCGATCTAGCCGTTGCCACAGAGGATCTCAGTATCCTCAAAGAAGCGGTGGTAGCAGCAGGACTGGCTGATGCCCTCGCCAATGAAGACGCTGACTTTACTGTCTTTGCGCCAAACAATGCCGCTTTTGCTAAATTATTAGCTGAACTTAATATAAGTAAAGAACAGCTATTACAAGATAAGCCGCTGTTGACGAAAGTGCTCACCTATCATGTGATTAAAGACGACCGCGTCTTTGCCTCTGAAATTATGGCAGGCAGTCAAGAGATGCTGGAAGGCAGCAGCATCACATTTGACGATAAAAAACAAATTACCGATGGGAGAAATCGTACCTCTAATATCGTGACCGTGAATATACAAGCGAACAATGGAGTTGTACACGTGATCGATACAGTGTTGCTACCTAAGTAAGCATTAATCCGAAATTAATCAGTTAAAATTATAGTTATTGGTATAGCAGAGGCGACATTATTACTATTGTTTAGTTGCTATCAGTTGCAACAGATAAGTGGTTCGCTGTTATATACATTAACTGGGTTAAGTTATTTGTTAAACAAGTCACTTAACAGACCATCCCTTTATAAGGAAATACTTATGTTGAAGAAAAACTTACTTTCTATCGCTGTCGTTACAGCTGCCATGTCATTAGCCGCTTGTAATGATAAAGAAGCAGCTACTGATCCTGTTGAGCCTGAAGTGACTACTGAAGAAGTGGTTGTAGAGCCCGTTGCCGAAGTTGAGCCAATGACTGAAGCTGATCCAATGGCCGATACTGCTGCGACGCAAAGCATTGCTGAAATAGCAGCTGGCAACGAAAATCTAACGATTCTAACGGCTGCATTACAAGCTGCTGGCTTAGATACAATGATGATGGATGCTGGGACTTATACGGTATTTGCACCAACTGATGATGCATTTGCTCCTGTTTTAGAGAAGCTAGGCGTTACTAAAGAAGAGCTATTAGCCGATACAGATCTACTGAAAAAAGTACTTCCGTATCACGTAGTGCCTATGGTCGTTATGGCAGCTGACATTCCTTATGGTACTGATGTTGCTACTGTAAATGGTGCTACTATCAATATTAGCGATGCTAATGTCATCACTGATGCGACTGGTAACACGGCTAATATTACTGGTACAGATATCATGGCAACGAACGGTGTGGTTCACACTATCGATGCAGTATTGATGCCTGAGTAAGTTGTTTCTATAGCCTCTTTATTTATGATTAATGAATTATTTAAATAATGACGTCGAAGGAGCCTAGCTATTGAGCTGGGCTTTTTTGCGTTTGGGGGATACCTAATGTTTACCATAGCATTGATATAAGTCAGTCGCATGAAAACGGTTCAATGTAGTGGAGAGTAAGATAAATAGCCTCTCATTGGTTCACACTAATGCAAGTCTAAAGAGTAATGATGACTTATGTAAGATATCTATTGAAGGCTTATGAATGCAAAGGTTTGAAACAAAAAAGCCCGAAACGATTGTTTCGGGCTTTTGTTTTGGAGGTTTGAATAACAATTATGTTAAAGAATAGTAGCTACGTTATAGAATATTACTTATGCTCTTTACGTAGTGGATCTGCTGCCATTCTTTGTTGCTCTTTTAGATGACGCTCTTCCCAATAAGGGGCGTTTTTGATGCCGAATTTTGCAGGATCAAAACTGTAGCGCTCAACACCTGCTTTACGCTGTGCTTCATAGTCTTTTAGCATGGTAAGTGTTGGACGAGCCACAATGAAGATGACCAAAATACCAACGATGTTCAACCAAGCCATAAGCCCAACACCAATATCACCAATAGCCCAGATGTAGCCAGCTGAGTTTAGGCCGCCGTAAGCAACCATCACCATGATTAAGATTTTGACTAAGAATAGACCAGTCTTGTTGGCACTGCGACCGACAAAGCGCGTTAGATAAGCAACGTTCACTTCGGCGATGTAGTAGTAAGCCAAGATAGTGGTAAAGGCAAAGAAGAAGACAGCAATAGCGATAAAGGTGTTACCAAAACCACCATAAACAGATTCCATCGCCATTTGCGTGAATGCAGGGGCGTTGATTTCAGTGGTAGCAGCGACATTCTGTACGATGAACTGACCGTCTGGTAATGTTCCTTGAATGTTGTAAGTACCCATTGTTAGGATCATGAAGGCAGTAGCAGAACATACTAATAGGGTATCGACATATACTGAGAATGCCTGAACCAAACCCTGCTGTGATGGATGCTCAACTTCAGCAGCAGCAGCAGCATGAGGACCTGTACCTTGACCTGCTTCATTTGAGTAAATACCACGTTTTACGCCCCAACCAATCGCTGCACCAAAACCTGCTTGAGCAGTAAAGGCATCGCTAACGATTAGACCGAATACTTGTGGAATCATATCAAAGTTAGTAAACATGATGATCAGTGCAAGGACGATATAGCCCAATGCCATAAAAGGAACGGCATACTCGGTAAACGTTGCGATACGCTTGATACCACCAAAAATGATAATACCTAATACAACAAGGATAATGGCTAAGGCTACTAGACGCATTGAGCCAACTTCTAAGGCGCCAATGCTCATAACAGACCCTTCGCCCATTACCTGTGCGAAAGCATTGATAACGCCGTTTGCCTGTACACCTGGTAAAAATATACCACAAGCGAGGATAGATGAGATTGCAAAGAGGATGCCATACCATTTTTGGCCAAGTGCGCGTTCAAAATAGTAAGCTGGGCCACCGCGATATTCGCCAGTGATGACGTCTTTTTCTTTATAAATCTGTGCGAGCGTAGACTCAACATAAGCAGTAGATGCGCCTAAGAAGGCCACGACCCACATCCAAAATACGGCACCTGGGCCACCGAAGCCGATAGCCGCAGCTACCCCAGCGATGTTACCCATACCCACGCGTCCTGCGAGTGATACGGCAAGTGCCTGAAATGATGAAATACCTTGATCACTAGATTTACCAGTAAAGAGTAATTTGATCATTTCACCGAACAGACGCACTTGTACGAAGCGCGTCATAATGGAATAAAATAGGCCCGCGCCCAAGCACAGATAGATCAGTGCGGGGCTCCAGATAATTCCGTTTACTAAGTTAACTAAACCTTCCATATGTATATTCCTAGTACTGTCTCAAAGTGGCTCTGTATGCTAGGAGTAAGCTAACTGGTTAACTTACTTATTTAAGTTAAGCAGTTAAATTATCTACATCGACTCATGTATATCCGTTAAGTCTCATACGCGCTTAGCCACTAAGAATGGACTGTAGTTGTCTGTAGTTATCCGCTTGGTTTATCAGTAATATTGACAGTTTGCTTATGCTTATTACCGACGATATGCGTATCAGCATAGTTGCAAGGCGTAAGCTGTCTCAATTACTGCGACATTTATCTTATCACTTCACTTAATATCTGAGATGAATGTTCAGTAGACCGGTGGATAAAACAGGCGGTTATAATATTAAATACTTATCATGCCGATAGCATTCAACTTTTTGTGAGCAGTATCGATTGACTACAGGGTTGGTGTGGCTGATTGAAACGATTAAGCGAGTCTCTAATAATTGAGTAATATTTTACATAGAAATCAACAACTCGCTAATACTAATCAAGCCATAAGTCCACTACCAAATGTATTCAAACCGTACGGCTACGTAACTGCAATTTGCCATATTTTTGTAGTAATTACTAGAATTTTCTTTGTACAGAAGCATATATATTCATATTGAGTCAGGCAGATATGACTACAAATAACGATAAAATATCGCACGTTTTGACCGTTGTTAGATATCGAATCAATAGATAAAGCCACATCGACTACACAAAAATAGAGCGGTCATTCAGCGCTTATCTGTCACTCCTCTATACTGGAAAAGGTATGGAGTAAAGATAATGCCAGTGGTTCGATGATATTTGTGAGGTAGATGTTATCAATGACAGGTAATAAAAACGAGCAATAGTCATGGGATAGCAGTGTGGTTTTGCGGTTGTGTTTTGGTAACGGCTAATTGTAAAAATACTGAGATAGCGCCATCATTGTGTAAAATATCTTATCCTATAGTTTCGTTTCGTTGATAAGACGAAAGCATAGGGCGGTATACGATTGCTATCGTACTCATTAATTGCTGTTTTTATGTTTAGTGTGGCTTTAATATAAGTGATGTGCCTTTATTATAAAAAATATACGGCTTCAATATAAATAGACATACATTTGCATGACCTCATGTATCAGCTTCAAAATACAAGCTTTAGAAAATTATTAAAAAAGTGTTACTGGCTATTTATTATTTACCATTATTAGGAGAAACAATGATGACGCGTCAATCAATTGTAAAACCCATATTGCTCGCAGCCGTGTTAGCGACGTCTACCGTTGGTCTAAGCGGTTGTGGCTACAACAACCTGCAGGCTCAAGATGAGCAAGTTACCGCGTCGTGGTCAGAAGTGGTGAACCAATATCAACGCCGCGCTGATTTGGTGCCAAACTTAGTCAAAGTCGTGCAGCAGTATGCTGAGCAAGAACAAGAAGTGTTTACTCAAGTAGCTGAGGCACGTTCTCGTGCTGGTAGCATTACTGTGACGCCAGAAGTATTGAATGATCCAGAAGCGATGGAGCGTTATGCAGCTGCACAGGAACAGATGACAGGTGCATTATCACGTTTGATGGCTGTCTCTGAACGTTATCCTGAGTTAAAGTCAGATGCTTTGTTCCAAGACTTACAAGCCCAGCTCGAAGGCACTGAAAACCGTATTGCCGTCGCTCGTAACCGTTATATTCAAGAAGTGCAAAGCTATAATACGACGGTGCGCCAGTTCCCAACCAACATTACAGCAAAAGTATTTGGTATGAATGCCAAGCCGAACTTTAGCGTGGCGAATGAAGACGCTATTTCAACCGCACCAAGTGTTGACTTCGGTGATGATAAGTCAGCGACAGCTGAGTAGTGATGATTGAATAGAGATGAAAACAGAGCGGGATTTGCCGCTCTGTTTGTTTACATTTTTATCGTTTAGCTTAGTTAGCCACTAGTTTGCTTAGCCACATTTTTAAAGGTATTGATGGATATGAATGCCTATTAAATGAATACCAAATCCCAAAAGTACGATTGGCTATGTCAAATTTGGTTTCTTTGCTATGCTAATTTTTGTGAATGGTATCACGTAGATTCACTCAGTACAGATGTCACTTGAGGTGGTATAGATTAGATGAACAATTCAAAAGCAATCCTATCAGTATTACTGTTCACACTCAGCGTCAGTAGTGCGTCTGTGTTGTATGCTGCGCCTAATGAAGCCATTGATAGCACCTCAGACACGCAAAGTCGTAGTGTTGAGGACTTGGTAGCGATTGCCAAAGCGGGCGAGTCTAATGAAGCGATCAATGACGCTGTATTGGGTAATGATGCAATCAATGATGCCATTTTAGGTAATGAGGCGATTAACCCCAATGCGGCTAATAATGAGGCAACAGTTGGGTCAACAGCTGCAAATCCTTCTCCTATACAGTCAAATGCACCCAGTGTCGATGCCGATAAGCTCATATTAAATAACCCTGTCGTTGATCAGGCTAATATTCTAAATCCGCAAGAAAAACAGCGTCTAGAGGCGCAGCTTAGAAATATTTATCAGCAAGGTCTTGCCCAAGCAGTGGTGGTTATCGTTCCTACGACCAATGGTGTTCCTATCTTTGACTATGCTCTACAAGTAGCTGAGAAGTGGCAGCTGGGCAATAAAGACATCGATGATGGCTTACTCATGGTAGTCGCCGTCAATGACCGTGATATGTACATTTTGACGGGTTATGGACTAGAAGGTGTCTTACCAGATGCTGCCGTCAATCGTATTATTCGTGAAGATATCACGCCGTTATTTAAACAAAATAACTACGGCGCTGGGATAATAGCTGGCGTTGACGCACTCAAAACGCGGCTGACTGCTGATCCTGAGGTATTGGCTCGTGCCGATGCGCAAGCAGCCGAGCGTAGTGCACAACAAGGTTCAGACGAGCTACCATCGCCCATATTTTTATTCATTATGGCAATGATATTTGGAAGCTTTATTACCAGTATTTTTGGTCGTGTATTTGGTTCTATTATTACTGCTGGTGGGTTTTTTGCGGGATCGTTAGCCTTAGGCGGTGGTTTTTTTATGACCGTTATTATGGCTATCTTCTTATGGCTATTTTTGATTTCACGAGGTGGCGGCGGCGGTGGTAAAGGTGGATCTGGCGGCGGTCGTAGAGGCGGCGGTATGATATTCCTACCTGGTATGGGCGGTGGCGGCGGCTCTGGAGGTAGTGGTTTCGGCGGCGGCGGCTTCGGTGGTGGCGGCGGTGGTTTTGGCGGCGGCGGTGCTGGTGGCTCTTGGTAGATGCTTAAGTAAGAACGGATACTAAACGACCGTCAGCAATGACGTATTTGAGGAAATAGTAAAATGTCAGAAAACAACGCGTCAAATCCCAGTTTTGCCCGCTGGTGGCGTCAAGTCTT
Source organism: Psychrobacter sp. NPDC064578 (assembly GCF_044901245.1). Taxonomy (NCBI): domain Bacteria; kingdom Pseudomonadati; phylum Pseudomonadota; class Gammaproteobacteria; order Moraxellales; family Moraxellaceae; genus Psychrobacter; species Psychrobacter sp. NPDC064578. The sequence goes on from NZ_JBJDPI010000008.1 coordinate 54,273, forward strand.
ATTTATTCCTATATTGCATAGTAAATGGTTAACAGCAGCGGCCAAAGCACGTTTAACAGACGAGGTGACCCATGCAGAGCGAGGGCATCGGGGTGAGGTGTTTTTGATTGTAGAAAACCATCTGCCGATTCAAGAGGCGTATTATATTGGCTGTCGCGAACGTGCGATTGAGCTGTTTAGTGAGTATCGAGTTTGGGATACTGAGGAGAATACGGGCGTCTTGGTGTATGTCAATATTTGCGAGCATCAGTTAGAGATCGTAGCTGATCGTGGTATCAGTGCTCATGTCAGCCCCACCGTTTGGCGGGCGATGTGTGATAAGGCCGTGTCAGGTATTGCCAATCAAAAAACCGAAGAAAGCCTTGCTGAATTGTTAGATGAAGTTGGGCAAGTGCTGCGTCAGTATTATCATTTGGAGCAGGATCCAGCGGGTAACGAGTTGTCTGATACTGTGGTGTTTTTGAAGTAACGTAGATGAGGGAATCTGATGGCTTGTTATTTTGCTAGCATCGTGTTCTTTTATAGGGTTTTGGCATCAATTACAATATAATAGCGCCTCTAGAAATCGAGGGTGACTGATATATTGCTCAAGCGTCTATACAGGCTTTGCATTTATAAAGGCGCTTCTCAAAAGCACTTCTCAAAAGTACTCTACTACAAAAAGCCGTCACTGGAATCCTATGATTGATTTAATAAAGAAATTACCAAAAGCTGAGCTGCATTTACATATTGAAGGCTCACTAGAACCTGAGCTGATGTTTAGATTGGCCAAAAAGAACCAGATAGAGATTCCCTATAAAAACATAGAAGATGTGCGCAACGCCTACAACTTCACCAACTTGCAAACCTTTTTAGATATCTACTATGCAGGCGCAAATGTCCTGATCACTAAAGACGATTTTTATGATTTAACGTGGGAATATATACTTAAGTGTGTTGAAAATAACGTCATTCACACAGAGATATTTTTTGACCCGCAGACGCATACTGAACGAGGCATACCTTTTGAAGTGGTGATAACAGGCATCAAAGAAGCGCTTGCAGATGCCAAAGAAAAATATGGTATCACCTCTTGTATTATCATGTGTTTCCTAAGGCATTTATCACAAGAAGAAGCGTTTGAGACCTTAGAGCAAGCACTGGTATTCAAAGATGACATCATCGGTGTCGGTCTTGATTCATCAGAGCTGGGCAATCCACCATCAAAATTCAAGGATGTGTTCAAAAAAGCTAAAGAAGCAGGTTTTAAGCTGGTCGCTCATGCTGGTGAAGAGGCAGATTTTTCGTACATTTATGAAGCACTGGACTTATTAAATATCAATAGAATCGATCATGGTGTGCAATCGATAAAAAGCCCAGAGTTGATGCAAAGACTGAAAGACGAGCAAATGCCGCTGACCGTTTGCCCGAACTCAAATATTGAGCTGAAAGTCTTTGATAATTACAAAGAACACAATATCAAAGAGCTGCTAGATTATGGTCTAAACATCACCATAAACTCTGATGATCCAGCCTATTTCAAAGGTTATATGAATCAGAACTTTATAAATATATGCGAAAATTTACCGCTAACAGAAGACGATGTTGTTACTTTGGTAAAGAACTCCTTTAATGCTTCATTTATTAGTGATGAATTAAAAGCAGCATATTTGGCGAAAGTTGATCTGGCGCTAAAGTAAATCAACTATGACTAGGTTTTAGTATCCAAGGCTTAACGGTTGATATCAATCGTTAAGCCTTTTCTTTTTTACACGGTATGCTTTTTAGGTTCAAGTGACTTAAGTTCAGGCGACTTAGGTGCAAGCGACTACAGCGCAGTGGTTTTCTGGATTAATAACGGCATAATCACACCAGCTTTTTCTGCTAAGGTGATATCCACAATAGTATTCGGCGTTGGATTGGGATTTATCTCAATAATTTTGGCACCATTTTGTTTCGCTAACTGTGCGAGTCCAGCGGCAGGATAGACGAAACTGGAGGTACCAATATTGATAAATACCTCGCAATTCGCCGCCGCATCTTCTGCTGTTTGCCATGCTTGTACTGGTAATGCTTCGCCAAACCAAACGATATCTGGTCTGATATAGCCATCGCAATGGCGACAGGTCATCAGTGTGTCATCAAAATTGATTGTATCCTCGCTATGATACGAACCCCTCGATTGACTTTGGCAGACTGTCTCGCATTGACTACAGCGGTTATGCCACAGATTGCCATGCAAATGAGTTACCGTACTACCAGCTTGCTCATGTAAATCATCAACATTTTGAGTGATAAGCGTTAATGATTGGTTGGACGACTGAGTATGGTATTGCCACTGCGCTAAGGCAAAATGTGCAGGATTCGGTTTTTTATCTGCGACCAATTGCCTGCGCCATTGATACCATGACCACACCAGTTTTGGATCACGAGTGAAAGCCTCAGGTGTCGCCAAGTCTTCCACACCATAGTTTTCCCACAAGCCTGTTTGCTTATCTCGAAAAGTTGGAATGCCACTTTCTGCTGAAATCCCTGCACCCGTTAAGATGCAAATATGCTGTTTGGATGTCAATAATTTAGCAGCAAGTTCTACTTCTGCTATTAACGCTGGTGATAATTCTGCTAACATGAGCCAACCCTTGCTAATAATGGATATCTCTTCTAATGATAGATGGAATTTGGTGGCTTGTCATATTGTTTGCTGTTATTGCCGCTTTATGGTTGTTGGCAAAGTCACGCGGCGTAAAAGTGGGTGAGACAATTCATAATAAATCGTCTAAAAGCGTGAAAAAACCTATTAATGACGACCTGCAAAAAACCTCCGTACTGATTAAACAGTATTTTCCTGATTATCGAGTCACACGCAAAACCAATCACTTATTGCTCAGTAAACAAGATAAAAAAATTGCAATGATTACGATGGATAAGAAAATTGCTTCAGGTCAGCGCCTGTTGGGTAACGTGCCCGTGATTAATTATCATCGTGTGCCCAACCGTGCCCAGCTAGCAGCTAATTTGCAGCAAGCAGAATAGGCGAGTGTTATAAGCGAAATGCCTATCATATAAGAAAACTATCTATCAATAGACGAGCACGCACGGCGAAATCCGCAAATATTTTGAGTACGGAGTTAATGGGTATTCAGGATTTAGGGTAATACTAGGGAAGGATGAAACAAATATTACCGATACAATGATTGGTGCGCTCGGCGGGAGTCAATCATTTATGGTAAGTATTTGATATTAAATAGTTTTAAATAAATTATTAATTATATGTACAACGTTATGTACAACATTTTAATATCGTTACTCTCGGCTTATAACTTGGAAGCTTACTCATAGCTACTTACAAAATAATTATGCTGATGAAAGTCAATTATCTAATTTCAGCCATTAGCGTCTTATAAGCTGACTCAATCCATGCTTGCTCACTAGCATAACCATTTAATAATGGATCGAAATCAAAAGTATTGTTTTCAAAAACTTTTTTTGCTAAATCATTGGCCAATATATACTCGAGGTCTTGAACTAAGCTATTTAAGATATCTAGATTTTCCTTACTCGCAAAATGAATGAGAACATCTGCGTCATTCACTTTAGGATCAGAATACTCTGCCCACCAATTTTGATACAAGTAGGCATTCATCAGATATATAAATGTATTAATCACAATATTTCCCAGTACATAACATTCATGAGTGTAAGCAGTCGCATTTTTACTTTGAAAGGCGTTGGGTTTCAATCTCCAATAGCTATCTAGTTGTATTTATAGGTCGGTCACTGTGAGTAAATCTGGATTCCTTTCTAGTGTACTATCCTACATTTAAAGCCGCTACTGTAGAATGTTAATTATTCCACTTTCTGCTTCCTGAGAATTTTTCCGCTTCCAACGTCAGCTATTTATTTTATTAGCTTAGAGGTGGTTTTCCACTTTGAAATAAAGGTATAAAAAAGCGCATTTTTATTCCTCATTTCCCTGCTTCCTCAATTTCTTGCTTCCAAAAGCAGTATCCAGACATTAAAAGAATTCTTTTATTTAAATAAGAATACTTTTATCCAATAAAAGCCTTAATTGCGTTTGCAAACTAGCGTTCATATCCTCTACTATCATACAATAATTTTTATAGACCGTCATAAGTCGATATATTCCATCGCAGTACGTGTTAGCCAATTTTTAAGCCTGTCATATCATCCAAAGTATTTATCCTTGCCCAACAAACAATAAGACACTCTAATGACCAAAAACTTCTCTCAAACAGCGGCTTTCATCTGGTCTGTCGCTGATCTATTACGTGGTGACTTTAAGCAATCTCAATACGGACGCATCATCTTGCCATTCACACTACTGCGCCGCCTAGAGTGCGTATTAGCAGACACCAAAGCTGCTGTGGTGGCTGAGAGTGAGCGTATCGCTGAAAAAGGTCTGCCAGAGGAAGCACAAGAGAAGTTCATCATTCGTGCCAGCAAGCATGCGTTTTATAATACCTCGCCCATGGATTTGAGCAAGATGGGTCAGAGCGATATTAAAGACAACTTAAACACCTACGTGCAATCTTTCTCTAAAGACGCGCGTGAGATATTTGAGCACTTCAAATTTGAAGAGTTTGTCGGGCAACTGGCCGATGCCAACTTACTATATAAAGTGGTGCGGATGTTTGCCACTACGGATCTTAGCCCTGAGGCGATCTCTAACCATGAAATGGGCTTTGTGTTTGAAGAGCTGATCCGCCGCTTTGCTGAAAGCTCGAACGAGACTGCAGGGGAACACTTTACCCCGCGCGATATCGTGCGACTGACGACTTCACTGGTGTTTATGGAAGATGATAACGCGCTGACCAAAGACGGCATTATTCGCACCATTTACGACCCTACAGCAGGTACAGGCGGTTTCCTATCCTCTGGTATGGAGTACGTGCTAGAGCTAAACCCTGATGCGGTCATGCGTACCTATGGGCAAGAGCTCAACCCTGAGTCTTACGCCATCTGTAAAGCCGACATGCTGATCAAAGGGCAAGAAGTGAATAATATTAAGCTGGGCAATACTTTGTCTAGTGATCAGCTGGTCGCTGAGAAATTCGACTACATGCTGTCTAACCCGCCGTTTGGGGTCGATTGGAAAAAGATATCCGGTGAGATAAACGATGAGCATACACAAAAGGGCTTTGACGGTCGTTTTGGGGCTGGCTTGCCACGCGTGTCTGATGGTTCGCTATTGTTCCTGATGCATTTGATTAGCAAGATGCGTCCGATCACTACTAATGAGCAAGAAGCTAATAATGGTCAAAATAGTAACCAAGGCAGCCGTATTGGTATTATCTTAAATGGTTCACCGCTGTTCACGGGCGGCGCAGGCAGCGGCGAGAGCGAGATTCGCCGTTATATCCTTGAGGCCGATCTACTAGAGGCTATCATCGCCTTACCAACCGATATGTTTTACAACACGGGTATCGCTACCTATGTATGGGTATTGAGCAATAAGAAAGCACCTGAGCGTAAAGGTCACGTGCAATTGATTGATGGCAGTAACCTATACGGCAAGATGCGTAAATCACTTGGCTCAAAGCGTAACGAGATGAGCGATGACGATATCAAGACCATTATCCGTAGCTTTGGTGACTTTGAGGTGGTTGATGCGCGCGTATTAGATAAGCCAGAAGAGGTGAAGTCTAACCGTGGTCGTCAGTCTGCCAATCCTAAGAGTGAGGCAGCTAAAACCTTTGCCAGTAAAATCTTTAAAACCCATGAATTTGGCTATCGCCGTTTAACCATTGAGCGTCCGCTACGTCTGTCGGCTCAGCTGACGGATAGCGCCATTGATAGCTTGCGTTATGCGCCCAAGCCATTCGATATGGTCATGCCAGCGCTATATGAGGCCTTTGGCAATGACTGGACGACTGATAGCGACACCGATTCTGATACAAGCAACTATGGTGACTTATCAGCGGTCACCTTAGAAGCGCGGGCGATGATAAAGGCGGACTTCTCCGAGCTAAAAGAAAGCCAAGTCAAAGACGTGCTGGCGGCTAAGGTATGGCAGTCGCAACTTGCCCTGATGAATAAAGCCAAAGCCCTACAAGCTGCTATCGGTGACAGCCAATTTGATGATTTTAATGAGTTTGATAAAGTGTTTAAACAAGCGTTAAAAGACGCTGATGCCAGTCTTGATATGAGCTTGGACACTAAAGAAAAGAAACAGCTGCTAGATGCGATCACGTGGAAAAATCCTGAAGCAGAACCCGTCATCAAAAAAGTGGTGAAGGTTGCTAACCCGCTCTATGGTGCGTTTAGTTATACCGATCCTGCCAGCAAGACCAAAATTGTAGAGTTCCAAACAGACAGCGATTTACGCGATTATGAAAACGTACCGCTGAATCCTGAAGTGACGACCACTGAGCTGATTGAAAGTTACTTCGCCCGTGAAGTACAGCTGCATGTGCCTGATGCGTGGATCAATAGCGACAAGACAGATGCCATTGATGAAGAGGTCGGCATTGTGGGCTTTGAGATACCGTTTAACCGTCATTTCTATGTGTATGAGCCGCCGCGCGCGCTTGCTGAGATCGATGCAGACTTAGATGCTGTCAGTAGCGAGATTATGCAGTTATTGGGTGAGGTGCATTCATAATGGTACAAGATAAATATAGTGAGTACCTAGATTCTGAATTAATGTGGGTCAGGGAATATCCAGCACACTGGAGTCTTACTAAAGTTAAGTATGAGGCTTATGTAAAAGCTAGAGTTGGTTGGCATGGCCTAAAAACAGATGACTTTACAGATGTGGGGCCTTATCTAGTAACTGGTAGTGATTTTAAAAGCTCTGTAATTTCTTGGAAAGATTGTTATCACTGTGATTTAGCTCGTTATGAGCAAGACCCATACATCCAACTGCAAAATGGCGATCTTCTTCTTACTAAGGATGGAACTATTGGCAAAATAGCATTGGTTCAAGGGCTGGGAGTAGATGAAAAAGCCACTCTTAATAGCGGTGTGTTTGTTGTCCGTCCTTTAAGCAATGGTTTTACAACGGAATTTTATTTTTGGTTGTTAGAATCAACTGTTTTTAAAAAGTTTTTCGACTATTTTAAAACTGGCAGTACGATAGTACATTTGTATCAAGATACATTCGTAAATTTTTCTTACGCTTCACCACCGCTAATTGAGCAAACCCAAATCGCCAAATTTCTCGACCATGAAACCGCCCAAATCGATACCCTAATCGAAAAACAGCAAACCCTTATCCAACTGTTAAAAGAAAAGCGCCAAGCCGTCATTAGTCATGCGGTGACTAAAGGCTTAAACCCTGACGCACCGATGAAAGACTCGGGCGTTGAATGGTTGGGGGAAGTGCCTGAGCATTGGGAGGTTAAAAGAATTAAACATTATGGAAAAATTATGGGAGGTTTTGCTTTCAAAAGCGATGATTTTATTGACTCAGGTTATCCTGTTTTAAAAATATCAAATGTGTCACATCTTCAACTGAATTTTGATGATGAGTCTTTTCTGCCGTTATCCTTTGTAGAAAAGCATTTAGAGTATAAAGTTGAAGAGAACGATTTGGTTTTTGCTATGACTCGTCCTATTATTTCAGGAGGCATAAAAGTTGCAAAAATACCGAAGCTAGAAGCTATGCCTTTAGTTAATCAGAGAGTGGGTTTTTTAAAGCTCAAATCAGAGCTGTTAGCCGATTTTATCTTGTATTCTTCATTAAGTAGCAGCTTTAAAGCACAGTTCAAAAATAATATGACTATTACCAATCAGCCTAATATTTCTGGTGAAGGGATTGAGTCAGTGGCATTGCCTATGCCACCTAAAAATGAATTGGTTGAAATAGTTGATTTTCTGAATAATAGTGAAACAGTTTTTCAAAATTTATCCATCAAATCAGAACAGCAAGTCGAGTTGCTTAAAGAACGCCGCACCGCTTTAATATCTGCTGCGGTTACGGGTAAGATTGATGTGAGGGGTTGGAGGGCAGCTGACAATAAAGCTTCGTAATGTACGACTAAAATTACGAGCTATAAGAGTACTTTATTAAAGTTGACTGGCATAGGTATGAAAGTTATGAAAAGATTACTATTGATACTATTAGGAATAGGTACAGCCCAAGCGAGTGGCGCTGTCGAAACTACTTTCCAACAAAATAACACTTTGACCCACACGACTAGCAATGATTCTACGTCTGCAAGTTATGGTTCTAGTCGCAATATATATGCTACCAATAGTGGTGCTACTGTATATAGTGGTGCTACTGTATATAGTAATGATGAGATATCCAAAGCTATTGATAACCTAAGTGCTCATGCCAAGCAAAAAAAATATAAGATAGGCTCGCTAAGTAGCCGTTTATCCTATGAGAATAAATATTCTGACGCTAAGGATAGTTTGGCCGATATGAAAAAATGGGCAAACCAAGGCAATGCAGAGTATCAAGTTAAGGTTGGTTTAATATATTACAACGGTGAAGGCGTCCGTCAAGATCTTGTATTAGCAAGAAAGATGTTTCAAAAGGCAGCAAAACAGGGAAACATACAAGGTCAAGGGATGCTTGGATACTTTTATGAAGAAGGTTTTGGTGGTCTTAAGCGAAACCGATCTACAGCAAAGGAATGGTACGGGAAAACGTGTGACAAGGGTCATCAATATGGCTGTGATCAATATAGACGATTAAATGAACGTGGTTATTAATGGACGCCCACACACAATAGCAGAAGTGAATAAAGTGTGGTTGATTAAAGTAAAGCAATGAGACACAACATATTCTATGGTAAGCACATAGCGTTAGATAATCGACCCAAAAGGTAGGATGATTTTTTATTCTTAATGTACAATTGTTTTGTTTTTATGCTAGCATCGTCCAGCATGCTTTTATACCAAAGATGCTAGATGATATAGCAACTAACATAGTATTGGTTATTGAAAAAATAGACTGTATAAAAAGGCTAGATGATGTTTTGGTTTTTAAAATCTAAATCTGCCAAAATGGCAGGAAATGTTCAAAAACTTTTTCTTAAAGATAGTTATCATGAGGCTATTGAGCTGGCTGATAACTTATATTGTCAATACATTGATAGCGAAGATTCACAAGAGCGCGCCCATGCCAAAGCTGCTTTAACATGGAAAACAACAAGCCTTATTATGCTTGAAGAATATCAAAATGCTATATCAGTTTGTGAAAAAATTATTGATATTTATACTCATGGAAATCTTCCTGAAGATATTCATGATGGCTATAATGAAAAAATTATAAGAGCGGCATATACTGATAAAGCCAGAGCACTATATGGATTGAAAGAATACAATAAATCTTTAAAAATTATAGACTCAGTAGTGGATGAAGGGATTGATTGTACCGATGAATTGACAGAGGTTGCAGTACTTGAAGCATTATTATTAAAGTATGAGATTCTTCAAATGGATCCAAATCTTTCTAATAGATTGATAGTACTAAATAAAATATCTTTTCGTTTTCAGCTGAGTGATAACCCTAAAATTTTGGAGCAAGTTATTCCTGTCGTTAGAGACATGATGCTTATATTTATAACACTTAAGGATATTAAAAACCTACATATTGTCCGTCGTATTCTTGAAAATATTAGTATCAGATCAAAATCTGAAGAGGTTCCAGCTTTTCTATCATACATAGATAAATTTGAAGAATCGTTTAAAGAATAGAAATAGCGGTTATCGGCTATATGTAATATATGGAACATACAAAGGGTTTTGCCAGCGCTAGCTGATATTTTGTCTGCTATATTTATATACCGTTTAACAAAAGTAAAAATAAGAAAATGCCATGAGCCGCGACGTCACCTAAGAATCTGTACTCCAAACTGATGTTGTCACTCAAATACAAGCGCAAGGCTTGCAGTTGGGTCGCACCAGCGGCTATCAGATAGCAGCGTTAGTATTTGGTGTCTATCCATAATTAATTTCAATTGATGTAAGACTCCGCACCGTTTTAATCTCTGCTGCCGTTACGAGTAAGATTGATGTGAGAGGTTGGCGGGCGGATGAGTCGTCAGTAATGTAAAGATGAAGCGCTTGTTTATATGTCATAACCAGCAAAATAACCAAAGGAGTTTCATTTATGAAAGCAATGACGACAGCCGCCATTTTTGTCTCAATGGCAGTCACCACCATTGCCCAAGCGCAAACTTATGAGTGGCGTTCGGAAATGAAGTCTTGTCAATATCAAGGAGATTTTGATAATAATAAATATACTGCCAAGCAAATAGAGAATTCTCATTTCGTATTAAACAGTTTGACGAGAGCAAATCTTGAAAGCTTTTCTGAGCCTATGAGTAATCTTTTTTTAGACAATATATCGTCGAAAGACCCAGAGGTACTGACTAAAGAATATAAGCAAGCTAAAAGTAATGTAGAGCAACTTGAGTTAGTGCCCGAAGCACAGACGTATAAACAAGAGTTACTTAAGACTATTGATGGCGAATATAAAACGGCACAATTGGCTATTTTGGCTTATCAAAATCCTAGTAAAGCGCTTAAGCAAAGCCCGCCGCTGTGTCAGCATTATGTAGAGGCTTTATTGCAAGATGAGACGGCAGTGCAGAATAAATGGCAGCAAGTGGTGGAAGAAAATATTCAGGATAAAGTACGTACGGGTAGTTTGAGTGATGAGTTTTATCGTAAGATTGAGATGAGAGATTATCAAAAACAAAAGTCACTGAGTGCTTATTTTTATGCACGAAACGCTATTGTGTCTTCTGGGTTTTACAACTGTGTTAAGAGTACCGCTTATCGCCCTGAGCTAAAGACAGTGTCTACTAATTATGCAAAGCTTAATCATAAAATATTTGACGGTAAATACACCGCGCAATGCGCAATGCGCCAAGAGTAGACCTCTTGCAAAAGTGAAGAACAGAGATCATCAAAGGTAGAAAGTATCAGATCGTTGGTATCAATAAAGTATGGTTGATTGTTTAATTCAATTTGACTGGCTTTAAAAAGCATCCTAAAAAGAATAGTGAGTTAAATGTTTGCTCGATTAATAAATATCAAAATAAGCAAGGCGAATGAAAAAAAGGACTCCAATGATGAAAAGGTATTCGTTGATAGCGGTAAGCGTATTACTGACTGTGCCTAGTATTGCAACAGCCGAAGTCTACAAATGGCAAGACGATCTATGCGATATGAAAGGGAGTTTTGATAATAAAAAGTACAGCGCCAAGCAAATCAAAAATTCCCATCTCGTATTGGATCGTTTAACCAGATTAAATCTGGAAAGCTTCTCTTCACCCATGAGTGTTGATGCGCTAGATAAACTATCTATGAAAGACTTAGATGTCTCGACCGAAGAGTATAAGCAAGTAAAGCGTGATACTGAGCGTCTTGATGTTGTACCTGAAGCGAAAGGCTATAAACAAAACTTACTCAAAACGATTGATGCAGAGTATGAAAAAGATCGATTAGTCATTTTAGGCTATCTAAACCCTAGTGAAGCCCTCAAACAAAGCCCTCAGATGTGTAAAAACTATATTGAACCTTTCATGCAGAACGAAGCGGCGGTGCAAAATAGATGGAAACAGTTTGTTGAAGAGCAAATTCTGGAAACAAGCGAGTATGGGGCTGATGAATTAGAACGATATCGTAAAATTGCGACCCAGCGCTATCAGGAAGAAAAGGTAAGTAACTCTGCTAAGTATGCCAGAATAAACTTGATAACTTTTGGCTTTGGTAATTGCGTGAATGATCAGGTTTATCATGCTGACTCTGAAAAAGTCTTTAACAACTACAATCAGCTCAATAAAACCATATTTGGTAAGAGCTTGAAGATGGTATGTGAGGAGCCCTAAGGCTTGATTTAAGCGTATCAAAAAATAGAGTGAGCTATGAAAAACAATGTATTAAGATATCGAAAAATAAGAGGCCTGAACCGCCGTAAGCGCACTATTGAAAAATGGGGCGAAGCTAATAAAGTTCTTGATGTTGATCTGTTAAATCAAGAAAAGCGAGATTACGTTAAGTTTTTGGTAGCTCCATGGTCACGCTTGTCTTTGATTAATAGTATCTATCCTGAGCCAATGGGCGACTGTGAATATCTATTGATTAAAAATGTGCAAAATATCTATCAGTCATGGAAAGATTCGCTAGAAAAGTTGCAAACCCCGTATTATTTACAAATCTGGCTATTTGAAACGTACATCAGTCGCTCACAAGTAGTTTGTGCGATAGAGGATTACAAAGACTTTTATCAAAATACGTTTGAGCCAATAGATGAGCAGCCCGAAAATGGTATTCAAAGCTCTATTCACTATAATTCAAAAACCGCTGAATACTTAGATCATTTTGAATGGAAACTTTATCGAAGGCTTGACTATTATGATATGGCTGATGAAGAAGATGTAGAGATGTTGCAAGACATTGACCCTATTAGATTTTTAAGAAAAGAAAGCATTAAAGGGCAGGAGCAACAGATCGTTGAAATCGATAAAGTGTGGTTGATCTCATAAGCCCAATTCATAACTTAATAATAAGAATCTCACCATGACTCAGACAAGTACTGCTACTAACGCCCATAACCTCACCTACGAATCTGCCTTCCAAGCTGACATCGTCATCCAAATGCAAGCGCACGGCTGGCAAGTGGGTCATGCCAGCGGTTTATGACTATAGTATTAAGCAACGGGAATGCCCTTATACAATAACTTGATATAAATAAAATACCCTATATCCATTCCGCCCTAATATGTAGAGGACAAAATGAAAGTGTCAATCGTACCGCTAAGAATCAGACACAAAGTAATAGCTTTGAGCGCTGCTTTAGCGCTATCGTTATCCGCGCATGCAACCAGTTTTAGCAGTACCAAAGCGCTGGCGGAACAAGGTCATGCCGCCGCTCAATATAGCATGGGCGCGATGTATGAGATGGGCGATGGTGTGCCCCAAGACCCTAACAAAGCGGTGGCGTGGTATAAAAAAGCCGCTGATCAGGGCGTGGCGGCAGCGCAATACGATATGGGTGCGATATATATGACAGGCGAGTATGTGCCGCAGGATTATGCCAAGTCGCTCGCATGGTTCGAGAAATCTGCCAATCAAGAGGAGCCATTCGCGCAATATAGCATGGGCGCGGTGTACCAAGAAGGACTGGGCGTGACGCCTGACTATGCCAAAGCGGTCGAGTGGTATCAACGCGCCGCCGCACAAGATAATGTGATGGCGCAGTACAGTTTGGGCTTGTTGTATCAAAGCGGCATTGGGGTCGATCAGGATTTTACCAAAGCCTATGACTGGTATCAAAAAGCCATTGAGCAAGGAGATCTTGACGCTCACAATAACATCGGCGTGATGTATGAAGCAGGCTTAGGCGTGACGCAAGACTATAGCGAAGCAGCCAAATGGTATCAAAAGGCTGCCGATCAAGGACATGCAATTGCCCAAAACAATATTGGACAGTTTTATATAAAAGGCTTAGGTGTGACGCAGGATTATACCAAAGCACTGTATTGGCTACGAAAAGCCGCCGCGCAAGGTGAGGATTTGGCGCAAAATAATTTAGGCTATATGTATGAGAACGGTAATGGGGTTGCGCGTGATTATGCCGAGGCTTTTAAATGGTATGAAAAGTCTGCCAACCATGGCAATGCATTGGGTATGGGCGGTTTGGGCTGGGCATACTATAGTGGTCAAGGCGTTGAGCAAAACTATGTTAAAGCCTTTGAGTGGTCACAACAATCTGCCAATCAAGGTGAAGCTGCTGGTCTAAACAACCTTGCTGTGATGTACTTAGAGGGCAATGGCGTACCGCAAAATTATGCCCGCGCCATGACGTTATTTAAACAAGCTGCCGCCCAAAATCATCCGTTCGCCCCGCGTAATCTGGGGCTGATGTATATGAAGGCGCAAGGGGTAAAGCAAGACAACGTGCAGGCTAAGGAATGGTTTGATAAAGGCTGTGGCAATGGCGACTTGCAATCATGTCTTGGCTCTAAACTGTTAAATATGCCTTAAAATGACTTCCGCATATTAATAGATATAATTATGAATCATCCCGATCCAATTACTAAGTGCTACAAGCAGCTATTCTGGGCGCTCATTTATAGCCCTATTATTGCTTATCTAATAAATGCTTACTTAACTTACAGCGGGTACAAAAAGCACGACTCGAATTATACTGTTTCTTTAGAGTTTTTTAGTAGTACCGCTAAGTATATGCTGGACGATATTACCATTACTTTAATGTTCCTTTGGATTCCCTATGTTTGGATTGTAATTATTCTTTATCTGTTTATTTTTTATAAGGCACTTACTTCCAAAAGAGCAGTCGCTGAGAAATATAGAACGCTACTATTAACGTTTCTGCTAGTGCTGCTTTTTATATTTGCTAGAGAGTATTCAGACCTTATAGCGCTTTCGACCTAATTATTTTAAGCAAAATAATAATAAAACTAAACGGACTTAACATGACCAACGCCCACGATATCACTTACGAATCTGTCTTCCAAGCCGATATCATCGACCAGATGCAGGCACATGGCTGGCAGTTGGGTCAATCAGTACAGTATCAGCAAGAGACTGCGCTGTATGAGCAAGATGTGCTGGACTTTGTGCAGACGACCCAGCCACAAGAGTGGGAGAAGTTCTGCCGCACTTTTCCTATCGACTCTGAACGCCACTTTATCACCGCATTGGTTAAGCAGCTTAATAAGGCTGATGAACACTCAACCGATAAAGCCTCGCGCACCTATGGCACCTTAGGCGTATTGCGTCATGATCTCAAGATCCGTAACGCGCGCTTCTCTCTCTGCCAGTTTAAGCCTGAGCATAGCCTCAATCCTGAAATTATGGCACGCTATGAGGCCAATATCTGCCGTGTTGTCCCTGAAGTAGTCTATAGCCCTCATGTTAGTCTTAGGGATGGCGAAGATAGTAATGGTAAGGTTGCTAAGCGTAACCGTATTGATATTGTGCTATTTGTGAATGGCTTGCCCATAACGACGATGGAGTTAAAGTCTGAGTTTAAGCAATCGGTACAAAATGCCATTAGCCAGTACAAGAAGACCCGCCTGCCTAAAGACCCTGACACTAAAAAGTCTGAACCATTACTGACCTTTAAGCGCGGCGCATTGGTTCACTTTGCCGTCAGTCAGTATGAAGTCTATATGACAACCAAGCTGGCAGGTAACAGCACCTACTTTTTACCCTTTAATAAAGGCACTAAAGATGGCGGCGCGGGCAATGATACGCCTAGCGATAGCAGCCGTTATGCCACCGATTACCTCTGGAACGAGGTGCTCACGCCAGAGAACTTGCTATCGATCCTTGGGCATTTTATGCACTTGCAGATAGAGGAAGAAGAAGACGCAATTGGTCGCAAGTCTAAAAAGGAAACTATGATGTTTCCGCGCTATCATCAGTGGGATGTGGTGACCAAATTGGTCAATGCGGCCATTACTGAGGGCGCTGGGCAAAAGTATTTGATTCAGCATAGTGCAGGGTCAGGCAAGTCCAACTCTATCGCATGGACAGCGCATCAGCTCTCTACGTTATACAATAGTGACGGCGATAAGCAGTTTCACTCCGTTATCGTTATCACAGACCGTACGGTACTTGATGACCAGCTACAAGAAACGATCTATCAGTTTGAACATGCTGATGGCGTAGTGGGCAAGATTAATAGAAAAGAGGGTGACGGCTCAAAGTCTGAACAGCTTGCTAGCGCACTAGTGAACTCACAGCCAATTATCATTGTGACTATTCAAACCTTTCCCTTCGTGCTCAAAGCGATTGAAGATTCAAGTGTGTTCAAGTCACGCCGTTATGCCATCATTGCCGATGAAGCACACTCATCACAGACAGGCTCTACGGCTCGCCAGCTGAAAGAAGTATTGGTCTCAGGTGATATAGAGATTGATACCGAGAAGCATGCAGATGATGACGCGCCGCTATCTAGCGAGGATATGCTCGATGCCACGCTTGCCGCACGCCGTAGCAGTCCTAATCTCAGCTACTATGCCTTTACTGCCACGCCTAAGCCGAAAACCATCGAGCTATTTGGCCGTCTGCCCAATCCTGAACTCCCAGCCTCTAAAGATAACTTGCCAGCGGCCTATCATGTCTATTCAATGCGCCAAGCCATTGAAGAAAGCTTTATCCTAGATGTGCTAAAAAACTACACCAACTATAAAGTGGTCTATCAGCTCAAGCAAAAGCTTGCCGCTGCTGATGACGAAGTCGATGCTCGCCGCGCCAAGATTAAGCTCAATAATTGGGTACGCTTGCATGAGCATAATATCGCCCAGAAAGTGAAGATCATCATTGAGCACTTTAATAATAACATCAAAGGCTTACTTGGTGGCCAAGCCAAAGCGATGGTGGTGACCGGTTCACGTAAAGAGGCGGTACGCTACAAGCTCGCCTTTGATAACTATATCGCTGAGTACGGCTATAGAAACATCAATGCCATGGTCGCGTTCTCAGGGGAAGTGACCTTCAATGACAATGACCCTGACAGCGGCGCATTACTTGGTGAGAAGTTTACTGAGCACAATATGAATATTGGCCTAAAAGGCCGCGACCTACGTAAAGCTTTTGACAGTGATGACTATCAGGTGATGTTAGTGGCTAATAAGTTCCAGACAGGCTTTGATCAGCCCAAGCTATGCGCCATGTACGTTGATAAGAAGCTAACGGGTGTGGACTGCGTACAGACCTTATCGCGCTTAAACCGTACTTATAAAGGTAAAGCTGAGAGTGGCACGTTTGTGCTCGACTTCTTTAATGACCCACAAGATATTTTAGAGGCCTTCCAGCCATATTATGAGACCGCACACTTAGCGGACGTGTCCGATCCCGATCAGGTATTTGACCTCTACGAGAAGCTGCGCGTTAGCGGTATTTTCCTATGGAATGAAGTGGAACAATTTGTTGAAGCGTTCTACAGCAAGAATAAGTCTAACGCCGCCATTAGTAATATCTGTAAGCCTGCGGTCGAGCGTTGGCAGAAGCGCTATAAGCTGGCACGTGAACAAGCCCAGCATGCCAAGATAATGCTTGAGCGTACCAAAGCGACTGGCGATGTGGTGCTGATGACCAATGCCGAAAATGATTACAAAGGTTTTAAGGCCGATCAAGATGCGCTGGAAATCTTTAAAAAGGACTTAGGGACATTTACCCGCCAGTATGAGTTTATGTCGCAAATCGTGGACTATGACGATAAAGAGCTAGAGAAACTTAGCCTATACGCGCGTAACCTACAGCCGCTACTGCATGAAAGTGTGGACAATGAAGATGAGGTTGATCTAAGTAACATCGTTATGAGTCATTATCGTGTCTCAAAGCTATACCAGCAAGACCTTAAGCTACAAGAGGGTAGTGGTGAACTAGAAGCTGGCGGCGGCGCTGGTACGGCAACTCCTAAGGATATAAAAGAAGCATTCTTGTCGCAAATCATTGAGCGCTTAAATGAGGTGTTTGCTGGCGAGGACTTTACCGAGAATGATATGGTTAATTTTCAAAACACCATTTGGGATAAAGTCACAGAAAATGAGATCGTGGTAAAGCAGTTTAGTAATAACAGTACCGATCAGATAATGTTGGGCGGCTATCCTGATGCAGCAATGGATGCGCTGTTTGAGAGCCAAGAGGCGTATGAGGGTATGACCATGCACTTATTGTCTAATCCTAACCAGTTTAAAAAGTTCATTAGATTGATGCTTGATACGAAGCTGGGTGCTTAGAGGTATTCGCGATAATAAAAATAACAAGTGTGTTCATAGACAAAGACAGATGATTAGAACTTGCCTTTGTCTATGAGAAATTTTTAATATGATAGATAGAAACCACTACATCTTATCTTTGTTTTATTAATCTTCATAACCTGAGGTACAAGTATTATCTTCTTTTTCTAGTTTTTTTATTGCTATTTGGTCGCCCTCTAACGCCCGTTTAGCAGTTTTTCCACATTCTGAATTAGGTTTGTTGGCATAAAAAGATGCAGCATGACTAGATTCAGCAGACGATAATCCTATGTCGTTAATAAACTTAATGTACGCATACTCATAGTTTTTTCCAGCGGGTGAACGTTTATCAAGTCCAAGTACTTCTTTAATGCTTTCCACCTCAGAGCGCCTGACATAACCTGCATCAGTCATCTTTTTTACAAACTCATCTGCATTACTATCCTCTTCGCCATAACCGCATAACTCCCATATGACAGCTTCATGATTACGTGACACATAACCGTCAATTAGTCTCGCTTCTATGGCTAATTTTTGCATATTTTCATGTGCATCATAATTGCTGCGTTCAATGTCTTTACATTCAAGGGCTGCATGTGAGAACGTCACCGCCATAAAGCAGCTAATGCCAACACCTATCTTAGTTAATACTGATTTTAATTTCATTCTGTAACTCTTTATATTACATAAAAAAATAGACTATATCATTACTTACTTGCCATTATGAATCTATACCTAAGAAAACGTGCCTTTTTTGCCTAAATAGCTTCTAAGCCTTATCACATGTACCATTAAATTAGTAATGCCCCTGTCCTAAGCGTGCCTAAGTTGCCTTTATTATGCCTAAATAGGTATGGTTTTAGGACGGTTTAGGCAAAAAAGGCACATTTCTGGGTAAGTATCTTTATTTATAAAGCTTTGGATTGACCTCAATAATTTTTTTTCGTCCCTCTTCCGTTTGCCTGATATGTGACTTACTTTCTAAGTTATCTAGCTCACCTTGAAGTAAGCGGTTATTCTTACGCATAGGCTGAGGTGCACCATTATAAATATCAGCGCGGTTTAACTTATGAGGGTTTTTATTTCTTGCTTTATTTACTAACCAGCAACTTAGCTTTTCACTGTCATTCTGCTCACCTGTAGAGGTTGCATCTTGGTAGCGTAAGCGTTCGGTTGTTGAGTATTCCACCAACATAAAGCCGCGTTTTATGTCATCAGTGGTAACGGTCTTACGGCTATCAAAGAATGCCATTAGTGAGGCTATGCGCGTGGCATTTTCTGCCATACGTGAGGCGTAAGCTTTGAGATATTGTAAAACTTGTCCGTTGGCTTGTCGGTTCTCTATCGTTTGCATACCGTCCTCAAAAGCTTGTACTGCTTCATTGCTTGCCCATTGCATTTTAATACGGCTAGGTGCGCCTATGCTGTCGTTTGGTAAATTGGCTGGCAGTGGGTCAAGTAAGCTTTGACAGCGTGACCAGTAGTCTATTAAGTAAGGGTTATCATGTGGTTTGTCATTCCTACGCTTTGGATCATTCCAAACTCTTTTACCTCGTAAGTCCTCAGGACAAGCAATTATTGCCCGTGCTAAAAAGCCTTGTCCACTCATAAATGGGTCGGTTAATGCTTTTTCTAAGACTACGCGCTGTCCTTGAAGTAAAAAAGTCATACGGACATCATAAGCGGTGGTTCTTGGGTTAGAGTAAGCATTTTTTTGTGATCTCATACGCCTAGCCATGCCACTGCTATAAAGTTTTGTTATTGCACCTAATGCGCTGCCAGCGGTATCACCTGTCATGCTGTGGCCATTAAAAAATTGACCTGCTTCATCAGTAGATAAACTAGCATTGTACATCTCACCATCAACAAAACGATCAATAAGTGGTTCAATCGTTGCATCATCGAACATAGTAACGGGGTTAGGTGGCTTTGGGTTTTCATCTAAAAAAGCGGCTCTGTCTTTACCTTTTAGACTTAATAAATTATTCTCCCATGATGATATGTCACTTAAATAATTAGAATATAGCTGTTTCTCATGTTGGTCTATTTTAAAGTGACTTAAGCCCATTACTTGCGTTTTACCGGTACCGCTTTCGCCCTCTGTAATAATAATAAGGCTCGTTGGCTGCCCATCGGTGCATCAATATGCGCTTGCCCTATATGGGCTATTGCACCTAAAACGGCCTGTCCTGCCATCGCTAATGGTACTTGTGTATAGTAAGCAATTGCTTCTATTGGTCTTCGTAGTATCGGCGGCCATGCTTCGATGGGGTAGAGTGTGGGCTGGCTTGGGTCACTTGCGAGCAGTTCAGGTTCGCTCCATGCATCAGCTTGTAAATTAGTTATAGTGGTTTTACTGTCTTCCAAAATAACATCATAACTTAAGCCCCCATATTCCAAGTGTTCTAATACTGTCCGGTCACTGGTAACTATTACCTTTACGTTATGACCTGCCAGCGGCTTGCTTACTTCGTCTACCTTGTCTAATGTCGTAAAGATGGTAACAGGCCTATCTTGTGAGAAATGCTTAACCGTTTCATTGAATAGCCATTCAGTAGGGCTAATAGCTATCGTCACATGCTCGCTGATTAAGCATTTGGCTAGGGCTATGCCATCATCAAAGTTATCTACTGCGATAAGCTCGCTATCATTACTTAATGATCCAATAAGGTAAGCAGACGGCTGGCTAGTGTCGGTTATGATCGGTTTGATATGGTCATCAGCATATAAGCATCGTAAGCTTGTCGGCTCATAATCTTTGTTATACAAAACCATTCCTATAGTGCCTATTGTGTCCAACTTATCCGCTGCTTTTTCTCCTTTGATTGGTGTTACCCTTTCATCAATAATAAGCAAGCTTTTAGGGTTCAATAACAGTTGGTTTTCAGCTAAAATAGTAAATCCTGATAGTGCTTCGATAGTTGCTATTGGGTAGTCACCTAAGATGCCAGATAATCCCACCTTGCCGTGGGTTTTTTCTTGGCTGTCGGTTTTTAGTGTAGTAATCATTTATTACTCCTTTTCTCGCAACTCGTTCCACTGATATATAGGCTGATGCCTTTCAAAGTAGAGACTAAGATCGGTATTCCTATAGCGTTGCTTTGGTAAGAATGTTTACACTCCACTAGTTTTTTAGTTACAAATATTTCAGGTTCGCTCTGTTTACATGCCACTAATGATATAAGCAAGCCGATGACACTCACCCATATCATAAAAATGATAAAACTAACCCACATGCCACGCTTGCCAGCTTGCGCACCGTTTTTGAGTTGTAAGTTGTCTTTGATAGGATTATTACTCATGACCCTTTACCTCCACTGTTGGCAAGGTTATAAGCCCATCTATCATTTCACTAACTATCCTTGCCAGCTCATTATTTTCCAGTAGGGTAGACCTTATACCTACAATAATGCCCTTGCTCGTGTCATCCTTGATCTTAATAGTACTAAGTCCCATTGATAAGCTTTCAGCATCGTTTGATATGTCTTGTACTCGGTCGTTAATGATAGACAGGTAAAGGCCATCAACTGCTACTAGGCTGGATTCTAAGATGTCGTTTGATTGGCTCATGGAGTCACCTCAGTATTAGGAAATTCGCTTTCTAGTTCTAGTAAGGTCTGTTCATCGAGCCAATAGACCGCAAACCGTTTGTTGTTATGCTTGACCATTTCACTTTGAATTAGCAGTCCTGTATCGCGCAAGTTATGAATGCGTTGGGCTAAGCTTGTGATTTGGTAAAGGCAGATAGACTCCCATATACTGATCGTCGCGCCTGTCATTAGGTGCGCTCTGATTATTTCTATTTGGGTTTTTGAGGTAGGCTCGTAGATCACGGGTGCAGTTACTGAGGTCAACATATTAAACCCCTTCTTTTGCGTTAGCATTGGTATGATTATCTGTCTGCTGTCCATGACTATCTAACCAGTTATTTATTTCTGACAATCGCCATAGACTAGCTCTTCCAATCTTAAAAGGTTTTGGAAAACTGCCTTGATTGATTAAATGGTAGATATGCTTAACACTAAAGCCAGTGATGCCGCGTGTGGCAGCTTTGGCAGTGACGGTGCGCTGTTGACCTGACTTTGTAATGTAGGTCTTAGCTTTGCATTCGGGATAGTTGGCAAGGTCTGCCATCCTCAGGTACTTATTAACTGGCGTCATTATGTAAACCTCTTATAAAGTTTTTTATTTAGAAAACGATGAGAAAAAACAATAAGCTGTCTGTTTCACCTCAATGTTCTGAGGCAAAATAAAAGTAATCTTGTTTTTTTGTAACCAATTTCTAGACTGGTTGACAGGCTTATCGCTATGGTTTGTAAGACCTTACGGGCTTTTAAGAGGAGTACAGTTTCGCTGAAGGGTATTGCTTATTTGGCGTTTGCTAACTACTATGAGACTTACACATAATATGAAAGTCAAAAAAGCATATTAAGTGTTAGTAAAAACCAGCAAAGACAAAGCCAAGATACAACTATCTCCTCTTTTAGGTGGTTATTTAAGTCATGGTTTGAATCCTCTTTGTTGTGTCTCATTAAATAGGTGGGCGGATAAATCGCTACCTAGTCGCCAAACTTAAAAGCGACTTATACGCCCATACTATTTTTTCTTTATTTTTTAATCAGATTGTTTCATTGCTACAATTCAGTAGGTAACTAAGAGTTAGCTTACCACATGTTTATGGAGCATTATTAAATGTTGCTATCTACATCTATAGATTAGTTTACTAAGTTGCCTATGTAGATAGATCAATCGACTAAGCTACTTCGATTGTATTTAATGAGATTTTATCCATTTTTTTCATAGGCTTATGTACGCTGATATCGGGACAAAGTAAACTAATAGCGCTCATATAAAATCATATTTAGTTACATTATTTTTTTGGTTCTATATAAAAATCTACTCTTTTATTTATATTGAAAGTGCTTAGTGAGCGCATCTAATATATCTATTGACACGCCTTGTGCTTTTAGATTTTTTATCAAAATGTCTTTATCATGCAGCGTTATATTAGTCACTTGCTTATTTCTATTACTCATTTCTTTGTATAATTCATCAGGTGTTAAAAGATCAAAACTAACCGCTTTACCGGCGCGCAAATCTTCAAGATGGTTTGCCCATTTATTCATCATCATTTGACGCTCCGCTAAATGAGCTGATAAGTCATATCGCTTTTTCACACTAGACTGCTCGAGGTGCGCTAACTGTGTTTCTATCAAGTTGTCATTGAATTGCAGCTCATATAGCCCTGTACTAGCAAGCTGTCTGAAGCCATGTCCTGTCATTTTGGGGTAGTGGTCACCCGTATAGCCCATGCGATTTAATGCCTGATTGAACCAAGCTTCACTATATGGCTTATTAGATTCGAAGTTATAGAAAACATAACCTGTCTGCTCTGTCAGTGGTCTCAAACTTTCAATAATTGCCATTGCTTGTGGTGACAGCGGGATAATATGATCTTGACGCATTTTCATCTTATGAGCTGGCACGCGCCAAACGCTTTTATGGTAATCAATTTCTGACCATTCAAAAAACCTTAATTCTTTAGTTCTAACAAAACATAGCGTCATTAGCTGCAAGCCAGCAACAGTTTGTTGATGGCCATTTGGATGGTTTTCTACATAGCTGTCAATATTGCGTAGAAGCTCAGGAAATTGGTGTTGTTCAACGGCTTTCATGCGGTTGGCTTTGTGTGGCCTTAATGCCTTGTTACGTCCGCTGGCAATATTAACGATGTCATAACCTAGCGTATTGATAGCATAGTCAAATATTGAGCTGATAAGTCCCATGGATTTATGCGCGGTTACTGACGTATATTTGCCTTGTGCTTCGAAGCTAGTTTGAATAGCAAGTCCTGTCTTAATAATATCTTGCGCTGTGATCGCACTAATAGGATATTCACCTATGTGGTCTAAAATATGATTATTCAAAAACCCTTGTAGCTTTTGCACGTTCTTCGATGTGGTTTTTGATTTCTCTGACATATAGCTTTCAGCTATGACTTTAAATAAATCTTTTTGTTCGTAGCTGTTTTTGTGCCTGTTCTTATGGTCGTTAGGATCGATACCGTCAGCAAGTAATAATTTTGCTTTGTCGCGTTCGATACGAGCTTGCTTGAGTGTTACTTCAGGTTTGAATGATGCGTCAATCATCTGCTTAGATAGTTTATACGTACCAATATGATGAGTTTTTTGTTTAGGTTTAATATCTTTATCGGACTGATGGCGATAAGCCATGACCCAATAAAGTGAACCTTTAGGATCATGAATTAAATAAAGACTGTCTCCATCGCTATATCTTGTGCGTTTGGCGGGTGCTGACTGCTTAGCAATTGCCTTCACGCCATTGTCAGTTAGTAAATAGTTTTTACGCTCATTCATTATCACACCCGAAAGCCAGCTATAAAAAATGTTGTGTATGTACAACAAGATGTACAACATTCTATAGGTGCTAATAGGTAATGGCAAGTTATGTTGAAAGACGTAATACCTTAGTATATAAGGGTTTTAGAGGTTTGAGGTAATGCTAGGGAAGGGGGAAATACAATGATTGGTGCGCTCGGCGGGAATCGAACCCACGACCCTCGGCTTCGGAGACCGATACTCTATCCAACTGAGCTACGAGCGCATAATAACAACGGCGTACGGTATTATCAACATCATGCCTAAACGAGCGTTCTGAGCAGTAAAGATGTCGAAAAATAAAGACCGCTTAGTCTAACAAATAAAATCCATAAAGCCAATGAATGAAGACAGTGATTGATGTTTTTTAAGAAAAAACAGGATAGTCATTAAACAGGCATGGCAATCTACCTGCCTTTTCCCTTATAATGATAGGGAGAATTCATATTTATAATCACCGATTACAAGTGTGCTAGTACGCGGGATGGCTGTTTGCTATTGATAACTATTTGGTTGTCAAAGGAGGACAAGCAGAATGTCTGAGCCGTATGAGCCTTTGTATATGTAATAAGAGAACGTGACGAATGAGAAAAGTAGTTATGTTATCGGCAGCTGCCATTCTAGGAATCGCTAGTATCGCGGTGAGCCAAGCTGAAAGTGTTGTAGACACTCCTGTAACTGTTTCTGATGTAGCATCAGCGCAGGAAGTGGTAGCAAATGCGCCTGAGCAGTTGGGTGATGATACCCAAGCTGCTGCAGATACGACTGATGGCGATGCACCTGCCGCAGAAACTGCCGCTGCCGCACCTGCGGTTGATGAAGAGCCTATTCCGCAAGATACGCCGCAAGTGCAAAAGCTGATTGCTTTGTATCCTAACTTAATTGCTCGCATTCAGCCAGTTGCTAAAGTGTGCTTTGAAGACGATGAAGTTTGTGATGTGACGGCACGTGCCGCTGGCCCAGCAGCGGGTGATGGTCCTCGTGATGGCAAAGCAGTATACAACGCGGTATGTCAGACTTGTCATGCGGCAGGTCTACTTGGCTCACCAATCTTAGGTGACGCTGGTGCATGGGGACCACGTATCTCCAAGGGTAAAGAAACATTATATACTCATGCTATCAATGGTTTTAACGCCATGCCTGCTAAAGGTGGTGCTGATATCCCTGATGAGGAAGTTCAAAACGCTGTCGATTATATGGTTGGTGAAGCAAGCTAATTTTATTGAATAGCTGGCTAAGCCTTTTACCCTATATATCAGTGGAGCGCCTATTTCATTAAATGAGATAGGCGCTTTTTTAATGATGAGTATTATCAATACAGTACTTCTAAGGCATTACAGTTGAAATTCACCGATACTAGCCTCACTTTATGACACTACACAGTCTCTTCTGTCTATTTATATTCTAAAAACGATTTTACATAAATTTATAACCAATAAAGAGGTTTTCATGTCTGAGGTACCAGCACTTGCTATCCAGAATTTATCCAAAACCTATAGCAATGGGTTTTCGGCACTCAAAGATGTCAGTTTAACCGTCCCGCAAGGAGGTTTTTTTGCGTTGCTGGGGCCAAATGGTGCTGGTAAATCAACCATGATTGGTATTATTAGCTCGCTTTTTAAACCAACAACTGGCAGCGTAAAGATCTTTGGTACCGACTTACTAGAGAATCCGTCTATCGCTAAACAGTATCTTGGTATCGTCCCACAAGAGTTTAATTTTAATATGTTCGAAAAAGTCGAAGATATTTTGATTACACAGGCTGGTTACTTTGGTATTCCTGCCAAAGAAGCACGCCCACGGGCAAAACGATTATTAATGGCGCTAGGTCTGTGGGACAAACGCAATAGCAAATCACGTGAGCTATCAGGTGGTATGAAGCGCCGGTTGATGATTGCAAGGGCGCTGATTCATAAGCCAAAATTATTGATTTTGGATGAGCCAACCGCTGGGGTAGATATCGAGTTACGCCGCTCTATGTGGGAGTTTATGCAGCAGATTAATATCGAAGAAAACACCACGATTATTCTGACGACTCATTATCTTGAAGAGGCGGAGCAGCTGTGCAAACGCATTGCGATTTTGGATCATGGTGAGATTCGTATTAATACCGAGATGAAGGATTTGCTAGCGCAGCTATCGGTTGAGACTTTTGTTTTTGATTTGGAGACACCGCTTATGCGTCAATTGGTTTTGGCAGGAGTGACAGACACATCGCAGCCTGATGATCAGACGCTTGAAGTCACACTGACTGAAGGCGAATCGTTGAATGGTGTTTTTGACCAGTTATCTGAGCAAGGTATCACGGTAGCCAGTATGCGTAATAAAGCCAACCGACTAGAAGAGCTATTTATGCGCTTAGTAGACAAAAATATCCAAAGTGCAGACAGCATGAAGGAGGCAGGATTGTGAGTCAAGAAATGATAGATCCTAATAAAACCATGTCATGGAATAAAAAGTGGATTGCTTTTCGCACCATTTTGTTAAAAGAGGTTCGCCGAATTCTGCGTATTTGGCCACAGACCTTGCTGCCACCAGTGATTACGATGAGTCTCTATTTTGTCATCTTCGGTAAGATGATCGGCTCGCGTGTGGGTGAAATGGGCGGCGTACCATATATGCAGTTTATCGTGCCTGGTCTCATTATGATGTCGATTATTACCAACAGTTACTCCAATGTGGTTTCGAGCTTCTTTAGTGCCAAATTCACCTCCAGTATCGAGGAGCTATTGGTTTCGCCAGTTTCCAAACATGCGATTTTAATGGGTTATATCAGTGGTGGTATCTTTCGTGGACTGGCCATTGGTATCATCGTCTCAATAGTCGCACTATTTTTTACCGACCTTGGCATTGAGCATTTATTTGTGACGGTATTTACGGTACTGGGTACGTCTATCTTATTTTCACTTGGTGGCTTTATCAACGCCGTGTTTGCCCGCTCATTTGATGATATTTCTATCATTCCAAGTTTTGTACTCACGCCATTGACATATCTTGGCGGTGTGTTCTACTCGATGGAAAACTTGTCACCATTTTGGCAAAATATCTCGCTATTAAATCCTATCGTTTATATGGTGAACTCGTTCCGTTACGGTATTCTCGGTTATTCTGATGTGAATGTCTGGTATTCGATGGCTGCTATTTTTGTCTTCTGTGCGGTATTCTATACCATCGCCTATCGTTTACTCAGTAATGGCTCACGTGTACGCTTGTAGATTAGTTTGTAAAATGTAGCTTGTCACCTTATTATAAGAGTCCAACATTGTTGGGCTTTTTTTATGCAAAATTTTTTTGTCAGAAGTATGAGTAAGGCTTTTATAGCCACTTTATTGAGTACAATCACGAGCATTGCCATCGCCGCGCCACTTGCGGCAATGGATGATTATGATTGGGTTGTCATGGAGACGCCTGTAGATCCTGCAACGTATAAGTATGATTGCCCTAACGACTACAAATATGAAACTTATGATGCGCTACAAAACTGTCTGTATAACTTGAGGGAAGATGCGGATAATGCGCTTAGTAAGCAATGGGGTATCAGCGATAAAGTCGTTAGAGAGAGAAATGCGATTTTTATCAAAGTTGCTAATCGGAAAAACCCACTAGTATTTGTTGATTACTCCAGTCCTTATGAAGAGGATTTTAATCCTTATTATTCGCTACAAGACTACGATAAATCACGGAAATTACTGACAATACATCAAAGATTTTATGAAGGAGAGAGCTTGACGGTAGTGAATTTGACTACTGGGTTTTGGCAAGATTTTAGTCTCAGAAAGCTAAGTATCTCTCCTGATATGAGATATATAGTCGGTTTTGAAAGTGAAATGGGAGCGACGGAACACGTCAATATTTTGGAGCGACAAGATAGCGGTTACTATGAAGGCTACTATAAACAAGTCTATAGCAGTAGTGACGATTCAAAAAACTACGACAGTCATAAAAAGTTTTATCAAGCAGATAAAGCACAGCAGGTTTATGATAGCGAAACCTTTACTTGGATAAATGATGATAAATTTTATGCAGATTCTTTTTATAAGTTAAATGAAGCGGCTTTTAGAGTACGATATACCTTTATTAAAAATACCTCAATGAATAAGTGGCAACTGTATGAAGGTAGTAGGTAAATGATTACTATCTCTCATCACATAAAAGCAGCGTTGACTGTCGCAGGACTATTTATATTTACCACAATAGCAGCCTTAGATGCACAGGCAGCGCCTTTAGCTTTAAAGCCATCGAAAAGTGAAGAGATATGGATAAAAGTCGCTGCGCCTGTAGCGATAGACTGGTATGAAGACAGCTGTCGATACGATCATACTGAATATCAAACATTTACAGATTATGAAAACTGTATTTTTGAATCGTTAGCCCAAGCTGATAATGCACAAAGCCGAGAGTGGGGCTTGAGTGACCGAGTCGTTCGAGAAAAGGATACCATTTATATCAGTATACCGAATCAAAAGCAGCCATTGGTATTTAAGGATTATCTTGAACCGTTTGAAGAGGAACATAGCGCTCACTATGAATTACAGTACTACGATAAATCGCATCATTTATTACAGTTACTACATACGATGTATGAGACTCAAGCGACTGTCATTGTCGATTTAAACACGGGGCGTTGGCAAGAGCTATATGCGACCAACCTTAAGTTTTCTGACGATATGACTCAAGTGGTAGGGTTCAACGGTAGGCAAGGTATGGCTAAAGATATCATGTTATGGGAGCGTCAAAAAGGTAATAATGACGGACGCTATGCAACGGTGTTTGGTAGTGATGAATTATATGAGCAAGATTATGACGATGACAAAAAAAACGAAGTGTACGAAGCGCGATATATCAGTTGGACAAGCAATAATAAAGTTAACGTTGATTTTTATTACAGAGTCAATCCCACTGACACGGTAGCATTTCGCGTGCGCTATATTTATGCGGCTGATAATAAAGAGGGTAAATGGCAGAGAGTTTTACCTGATGCTAATATCAACGATTAAAAAACAATAAAAAGGTCTAGCTCTCATATGCAAATAACTCTATCAGTCGCCACCTCAATTCGCATCTGTATGGCGAGTGCATTGCTACTGATGCTATCGGTGCCTGCGCAAGCAGACCTGCCCAAAGCGGCGATGGATGACTATGTTTGGGAGGTACTAGACAAGCCCGTTTATCCTAACTGGGGTGAGAATTGCAGTAGTGAAGATGAGCGGATTTATCAAGATTGCTTAGATAAAAGCTTGATGATTTATAATCAAAGACTCATCAAGAAATGGGGTTTATCAGAATACATTTCTCGCAAGCTAAACAAGACTATCATAAAGGTACCAAATCATGACCTTATCATATTGATGGACGATTTTGCAGAAGGGGAAAAAGAGCTTAGATATGTTTATCTTTTAGACCATTATGATGCAGATAACAACTGGCTTTATTTATCTGGGCAAATATATGAGACTAACAATACAGTATTGATTGATTTAGATTCAGGCTTCAAGCAAGAGTTTGAAGGATCTCATTTGACGTTTTCACCAGATATGACTTATGCAGCTACGGTTAAAGTTGAGTTTCCAGGAGAAGAAAATGTCATGATCTGGAAAAAAGATAAGAGCGATGCTTACCAGTATGACGAAAAAAATAACAGGGATTACGATAAATTCCGACAACATTTAAAATTTTATAATGGTAGCGAAGATAATCCAATGGTTCGCAAGGTAGAGGTTGAATGGATTACCAATGAGAGCTTATTGGTAGATTTCTATTTCAAAATGAACGATAGCTATACTGCTGCTTACCGAGTACGCTTTAACTATGTAAAGACAGATTCTGCATCAGACTGGCAAATGATTCCCATAAAATAGCCCATTGCTGTAAAATGACTGGTTTTTATTTCATTATATTTAAGCATGACAGGTAAGTAACTTATGAGTATTCACGGTATCTTGGGTGAGCAAACCACCGACTATCCAACCGAGTATAGTCCAGAAACCTTGTATCCAATTGCCCGTAGTATGGGGCGTGATGCCATTGGCTGGCAAGACGATAAGTTAATGGTTGGCATCGATTGGTGGCAGGCATTTGAGCTGTCTTGGTTAAATCAACAGGGTATCTCGCAGGTTGCTATCGCACGTTTTGGCATTCCGGCCAGCTCGCCATTTATCGTTGAGTCAAAATCACTTAAGCTCTATCTAAACAGTATTAACTTTACTGAATTCGCTAGTTGGAATGATGTGCAAGCGCTGATAGCGAAAGATTTGTCGCAGTGCGTACAAGCAGAGGTACAAGTTGAGTTATTTAGTTTAGAAGATGAACGCTCAGGGCTATTAATCGCCCAACCTGAAGGAGTTTGTATTGATAATGCCTTAGAAAATAGTACGGCTAAAGTTGCGTTATGCGAACATCCTGATGCGTCGCTATTGAGTGGTGATAAAACGGATGCTCATTCAGAAATTGACAGCGCACAGCCCTATACTTTTTATTCTAATTTACTACGCAGTAATTGTCCGGTCACCAATCAGCCAGATTGGGGGACGTTGGCAGTATCGATTACGACGGATAAGCCCATTAATACGGCTAATATACTGCGTTATATTTTAAGTTTCCGTCAGCACAATGGTTTTCATGAGCAATGTGTGGAGCAGATATTTGCTGATTTGAGTCAATACTATGAGCCAAGTGAGCTGATGGTTCGCGCTTGGTATACACGCCGAGGCGGTATCGATATCAACCCTTGCCGTGTGAGTGATATAACCTTGCTACCTAAACCAAGTCGTTTGATTCGCCAGTAAATGCATGTTCACTACCATGTTTAATAATGAAGATTTTTAGCTTTCATAGATGAGCGTTCTTTCTTATACTCAATAAACCTTATTTTATGAATATTGAGATGCAGTTATGAAGTTAAAAACCAGCTTTTTAACCGCTCTAGGGACTGCTACTTTGTCTCTAGCTACCTTGCAGTTGGCACAGGCTGCATTTGTGGAAAATCAATATAACTGTGAAGACGCTTATATGGAAGTGGCTTATGATTGTGGTAACGATGCGATTGTAGTCGAAAAAAATCGCCTCAATAAAATCTATATGAGCGCTTATCGTACTTTGAATACGACACAAAAACAGCAGTTGGATAAAGAGCAGCGTATATGGTTAAAGGATCGTAATGATAAGTGTGACTTTGACTATGAAGGTCCAATGAATAATTCTGTGGTATACGCTCAGATTAGCGCTAATGTTTGCGCCGCTAACGAGAGTCAGAAACGTAGTAAGGCGATTGCTAAAAAATATAATATCAAATAACAATTTTCATTTTTTTAGAAGTAAAAAAAGCGCCTATCTCATTTATGAGACAGGCGCTTTTTATGGTATAAGTTTTATGAATAAAACTATTTGCCGCTTACTTTTGCAATGGCTTCTTCGCGGCTTAGCATTTGTTTTTCTGCTTCACGGCGATTGACGTATTCGTACTTGCCTTCAGCCAAGTTACGGTCTGAAACCACGATACGATGAGGAATACCAATCAATTCAAGATCAGCAAACTTGACACCTGGACGCTCGTTACGATCATCAAGAAGCACATTGATGCCTTGTGCTTTTAACTCTTCATAGAGTGCCGTCGCTGTCTGCATGACGGTCTCTTCTTTTGACTTCATCGGTATGATAGCGACTTCAAAAGGAGCGATTGAATCATTAACCGTTGGCGTCTGTGGCCACATGATACCGTTTTCGTCGTTGTTCTGTTCGATAGCAGCGGCAATGATACGGCTCACACCAATACCGTAGCAGCCCATCATTAGGGTCACAGGCTTACCATCTTCACCAGATACGGTAGCATTTAACGCTTGCGAGTACTTGTCACCCAACTGGAAGATATGACCGACCTCGATACCACGTTTGATTTTTAGGCTGCCTTTACCATCAGGAGAAGGGTCGCCTTCTTGTACATTGCGTACATCAACGACACGTGTAATGCTCGCATCACGCGCCCAGTTCATACCAGTGGTGTGTTTATTAACTTCATTGGCACCGCACACAAAGTCTGACAAAGTTGCTGCCGAACGATCAACGAAGACAGGTATATCCAAATTAACGCCAATATAGCCTTTATGCAGACCAGCAGCTTTCAGTTCTTCATCAGAAGCCATTGTCAGCGGCACATTGGCCTCTTCGATTTTCTCGGCTTTGATCGTATTTAGCTGATGATCGCCGCGTAATACGATAGCAATAAGCTGTGGCTCATCATTTTCGGTATGACCATGGACGATTAGCGTTTTGACCGTCGTTTCTAATGGTAAGCCTAAATGTTCAGCAACCATTTTACAGCTGGTCATATTTTCCGTCAGGACGTCTTCGCGCACCATTTTCGGTGGCTGACGCTCAGCGGTGCTCACTGATTCGGCAAGCTCAACGTTGGCCGCATAATCAGAAGAATCAGAGAAGGCGATATCATCTTCGCCGCTGTCTGCCAAGACATGAAATTCATGTGAAGCAAAACCACCAATAGAACCAGTATCCGCTTGTACCGCACGGAAATCTAAGCCCAAACGGGTAAAGATACGCGTGTAAGCGTCATACATATCATGGTAAGTCTTGGCCAATGAGGCTTGGTCAACGTGGAACGAATAAGCATCTTTCATGGTAAATTCGCGTGCGCGCATCACACCAAAACGTGGACGAATCTCATCACGGAATTTGTTCTGAATTTGGAAAAAGGTGATTGGTAATTGTTTATAACTACGCAGCTCGCCTTGCGCCAGATTGGTGATGACTTCTTCATGCGTCGGACCTAATACAAAATCGCGATCATGACGGTCTTTGAAGCGCAACAGCTCAGGACCATAATCGTTAAAGCGTCCGGTCGTTTGCCAAAGCTCGGCAGGCTGGGTCATCGGCATGAGCACTTCTTGTGCACCAACTTCTTGCATCTCTTCACGAACAATACGTTCGACTTTTTGCAAGATGCGTAGCCCCATGGGCAACCAAATATATAACCCAGAAGCAATCTTTCGAATAAGACCGGCACGCACCATCAATTGGCTTGAGGTGATATCGGCATCACTTGGGGTTTCTTTTAGAGTGGCAAATAAAAATTGACTGGCTTTCATAAATAAAGCGTAACCTTATCAACGATAAAATAAATAAGAAATAGTAGGATGTTGAGCGTGTGCTTTGATGGCCGACGCAAGCTTACCTTTGTATCACTTGGTAATAGTCTAGGACATGCCTAGCTAAAAAGTACTGCGACAAACAGTACATGAATAGAAAGTGCGTTCATAAAACGCCTTACAAAAAGGCTGGAACTTTTCATTTTGTATTAAAACGTTGATGTTGGCAGCGTCATACTTTACGCATAAAGACCAGAAAAATAGATGTACGCCAACATTTTGCTTATACAATCTGACTATGTTAGGTAAAGTTAGCCTAAGACGCAATGACTTTTTGTTTTTTCAGACAGAACGTGACTTAAACGTGACTTAAACGTGACTTAAACGAGCAAATGAGGTCACTACAACTCGATTATTTACCAGTTTTTAGGGTATTTATAATAAATGGTAGCGCTAGTCATTATGTAGCGTATTGGTAGTTATTACTTGAAGTTGCTGCTCAAAAGTAGCATTTATCATTTAGACAGTTATTTGTTATACGTTTAATAAGAATAAATGATAAAACTCTGAGGGTGTTTATATGAATAATCCTGACAATCGATCTCCTGTTAATAATGATGCGACTAACTCACAAGCGAAAAAACCCATTGCGATGATGTCGTGGATGATATTGCTCATTGGTTTAGCAGCTATCGTCTTTGCTATTTATAGTGTGCAGAATATAACCAAGGAAGAGCCGATAGAAACCATTACTCGTGAAGGCGTGGTCACACAAATTCAAAAATTGAATCGTTTGGAAACGGTGGCGTTTAGTGTCGATACCGTCATTACCAGTCAACGTCCTGGCAGTTGGATGAAGCTGTGGCAAGACGAGCAAAAGGGTTTGTTTATCGCGCGCGGACGAGTGGAGGCGGGGATTGATTTAAGTGCACTTACCCCTGAGATGGTACAAGTGTTGCAGCCTGAAATTAACGTCGATGAGGTACAAGAAGCGGGTGCTAATACGCCAGTCTCAGTGATGCCGCAAATCAATATTACCATCCCACCATCAGAGATATTTTCGGTTTATCTAGACGATATCGAGATTTATGATTGGCAGACTGGTGCTTTTGGCATGATGCAAGTCGATCCAAAAATATTGCAACAAGCGCAAAGTATGGCAAAAAAAGAAGTGCTCGAACGCGCTTGTCGCGGTGATGTCATGAATATGGCACTAGAAAATGCGCAAACCCAACTGCAACAGCTATTTTCGTTAACTGGTGCAGTAGTGACGGTAACGACTCAAGGCGCAGGCGCGTGCCAGATGCCAGTAAAATAATGCATACATAATTTTATTAGAGTCATAGACTAGATAATCATACGTTAGCTTATTAATTGGAAACAGTTAAAGTAACGCCATTTATATTGTATAGTAAAGCTTATCTATTATTCATAATCAACTTATGAATTTCGTTGATAATATAACCCTATACAAAAGGTGGCGTATATGACAACTCTTAATAATAAACCGTCTTCTAAGCCTGAACGTCAGCTTAATAAGCGTCCTAAAGCGAAGGAATCGCTTTCTTTTGCGACATGGGTGCTGTTAATCATAAGCTTCACTTTATTAGCCTATGCTTTTTATGTTATCCAAACTCGTATCTTGTAAACTCTAGCTGATACTAGTAAGGGTAGATAATGTGAGTAAGATGCAATAGCTGACACTCTTAGTAAATTGAGGTTTTAGTGTTGATGTAATGCGTCGCTATTTTTTAAATTCAGCAATCGCTAATTGGCGAGCCGCTTTATGTTCGACCATCGGTAATGGGTAATCAATGTCAGAAAATTTACCGCCCTTTGCCAGTGCTTGACGCATTTTATCCTCGCTATGCAAGATGGTGGTAGGAATAGCTTTTAGCTCAGGCAGCCACGTCTTGATAAATTCGCTATCGGTATCGTGGGTTTTGGCTTGGCTAAAAGGGTTCATAATACGAAAGTAAGGTGCAGAGTCGGTGCCAGTAGACGCGCTCCATTGCCAACCCCCATTATTGGACGCAAAGTCACCATCTATCAGCTGCTGCATAAAGTAGCGCTCACCTAAGCGCCAATCAATCAATAAATCCTTGGTCAAAAACATCGCCGTGACCATCCGCAAGCGATTGTGCATAAAGCCCGTCGCATTCAGGCAGCGCATTGCCGCATCGACTAACGGCACGCCAGTTTTACCTATGCACCATGCCGCAAAATCATCTTGATTATATGACCAGTTAATTTTGACATCAGTCTCATGTTTATACGCTTGATGGCGAATCAGATCGGGCTTATAGTCTAAAACATGGCGATAGAAATCTCGCCAAGCCAGCTCACTTATCCAGCGGTTAATGTCGTTATTATCAGTGTTGTCAAAGCTATCCCCGCTATCTAAGGTGTCACCGTCATTCCCATGTAATTCTCCCAGTGCTTTGCTTAATTGTAGGGTAGCTTGTACGTAGCAAAGTCTGGGGCTGATTGCACCAATAGTCAGGTAGGCAGATAGCTGACTGGTGGTATTTAAACTGGGTACATCACGGCTCACATCGTAGTTATCAATATCCTCAGTGATGAAGTCCTCTAAACGCTGGCACGCCGCCGCTTCGCCAGCAGGGTAGGCTGCCCGAGCGTGCTCAAGCTGTACGTCCATATCAATGTGCTCTAATAAACCAGCATTTTGCAGTGCCTTTTGATAATCTTCGACTACTTCTTTACTTGCTATTTCTATATCTTCGATAGTAGCACTGTCGTTCGATACTTCTAGTTTGACTTTAGTCTTGCGATTTATGGCTGATGCCTCATGCATTTGTATGGTGCTGATATCCAAGGTATGACGCCATTTTTTATAAAATGGGGTAAACACCTGATACATGCTGTCATCGTTCGTGGTGATGGTTTGTGGTGGCAAGATACATTGATCATGCCAGCGGATAAATTCTATATCGTTGTTTGCAAGCTGTTTGGTTAGTTGTTCATCACGCTTAATCTCATTGCCTTCGTACTCGTGATTTGCCATAACAGTGCTGATCTGGTTCTCGCTACAGATATCTAGCATCGCCTCAACACAGTCAGAAAAGCTTGGACAGAGCTGTACTGTTAAGTGGATATTTAATTGCGTTTGCAGAGATTTGGCTAGGATAGGCAAGGTACGAGCGATATGGTCGAGCTGTGTCAGCGACATGTCATGGGCTTGCCATTGTTCAGGCGTCACGAAGTAAATAGCGCTTACTGAGGCGTTATCCGCATTTGCCTGCTCGCAAAGCGCAGCTAGCGCGGTATTATCATGAACTCGCAGGTCACGACGAAACCACATTAAATAATGTGCTGGGTTTACGCTAGTGGCATCGTCGCTATTGTTGAAGTTGCTTGTTTCGGTGCTATCTGTGCTATCGGTGTTATGAGACGTTTCCGCCGCCGTTTTAGACATTCAACTATCCCTCTATTAATCAATCGCAATCATAAACAAAACTGGTAATAAAAGTATGCTAGGATAAGTTTTTGGATGCAATGGATTTACCATTCAATTAACAAATCCTCATATTTACGCTTTAGCGTTGGCAATTGACGTTTACCTTCCGTCAATGTAGCGAAGACAGTCTAATAATGTCGTACTGAGTGTTATATCTAAGGTCACATCATGCACGTTAAGTTTTGCGGATTTACCCAGCCTAATGATATTAAAATTGCTGCCCAGTTGGGTGTTGATGCGGTTGGCTTGGTATTTTATCCGCCCAGTCCACGCGCTGTCACTATCGAGCAGGCGCAATCGTTAAGTGCGTCTTTGCCAGCTTTTATAAGTATAGTGGCTCTAGTGGTGAATATGCCGCGCGCAGAGCTGATAGAATTAGCGAATCAGGTCGCTTTTGATATCATTCAATTCCATGGTGATGAAACACCAGAGCAATGTGCGCAGCTGGCCAGTGCGGTCAATAAACGCTGGATAAAAGCGCTGCGTATCAATGCTGACCAACACACTGCCGCTAGCGTAAGTGCCGAGATTAATGAGTTTGCCGCCGCTGGCGCGAACAGTATCTTATTGGATGCTTACCATCCCCATAAATATGGCGGCACAGGGGCACGTTTTGATTGGAGTCTGCTACCGCAAGACAGCTCGCTACCTATTATTTTAGCGGGCGGACTGGATGCCGATAATGTCGCTGCCACTTTAGATTTGCCTATTTATGCGGTCGATGTCAGCGGTGGGATTGAGTCTGACAAAGGCAAAAAAGACGCTGCCAAAATGCGTGCCTTTATGAAAGCGGTAAAACGCGACCGATGGCAAAATGAGACGCTTGGCGAACCTTCGAATATCAGTAACTAGTTTTTTATCCGTTAAATAGCTAATTACTTGGAAAAATTTCCCCCTTATTTATCTTAAAAAATACCACTTATTATAGTAGGAATTATCATGAGTCATGTCGCGAGCAAAGATCTATCTACCACTGCTAAAGCTATCAATACCTTCACCAATCCAGAGAACGTGCAAGATTTCAATCAATATCCTGATGCCCGTGGACATTTCGGCGTGCATGGCGGTCGCTTTGTCTCTGAAACCTTGATGGCAGCACTAGAAGAGCTAGAAACGTTATATAACACAGTCAAAAAAGACCCTGCGTTTTGGGAAGAATATCACAATGATTTGGTCAACTATGTCGGCCGCCCAACGCCTTTATATCATGCCAAACGTTTAAGTGATGAGATTGGAGGTGCGCAAATTTATTTCAAACGCGAAGACTTAAACCATACTGGCGCACATAAAGTTAATAACACCATTGGACAAGCGCTACTTGCGAAGATGAGTGGTAAAAAACGTATTATTGCGGAAACTGGAGCAGGGCAACATGGTGTCGCGACGGCGACGATTGCCGCGCGTTTAGGGCTTGAATGTATCGTTTATATGGGCGCGGACGATGTCGAGCGTCAAAAGATGAACGTCTATCGTATGCGTTTGCTCGGTGCGACGGTTGTGCCAGTGACTTCAGGCTCACGTACCCTAAAAGATGCCATGAACGAAGCGATGCGTGATTGGGTCACCAATGTCGATAGCACGTATTACATCATTGGAACAGTTGCCGGTCCGCATCCTTATCCGCTACTCGTGCGTGATTTCCAAGCGATTATCGGTAAAGAAGCACGTATCCAGCATTTGCAAATGACGGGTAAATTACCAGATGCGCTAGTGGCTTGCGTTGGCGGTGGCTCGAATGCTATTGGTTTATTCTTTGACTTCCTAAATGACACGGAAGTTAAAATGTATGGCGTTGAAGCAACGGGTGACGGTATCGAAACGGGTCGTCATTCGGCACCATTAGCCGCTGGTCGTATCGGTGTACTGCATGGTAACCGTACCTACCTTATGGCGGATGATGACGGTCAAATTCAAGAGACGCATTCTATCTCAGCAGGTCTTGATTATCCTGGCGTTGGTCCTGAGCACAGCTTCTTAAAAGACATGAAGCGTGTTGAATATGTCGGCTGTACCGATAAAGAGTCGTTAGAAGGCTTTCATGAAGTCACGCGTAAAGAAGGTATTATCCCTGCGCTTGAATCTGCTCATGCCGTTGCTTATGCGCTTAAACTGGCTAAAACGATGACTCCTGAGCAAACCATTATCGTCAATATGTCAGGGCGTGGTGACAAAGATTTGCATTCAGTGATGAAGGCAGAAGGGATTGAGTTGTAGTAGCCTCTATTTTTATAAGCTATTTTACGATTTATCCATTATAAGAAAAATTGCTTAACACCCTTTGTTTAATATTGATTCTTAAATAAAGGGTTAACTAGGCCAGTTTATAATAATCAAGAGAACACTATGACCAGAATTGAAAGCACTTTTGAAACCCTAAAAGCCCAAAATAAAAAAGCCCTGATTCCTTATGTAATGGCAGGCGATCCCAATCCTAGTAACTTTGTTGGCTTGCTACATGATTTGGTTAAGCACGGCGCGGATATGATCGAAGTTGGCTTGCCGTTCTCTGATCCGATGGCAGATGGCCCAGTCGTCGCTTTAGCTGGAGAGCGTGCATTAGCCGCAGGTACGAGTACACGTGATGCCCTAAAAATGGTCGCGGAATTCCGTCAGCAAGACACGCAGACCCCCATTATTTTGATGGGTTATCTAAATCCCGTGGAAATCATCGGTTATGATAACTTTGTGGCGCTATGTGAGCAGTCAGGTGTCGATGGTATTTTGATGGTTGATTTACCACCAAGCGAGGCGGGCAGTTTTACCCAGCATTTGACTGACCATGCGATGAATGAGATTTTCTTATTGTCACCAACCACTTTACCTGAGCGCCGTGAGCAAGTATTGACCCATTGCGGTGGTTATATTTATTATGTGTCATTAAAAGGCGTGACGGGTTCGGCAACGCTTGATACTGATGATGTTGCGACTCAAGTACAAGCGATTAAAGCAGCGACTGATTTGCCAGTATGTGTGGGTTTTGGTATTCGTGATGCGGCTTCTGCTAAAGCGATTGGAGCACATGCTGATGGTATTATTGTCGGTAGTGCCTTGGTTCAAAATTTTGCTGATATAGATGCAAATGATAGCACTGCGGTTGCCGCCGCTCAGCAAAAAATCATGGCAAAAATGGATGAGCTACGCGGTGCACTTGATAGTTTGAGTGCTTGAGTTAAATAAAGTTAAATTATCGTCACTTAAATCGTCATGGCAATATGAATAACAATGTTTATAAAGACAGGGTTAAATGACTTTGCTAAAGTTAGTTTACGTGTGTAAACTAACATCACATATAAATTGTTACAGTTTCACGTAAGCGTGCCTTATAACTGCGCTTTATAACTGCGAAAGTTATGAGAATATGTGACGATTAAACTGATCCTTATAAATCGATTCTTAGGGACAAGCGCATGAGCCAGCTTGTCGATAAGCCTTTGATAATGGCGAATAATATGACTGATACGATAATAAAACCTGATATGACGACTCCGAACCATACTGAAAAAAGTAACGCTGAGCCAAACGGTAATACAGCTGGGCAATCGTGGTTTAATCGCCCGATACCGGGTATTAAACAGCAATTGACAGCGCCTTTGACAGCAGTAGAGACGGAACCGTCAACCAAGTGCAGTAATTGTCATTCGATGATTACCAATACGGCACTGATTTTTAATTGCTATGTCTGCCCGCATTGTGATCATCATTTACCGATGAGTGCTCGCGAGCGCTTAAACTGGTTACTCGATCAAGTAGAAGGTGAGCTAGGACAGCAGTTCACTGCCAAAGATCCGCTAAGGTTTGTGGATAGTAAGCCGTATCCGCAGCGTATGACCGAAGCACAAGACAAAACCGGCGAGTCTGAGGCGCTGATTGTATTGTATGGCAAGCTACGCAATCTTGATATAGTGACTTGTGCCTTTGACTTCCGCTTTATGGGTGGTTCTATGGGGTCAGTGGTTGGCGATCGTTTTGTCCAAGCAGCTGAGAAAGCACTGGCAGACAAAGTGCCTTTAGTTTGCTTTGCTGCCTCTGGCGGCGCACGTATGCAAGAAGGTTTACTGTCTTTGATGCAGATGGCTCGTACTGCCGCAGCGATTGAGCGTTTGAGAATTGCTGGCGTACCGTATATCGTGATATTGACCAATCCTGTTTATGGTGGTGTGACTGCGTCGCTCGCTATGTTAGGTGATATTCATTTAGCAGAACCAAAAGCCATGATCGGCTTTGCAGGCAAGCGCGTGATTGAGCAAACGGTTCGTGAGACGCTAGAAGAGCCGTTCCAGCGTGCCGAGTTCTTGTTAGAGCACGGTGTGGTCGATGAAGTGGTGCATCGTCATCAAATGATTGATACCATTTATCGTCTGCTGGCAAAGTTAAGCCGCATGCCTAATGTTGATGCCTAACTTGCTCATCGGCTTGACTAATGGATAACTGAGTTTAATATTCCGCATGACTTATGCTTAGTAGCATGCTAAATTTTGCTGACTAAGTAAGATCAATCAATAGCATTTATCGTCAACAGCGGTAAATGCTATTTTTGCTTTTTGGGCAGGTAGTTATATACTGTCTCTACTTTCTTAATGAATGCTTTCTCATTGACCATTTTTTATTCAAATATTTCAATATAGGCTGTGTCCATGTCCGACTCTCTACTTTTTAACCCTAACACTCCCAACAAGCATTCTAGCTTGACCGAATGGCTCGATTATATGCAGCAGATTCATGTATCGGCAATAGATATGGGGTTGTCGCGAGTTCTGCC
The DNA here is from genome assembly GCF_044901245.1 of Psychrobacter sp. NPDC064578. NCBI lineage: Bacteria > Pseudomonadati > Pseudomonadota > Gammaproteobacteria > Moraxellales > Moraxellaceae > Psychrobacter > Psychrobacter sp. NPDC064578. The sequence goes on from NZ_JBJDPI010000008.1 coordinate 95,681, forward strand.
AGTTGCCGAGGCGTTAGGCGTGGTACAGTCAGCCAAAGATGATGCTTATGTATTCACGGTGGCAGGCACCAATGGTAAAGGCTCAACGACGGCTGTCATCGCGCAGATGTGCCAAGCAGCAGGTTATAAAACGGCTCTGTATCAATCACCGCATCTAAGTGTATTTAATGAGCGCGTGCGTATTAATGGCGAGATGGTCAGTGACGAGACATTAATTGATGCCTTTAGCAAGGTAGAAGCAGCGCGATTAGCGTGTGAGCTGACCTTGTCATTTTTTGAGATGACCACACTTGCCGCATTATTAATATTTGCCGAAGCGGACTGCGATGTTTGGGTGTTAGAAGTAGGGCTGGGTGGGCGCTTAGATGTGGTCAATATCATTGATCCTGATATGGCAGTGATTACCAATATCGCTATCGATCATGTCGATTGGCTGGGTGACAATGTCGAAGATATTGGCCGTGAGAAAGCAGGTATCTTACGTGATGGTATTAGCGTGGTTTATGGTGCTACCGCGATGCCAGTCAGTGTGCAGCAAGCGATTGATAAGCATCAAGCAACTTGTTATCAAGTTGGGCAAGACTTTGATTATCGTGAAGTGGATGCAAGCGCTTGGCAGTACAGCAATGCCGCCGTTACCATGCAGTTACCACGTCCAGCGCTGTCATTGACCAATACTACTAATGCCTTATCAGCAGTGCTCGCAAGTCCATTAAATGTCGATAGTACTGCTATTGAGCAAGCATTACAAACGGTCAGTCTCGCTGGTCGCTTTGATTATCGTGAGACCCACAATCGCCATTGGCTGTTTGATGTCGCGCATAACGAGCAAGGCGTTGAGTTTTTATTGGCGCAACTATTACCGCTTTGGCAACAGCATTTAGCCAATCAAAATAGCTCTGAGGCTCTCAATCACAGCAGTAATCCAAATAGTAGCCGAAAAAATCAAACTACAGGAAAACCTGCCAGCATTAAAATGCTGTTTTCTATGTTGGGTGATAAAGATATCAATAAAGTCGTGCAGCATTTGACGATAGCGGGCTTACCGATTAGCGATTGGTTTGTCGCTGAGATTGATTATCCACGTGCTGCGAGCACTGAGCACTTGCAAGGTATCCTATCAAGCTATGTCGACAATGCTCAAATACACGAATTTAAACGTTTATCAGAAGCGACCGATGCAGCTATCAATGCCAGTCAGCCGCAAGACCTTATCGTGGTATGTGGCTCCTTTCATACGATCGGCGAGGCACTGGCAGCACTGGCGGTTGATAATTAACATTAAAATGGTGCTTATTTAATGTTAATCTTAGCAGTAGCATGATGGCAGACAGTATGAAAAATATGCTTTATAATCAAAGTGATTTGGCAAGCTGCTCCATAATGGCATTAAACGCTTGGCATAACATTTAAAAACGGATGGACGCAACTGGTGGCAATGACACCTATCAAGGCTATTAGAACTATCTAAATACAGTTTTGAGACGACAGTTGCGCCGCTCAATCAACCTTATTACCAACTAAGAGACGTAAACGGATGAACTTTTCGAGACAAGCCTTATTGGGCATTGGGATGATTATCGGCGGTAGCGTGATGCTATACGCCATGGTGCAACAGATTGGTGATAGTAATGAACCACAACCAGCGTCAGCAATGGTAGATAAGCCAAGCCCTGAGCAAGAGTCTCCTCAGCCGCTGACGACGGATATCGAGACTGAAAAACGTATCCTGGCAGAAAAACAAAAAGAGCGCGCTGCTCGTGTGGCTGAACAAGAAAAACGTGCCCAGCAGTTCTTAACTGAACAGGAAGCCGCTGAGGCGGAAGCATTGGCAAAAGCCCGTGCAGAAAGTCAGCAGTATATGGCCAGTAGTGCAGCAGCTGCTGAAGAGAGTGATAAATCCAAATCCGATGCGGAAAAAGATGCCACTACAACGCCAATAAAAAAGACTAGCGCTGCTGAGTCAGCTGAAAGTGAGACAAACACTGGCAACCAGCAAAAAGCTGCCCAAGCGCAACAAGAAGCTCAAAGGCAAGCGGCGATTAAAGAGCAGGCTGCCGCAAAGAAACTAGCAGACAGTAAAAAAGAAGCGGAAGCAAAAAGACAAGCGGAAATTAAGAAACAAGCGGATGCTGCGGCTGAGAAAAAACAAGCGGCAGCAGAAGCGGCTAAGAATGAGCCACCAAAATCGCCTTCTGATTATCAAGTTAAAAGAGGAGATGGGCTGATTAAACTGGCGCGGCAGTACAATATGCCAGTAGAAGTATTGGCACAAGCGAATAATCTGTCACCATCGACATCGCTACAATTGGGTCAAAACATCACCATTCCATCACGTAAGCAGGTGGAGCGATTAGCGCGTGAAGCGGCAGCGGCTGAGCAGGCACGTGAAGACAAGCGTCAGAAAGAAGAGGCTTTAGCCAAAAAATCAGCGGATGCTAAGCGTGAAGCACAGCAGAAACTCAGCGAAGCCCGTAAAGAAGTCAAAGAAACCGACGCCAAAGGCAGCTTTGGGGTGCAAGTAGCATTGGCAAACGATCAAGCCAAAGCGGATGAGCTGGCAAAGAAATTTAAATCCGCAGGCTACCAAGTTAAGACCAGCCCTACCAGCCGCGGGGTTCGCGTCATCATCGGTCCTGAGCGCGGTAAAGTGGCGGCGTTAGCGTTAAAAGATAAAATTAATAGTGATCCTAAGGTCAATACGACCAGTGCTTGGGTTTTATACTGGCGCTAAAATAGCATTAAAATCACTATAATCGGATGACTATTATTGCTAAATAAACAGCAGAGTCTTGGTTAGATTTTATTGTTTTATCTGAGTTTTATTCAAACACGACATTTATTGTCGTGTTTTTTGTTTTAGTGTTTGCTGATTGGCGTAAGCTTAGCTACGATGTGCGCCGATTGCCCCTGATTTTTTCTGTATAACGGGTCAGCCTATAAGGGCTGCCCTGTCGCAGTTGAGTATGTATGTCACTTTATGGAAGTCGTCATACATATTTGGCTGCCTTAATCATGTATAAGGTAAAACCATGTCATTTGGTGTTATATTTTTAATATTGGCCGTTGGGTTTTTAGGGCTGATTACCGTACCAAAGCTGTTGAAAAGACCTCCAGTTGTTGAGCCTGATCCAAAGCCAGTACGCGGTGATGAGTTGGCTATTTGGCCGTTTGCGCCGATGCCGATTATGACGGATACGGAAGTCATTTTCTTTAATAAGCTAAAAAGTGCGTTGCCGGAATATCATATTTTCGTTCAAGTTCAACTGTCACGCATTATCGAAGGCAATAGCAGTGAGGCGTCCGAGCGTAGCTTTTGGTTCAATCGTATCTGCCGTCAAAGCGTCGATTATGTGATTGTGGATATTGATGCGCAGACCACGCTGGTTGCTATCGAGCTTGATGATTGGACACACACGAGTAAAGCGCGTCAAAAGGCGGATGACAAAAAAGACAAAGCCCTTGCTAGTGCCGGTATTGCTATTGTGCGCTTTCACGCTGAGCGCATGCCAAGCGCAGATATGCTCAGGTACGAGCTGATGCAAGTGATTGAAAGCTATTGATAAAGTATCTTTGGTAGACAGTCAAGATTAGTCGCAACAACGGCATTTACTTTTTTGTGTAACATTGCTGTTATATTCGTTTACTTTATAGATAAGTTGCTTAAATAAGAGTATTATTATTTTATTTTAAAGCAAACTTAAGTTTTCTAAATTAAGAGGCGATTTTTTGAATTAAGACATTATTTGCTTAATTATATAAAAAATTTGATGCTTCTAGTTTTTAAAATTACTCTATAAAGGACTGTGTTATGAAATTTTTTAAATTGAGCGCATTAGCGTTAGCCAGCACGTTAGCGTTAGCAGGCTGTGGTGATGACAATAATAATAGCTCTTCTGGTAATGGTACTAATACGCCAGATGTGCCAGTCAAACCACCTGTCGATAATAGTTTGTCTGAGATCGAGCAAGCGAAAGAGATGATTCGTACCGCCAAGCTATTTGTCAGTGACAATAAAGCGGTTACAGATGCTTACGAAGATGTAAGTGATATCCTTACAGAAAAGCAAGATACGCGACTTGGTTATACCTTTGATATCCCACAAGGCCTTGCTGGCTATATGCGTGAGAACTCGATCAGTCGTCTAGATGCAGATGATATTATCTATTTAGGAGAACATGGTGATACTAAGGATATCCTAGAGAATAATCCTGATTTAACAAGCGATTTTTATTGGGATCGATTCTATGATCGTAAGTTAGAACCTAGTGATGACTTTTTAGCGACACTAAATGCTGACGGGAAGTTTACCTTGACTGGTAGCACCAAAGTCAATATCGAAGAATACGATTACGTATATAATCTGCAAACAGGTTTGTATGACCCTGTTATTGATAACAAAGACGTTTTCACCGTAGTGTTTGATGGTTATGAAGATGCGTTAAGCTCAAACACCAGTACAGATAACTTTAACGGTAGTTTGGGTTTCAAGAGTATTAAAATTGGTACTGGCACTGATATCGTTGCCCTCAGCTCAAATACTAAAGGTGCAACAGTCAGTGGTCAATTCAGTGATAAAGTCTTGGTCAATGATGAGTTTGATATCAATGATGCAAATAAAGAAGGCATCACGCTAGAAAAGGCAGTCATCAAATTAAGCAGCCTGAAGTTGACGGCTAATGATAGCGTGATTGAAGCAAAAGATTTTGAATTTGCTGCGCTGGATGTCAGCAGAAAGCTAGCAGATAACAGTCTGGTGGTTAGAACAATCCCTTATAAGTTTGCTATAACGGGCAAGATGACCAAGCAAAAACCGATGACTGATGTAGAGATTACACTGAATGCGACTGCCAATGACGCTGATATAAAGAAATTTATCATAATCGATGAAGTTGGTGATATCGAAGAGGCCGCCAATAAATACGTAGGTATGGAAATAGTATTGGCGATTAAAGGCAAGGTAACGAAAGAGAATACAACGACGATTCCGCTTGATTTCCAAGCCAATCTTAAACGTACTGCTCGTAATGTTATTGAGCTACAAGGTCTGACTGCTAGCGTAGAAGGTAAGAAGCTATTTGTAACCGGTAAGTCAAGCTTAGATAATAACTATGATGTGGTTAGCACCCAGTTTACCGTTGAGCAAAATAAAGCGTCGATCAAGTTAAATGTTGATGCCAATGGTGATTTTATTAAAGATAAAATGGGTAAGCTTGGCGATATCATGGTTAACGGTAAAGACTACGGTGATTTAATGGATAATGATGGCAAAGTTACTGCCAAGTTTACTGATGATAGTTTAATTATTCTATAATCAAATCATGTGTCACATCGACTCTCAACCGTTGTTAGTAGCGATTGAGGTATAGCAACAAAAAAAAGAGACAGATTCCTGTCTCTTTTTTATGCTCTCTAATAAACGTGAGAAATTTATGCCATATAACGTTTCAAGTCTCTATGGTTTTTTACCTAAAAGCTTAGCATCACATTTATACAGCCGTACCAAGTTAATCACTGCGCCAGCGATTGCCGCTATGATGATATCCAGCGCTGCGGTTGCTGATAGTGCAGATATACCAGCTGCTGACACGAATTTTTACTTCTACCCCCAAGCGACAGGCTTGCTAGACAGCCAGACCAAACAATCAGACGCGCAGATAGAGTGGAGTGTGATGGCAACGGCTCATAGTCCAACACAGCCTATCTCAGAATTTTTAGACGATTGGAGTGCCCCTTTGGACTCGGGTGATCATGCTTATGCCCAAGGTCGGACGTCGCTTGAGATTCGTCCTGCGGGCAGTGCGATTAGCTACGGTCTAGGTTGGCGTTATGATTACTTAATGACGTTTAGCAAAGAGACTGCCGAAGTTTATTGGCAGTATGAAAATAAACAGCCCTCAAGTACCAGTCAAACTTATCCGTTATTTTTAGAAGCCAAGCACAATGAAAGATTCGGTGCTAATATTGGTCTGACGCAGCAGCTCATGCCTAACTGGCAATTGACGACTCGGGCCAATCTCTGGCAAGGACTGCATGCATTAGAAGGTAAGATAGTTGGCGATTTGAGCACCAGAGTGTTACCAAATAATGAGGTGACAGACATACGAGACAGTTTGGATAAAACCAACGCTTACATCGATTATTACTATGATGAACCGGCTTTAGGGGAGGAAAACCTAGACTGGAACCCCGCGAAACCTTCGGGATATGGTTATTCGCTCGATTTGCAGCTCACAGGTCAGTTGTCTGATAGCACGCAATTGTCTCTGCGCGGCTACGATATCCTTGGACGCATGCATTGGAAAGACATGCCAAGCACTCGTTATGCGTTGGATTATGACGTCAACGGCAGACCTCTCTATACGATTGAAGGGCAGCTTAGCACTGACGATGTCACACAGACATTGCCATGGCGAGTTGAAGGTAGCCTTCAACATCAGCTAGACAGTCAATGGCAGCTCGGTCTACATGGTCAAGTGAATGACATTCAAGACTTATATCAATTATCCGCAGGCTACCAAACGTCCAATGATGCTTTTCCCATTACGGTGACGGGCTTGATAGAGCCGCAAACGCAAGCATTGGGTCTCGCTGTAGACAGTCGTTATGCTGGCATCAAATTGCTGACTGACAGTTTCGATTCAGAAAAAGCCAAACGCAGTGAGATTAGCTTGTATGGACGCTATGCTTGGTAGCTTCATTGCATTGCATTAATAAAGCAGATGGCTAAAGCGTCGATGTGCATATAATGCGGTAGACGTTACTAAAATTTGTCATGCGTTTTGTCGCGCTGTTCAGGATAAATGACGATCGGACTATGACCTTCGAAATATAGTCCTGTCGTAGGCAGTGCGTCGTTTGACCAAGCTACCTGCGGCTGTCGTCCATCATAACAGTCGCGCCTAGTAAACCATTCGATATAATGGGCGGCTCGTAATGCCCTTATATCAATCGTCGCAAGATTAGTCATATCATTGCTATCGCACCATTTATGTATAGGAAAGTTTGTCGCTAACCAAGGCGGATAAGTAAAGTTACAGGTATTGATTGGCAAAAAGAATCGCCCTTTAATCACGCCATAACGCTTATCAATTTTAACTTGTCCATGCTTTTCGGTATCTACCCATACGGTACGAAACTGCTTGGTTTGCATATGGGTCATTTTACGCTGTAGATTGTCCTTGGAATTAATCCCAACCCAGTTCTCAGGAGCAAACGGCGCTGATCCCATAAAAAACTTAATGGCTAGCTCCCAATGCTCGACCAGATTTTCTCCATGATTATATAAGATTAAATCTAGCTCACCAGTCGTCTGCTTACCGTTATACAACTGGACGTTACTGGCTAGCGTTTCATACGGATGTAGCTTGCGCGCAAAGCCATCCTCTAGCCAAAATGACAGTAACCCTTCAAAGTGAAAACCCAAGCGATTAGGGCTAGGCCGCTTGAGTAAATAGCGGGTCAGTACCTGATAAGCATTGGTGCTATCTAGCTCTTCCAAACGCTGCTGATACGCTGCAAACTGCTGTTGCCAAAAGTGTGCGCTATGTACCGATACGGTATGTGTATTCTGATGCGGTGCAACATCGAGCCACTCAGTCAAAACGTTAGGGCAGGCAAGCACATACGCCAAATCACGCACATAAGGTCGCTGGTATACGTCCCAAGGTGCGTCATCTATAAGGTAAGTCGAGAGGGGCTGAGCGATAGCCTCAGACATGGGTTGAACCTTCGTAAAGTGATGCATTTACCCTAGCTGCTCGCTTGCCAAAAGTCTATAGTCAATCGTACTATGTTAAGATTGAAAGTATCTGGCAGCGTATGTTTTGCCGACTATTTAATGATAATGAGGATTCAATAATGAAATATCTTTTGCAAATCGACTTTCCTTATAGCGGACCTTTTGGCGATCAATTCTTTGAGTCTATGAAAGAGTTGGCTGAAGACATCGCAAACGAGAGCGGTCTGGTCTACAAGCTATGGACAGAAAACGAAGCAACGCAAGAAGCGGGCGGTATTTATGTGTTTGATAATTTGGACGATGCCAACAGATACTTAGAGAAGCATACTCAAAGACTGGCTTCATTTGGTTTTACTGATATTAAGTCTAAAGTATTTATCATCAATGAAGCGCTGAGTGCAATTACTAAAGCGTCTCTGTAATACTTAATGAAGAGTAATAAATATAAAAAAGCCAGTCATTGGATTCAATGGCTGGTTTTTTTATGTGGGTTTTCAACTTAAAATAGGATGTTCACGGTATAAAAATTAAGCTGAATATCTGGTGCATTTGATAATAGCGGTACTAGGATAACGATCAAAAGTTTCAATATGGCAAACGACCATTTGGTTGGTTTGTTGAATAGCTTTTGGACTGATAATTTTGCGCTGGTTGAGACTTCAGTCTTTTCTAAGTGTGTCATATGTCTAGCTCCATATTAGCCGTAACTTGATTGATACGGCTTATGGTTGCTAGTTTATGAGGTAGAGTTGTTTAGGTCATTGCATTTGCAATTTGTAGCTTGCATTTGCAATCTGGATAATATGAGAGCATTAGTTCTTTCGAGCATCATTTAACAAGCGATTAGCATCTGAAAATATACCGTTTATATTTCTCGATTTTAGACCTTTAATATTCATTGCATCAATATATTCTGCAAGCCCTGCTTGTGTTGGTTGGTTTGTACTTTTACTATTGTCTGTTTTAAAGTGATAAGCATTAGTATCAGGATTAAGCAGTAAATCTTTTAAGACTGATATCAAGTGATAGGCGCTATCTTTGAGGTTTAACTCTTTATCATCGGATGGGCTGTCCTTCTTATCATCAGCTGAATAATAGCCATTTTTTTCAAGCATATTTATAATATCTAAAATATAGAACTTAATATCATTTTCGCTAAAATACGGGTCTATAATTTCATCTTTTGGATTTTCAGTTGATAATAAAATGTGGTCGGTCACATGTAAAGGAGTTCTCCTAAATATATCTCCCTTTGGGTTTGATTCTCGATTTGGTAAAGAGTGGTTAGGTATTATTTGATAATCTACTAGGTTTTGGATAATGAAACGTCTGTGTTCAATTGGATTTTTAGAATTTACGATAGCTTCACCATGTAAAATATAAAAATATCCTTTAACATGATTTGATTGTGCTGAATAATCTATATCTCCTGACCATTCATTCATGTCTTTAAAGTCTTCGGGGTATGGTGAATACAGTTTGTTTGTCCATGTTGCGCCATAACCATCAAAATAGATTATTGGCTGTAGTTCTTTTTTCACCACAAGATCAAACAAGTTGCCCTTATTAAAAAAAGGTACTTTCGTAAACTCTTTAATTAGTTTGACGGTATCTTCAATACCTAAATAATCACTAAGACTTCTCACGCTTACACCTCTACACCTTTAAATCAAAGTAGGTGCAAGGCAGTACCAGCCTAAAGGTTTGTGAACGACTGGCTTTAGTTACTCATCGTGCCTTGCAAGATCTTCATTATTTTTTACTATATCACCCATCATACAATCACCAGCCAAATTTAGCACAAAAAAAGCCAACCATTGAAAACAATGATTGGCTTTTCTCTTTAACTACTATGTTTGGTCGGAACGGCAGGAAGTAAAGTAAAGTCTGTATGCCTTGTAAAATATAGGTTTGATTAATTTATATATTGACGATACCAACAATAATACCAACAATCGTTTTTAATAACGCCCTTTTTTGGCTGTTTGCTGCTTCACTCAATATTATTTTGTAATTATTTCTATTGTTTGCCGTTTCAACATTTTTCAACATAGTAGGGCAGTGCTCGCTTACGATACTTGTCGCAAAATTACCCAGCATCAGCAAAATATGCCCCGTGCGCGTACTGTTCCATAAACTACCACTCACGATGTCCAAAAACCTACCCCTGTGTGAGGGTGTACCACATGGTACGCTCTAACGTGTCCAACAACCCATTTTTAGCCCTTGCTTACGATGTCCGAAAATTACCCTTTTTATGGACTCAAAAAAGTCCTTGCGCGTGTGCGTACTGTTCCCGAAACTGATCCCTTTTTATGGACTCGCAAAACTACTCCTTTATGGACTCCGAAAACCCCTGTAATTTGGTTTTGAATGTTAGGTTTTATAAGGTTTTGGGTTCAGGTTTTATCAGGTTCTAGCATTGATTAATTCGTGTTTGAATAACAGGTTTTGACAGGTTCTAACATTGTGGTTTTCTTGGGGTAGTGAGTGCTGCCAACGTTAACAAATGTTAACAGGCAATGCGGTGCAAATTGATTTTGAATGTTAGGTTTTGTTAGGTTCTACGATGTCCAAAAACCTATGGGAAACCTTAGGGTTTTTGGACTCCATAAAAAGGGCTTGGCAGTGATCGCCTACGTTGTCCGAAAACTCACGTCTTATCAGGTGATAGAACCATAATTGGTTTTATCTGTCATTTGATACGGCTATGGAATAGGATTTTATCTGTGCGCCTTGTACTGTCTGCTCATGCGTCAATTATCTAATGCTGCTAAATGCTCACCTCGTATCATGTGGTATTAAAAGATAGGCTCAAATCTGGGCGTATCTATTTAGGTTTACAGCCCTATTATAATTTAGCCCTAAAACTGCCTTATAGCCCATGATTGGTAAGTGCTTGCGCTTCATTCGTGTTTTAGTGATCCGTAAACACTGGTAAACCTAAATCATGCTTAATACGCGCAAAACTGCTCATATCTCATTTTTGACGGCTCTATCCTGTTTTGGTGGCATCTATAAGCTGTGGGCTAATGGTAGTAAGGTATCACGCTAACAGTTACCCCATTGGGGGCTGGTGATCGGTAAAACGTGGTAAAAGTAAAAACCGTTTCAAACTATACTTTTCTATACTTTTCTATACTGTTTGGCTGTGCCACTGTTACTGTGATTTAGTTTTAAACCTTAGCATTACTTAACATGCTGGCAGTGCTCAAACTGATCTCACGATAAACATCAGGCATAAAAAAAGGCAGACGATAAACGGCTGCCTTTGATTGTTTTTGTCTGCATCTGCTTTTTTGCTTGGGACACTTGGGACAACGGGACAACGCCCGTGGTTACTGGCTTTCAGCTGTCCCAGCTCTTTTTTAGCCTTTGGGACACTTGGGACAGATTAACAAATTGAGCTATTTTGTCCCAGCTGTCCCAGTGGTGTTTTAATGCTTGGGACAGGTTCTAGCCCTTGCGGTGTATGGGTTGTCCCAGTTGTCCCAGCTGTCCCAGTGCTTTTTGTAGTTTCACAACTTAATATCTCACTTTTGACCGCATAAACACGCTGGCGGTTCTTTTTAAATGGTAAAGGCACTCTACACGTTTTACGGTCATTCTCAGTTACATTCAACAATCCAGCTTCATCTAACACTTGTAAGACTTTGCTTTTGTTAAATGGTGCACACACTTCATCAAAGGTGCTGGTAGAGAAATAATATTCCCCTGTATCGTAATTATGATAGCCAGCACGATTATTGATTTTAGGCTCAAAGTCTTGGTATGTGTGAATGTGGCAAGGCTGAAAACGACTTGATCCATGCTGTTCAATAAATGCCTTGATATGATCTATGATTTGGCGCTGCTCATGTTCACCATCACGCCCATAGTTATCAAGCCAATTATCTAAGCAAGTCATCACGGCTTTAGTTGCTTGTCCTGCTTGCCAGCCCGTTATACCTGCCTGTGTTGCTAGCTCTCCAGCTGCGCTCACGATAGCGAACCTTTTAGCCACTCTATGCGCTTGTGCTGTCAGGTCGCTGTACTGGTTCATAAAGCTACTTACAAGCTGCCCTGCGTTGGCGGTGGTCGCTGCTTTATCACTGGTGATATATTCTAGCCATGCAATGCCAGCTGATCCATAGTAAGCGTGTGATAACTCGTTGATCGTATCGGCTTGTGCTTCACTGGTGTCTGCCAGTACCAAACTATCAAAGGTTTTTAACCCTTTGCCGGCATTAGCGTCTATATGTGCGACTCGAACCTCAATACCTGCATTGGTTTTTTGTCCTGCTTGCGCCATAAAGTTTTGTAGCGACTCCTCACCATTAGACAAAAAGATAATGCGCCATGTTTTGGCTATGCGATTGTGTCCCGTGGTGGTGCTGCGCCCTTTACCTTGACCATTCGCCAGCATATAAACGGTCTTACCTACTATTTTTGGGTCACATTCGCTGATTTCATCGAGTGGCAGAAAACTGTCGTTGTGCTCGCTTGCTGTGCCCTCTAGTGCGTTATCAGTGCTGCGCCATGTCTTAACATACCTGTCAGGGTTGCCCCATACACTAGCAGCCAATTTAAGCGATAATGACTTACCCATGCTTGATGATCCTAAGAGGTGAAAACCGCCCCCGTCATATTCTAATAGCTCCAGTAGTTGCCCAGCAAACGCGCAAGCAATAGAGAAAACAAAACGGCTTTGTTCGGCAAGTGGTTTGCATAAGTTATCACGCCACTGGGCAAGCTCTCCTTGCTGGGCTAGGGTGCTGTTAATGCTATTTGCAGACTGATAGACGATAAGCTGCTTACCATCACTGCCTATTGCCCTGTCAGGTAATATATATTGCTTATCGTGCCAGCCCAGCTTATCCACGCATAAAGCCCGTTTGTGGATAGGGTAGTTTTGAATATAGGTGTCTAAGTAATTGCGCTGTTTGGGGTTGGTGGTAATGTTCAAGCCTTGACTAGCCAGCTCACGGCGGTATTCCCTTGCATCACCTTGTAGCAGTGATAACGGCATTGACCATGTATGCAATACGCTGTCATCATCACGCCATTGCAATAACCGCCCCCATGTACCGCTGCTTGTGTCCCGTGTCTTAGCGATAACCTCTATCGGTGAACAAACAAACGCCTTAGACTTGAAAGCAATGTTTGCTGGGTCGTCATCGTTATACTTCACAAAAAACAGCCCATCATGGTATAGCTCAAAACGCCCATCAGCATAAACCATCGGTTCATTCAGCTGTGGATCATCGCGCCATTCAGGATAATAGGCAGTGTCTTGTAAATTGATTAGCTGGGTGTCATCAGCTGCCAGTATCGCTTCATAGCTGTCATCTTGTAGCATGGTGACGATATGAGCCACCGTAACCAATGCTTGCGCCTTTACACCTGCCAATAGGTTTATCAAGCCCTTATCATCAAGTGTCATAGGTACGGTAACCAGTGATCCGCTGCTCCAGTGCTGCACCATCTTTTTAAAGCATTGCTTAGTTTTTTGAGGGCTAATGATGATCGTCTTTTCACTGTCCATCAGGTGGCTGTAAACCTCGATACCATCATTTAAATCATTAAAGGCTATCACCTCACTAGCTTTGTCAGTGTCACCAATGACGATAGCGCCATAACCTGTAGGATCAATGACAATGGGCTTTGCTTTGCTGTTTGGTGTGTAGAATACCGCGCCTACTATATCGCCTTGTTTATCGGTTAAACGTAAGGCTATCGTGCCAGCTGTCGATACTATTTGCGCGTCATCTGTAGTAAGATTGTCCGTAATACTTAGCAAGCTGTCAGGCGGTAATAGCGCGATTAGCTTTGTCAAAGTAGGATCATCTGCCAGCCCTTGCCGTGTGGCTGCATCAAAACTATTTATTACCACTGTAAAGCCTGTGCTAAATGCACGGGCTTTTTCATGGGTGGCGGTTTGTGGTGTGGTGGTCATCTAGTCCCCCTTGCTTGCGACTGGTTCGGCTTACGCTGCTCTCTATACTTCTTGTAGTAGCTTTTGCGCTTGGCGTGTTTACGGCTTTGCTTTGGTGGGTAGGTTTTCATTATTTGCCCTCCTTGCCGTAACCTGTCATTGCTAGGGTGTCGTTGATACGCTCTAATTTTTCATATAGTAGGCTTGCCCATGTGTCGGTGGCATCATGTGCAAGGCGTGCCATTGCTGGGACTGTGTGCGTTTCTATCTTCTCATAGTGTATGAGTGCCAGTAATTGACCAACATCATATAAGGCGGTAGCAGCCCCGTTAATGTCACAAGCAATATCTGATAAATTCTGTGACGACATTAAAATCACTTCGTCATCGTCTGCCTTTGTGGTGTCGATAACTTTACGCTGGTTTGATTGGTTGCCACTGTATAGCGTGGCTATTGCTTGGCGGTTTGCTGGCGTGTCATGGAATAGTGAGGGTAAGACGTAGCAGTCATCATGATAAGCCCTACCATCAGCGCGATATAGGCACTCAACATTGCCAATATTGATGGTTAGGCAGTCTTTTGACTTTTGGACTAGGGTGTAAGTACCATTGCCCACAGACGGGCATAGCACGCTATCACCTGCCTTGAATGTGGCTGGTGTGCTGTTAGTAGTGGTTTGAGTGTTTGAGGTCGTACGGATTGATTTACCCATGATGGATAACTCCTTGCGTTATTTTTTGAGTGAATGCCACGCTATACGGTAAAAGTATAGGGTGACGGGTCTTACTCTCGGTCACGCAAGCAACCGCCCTGCATATTCGCCTTACGGCTATTGTATTTTGCAGCGTCAACCCGTCATAGTCGGTCGGTGAGGTGTTCACCTTAGATATGATGGTTTGCCCCCTTGTGTCGCTTATGTGCGCTTGTGGGGCTATGCTTGATGGTATAGAGACAGCTTGAGAGGCTGCGCTATTATCAGGCACAAAAAAAGCCAATGGATAACGGTATGGCTTACCGCTTGCGTGTTTTCTTGAGAGGTCTATATAGTAACCGCTGCTATCATCGGTTGCAATCGGTTTTGCATTGACTGGCTGGCACGCTACCAATGAGAGTAGCAAGCCAATACCTGCTACCCATGCCATGAATATGATAAAGCTGATTAATAAGCCACGCTTATGTGGCTCATTGCGATTGTGTGCCCCGTGGTGCGTGTTTAGGTTGGCTCTGTTATCTCTGCTCATTTCGTACGTCCTCCACGTTAAAGGCAATCTCTGCTATTTTTACAGATAAGTTTTTTAGAGACTCCACTTGTCGGCTGCCTGTCGGTAGCAAGCTGCCTAACATTGTGGTTTCTAATTCGGCTATTTGTGTCATGGTATTAATTAGGGTCACATTAGCGTGTAAGGTGGTGATAAGCTGATCTATAAAATCATCAGCTATCATCAAAAACCCTTCACCTTTTAGCCTGTCCATTACTTCGCTTATTAGATCGTCATTACTCATGGCTTGTTGCCTCCGCTTGGTACGGTAATGCGTGCTCACAAAACATCTCGCTAACAATACCTGCCAGCTCGCTATTGGTCAGTAGTGCTGCTTTGACTGCCACAAGCACGCCTTGGCTAACATCGTCTTTTGTATTGATAGCATCTAGCGCGGTGGCTAGGTGGTCGGTATTAATATAAATATCTTGTACGCGGTCATTCATAAGACGTAAGTAAAGGCTATCCACAGTTACTAGGCGTTCGGCTGGGGTGTCGATTGATATGCTAGGGTGGTTATTCATTTAGTTCACCTCACTGTTAGATAATTCGCTTTCAAGTAATGTTGCTTCATCAAGCCAGTAGAGGCTAAAACGCTTTTCATTGTGCGTTACCATCTCACTTTGAATAACTAGCCCTGTTAGGCGCAAGTCATGTATGCGCTGGGCTAGGCATGTGATTTGGTAAAGGCGGTATGCGTCCCATGTGCTGATCGTTGCCCCTGTCATCAGGTGCGCCCGTATGGTGTTAATTTGGGTCTTAGGTGCTTGCTCATTGGTCACTGGGGCGGTAGCGGTGGCTGTAGTAGTCATGGCTCTATACCTCGCTAGTGGTTGAGGTGTGAGAATTAAGCCATTCGTGAATGTCTGCATAGCTCCATGCGGTCATAGTGGGGCTTAGCTTCTTGCCAGCTGGAAAACGTCCATCTTTTGACCATTCAAAAAGGGTGGTTTTGCTAAAGGGTAGATAGGGTAGGATATCCTTTGCTCTGCCCATGCCAGTAGTAGGCAGTTGCATAGCTGGACTGTTTGCGGTGGTTGGTTCGGTGTCGTGAGGGGTGTTATCAGTAAAAGGAATTACTGGGGTGTTTTGAGTTGGGTGTGTCATTGTGTGTAGCTCCACTAAATGACGCTACGGTATGTAACGTCCAGTGGTTCTACTTTAGGGGGTAGGGTTATTTGCAGCACCCTAGCTGGGGTGAAGTCACGCCCTAAATGGGGTATGAGTTTATTTTGGGGTGGTGTCTAATCATGGTTATATTATTTCTTTTTTGCATCACTCAAAATAGAATTAGCATCACTAAAGCGAGTTTCTAAAGTGCTTTTACCTTGTCCGTATATTCCTTTATCTGTAATTTCACTAATAATGACTGCTTGGCTTGAAAATGGTTGTTTATGGTCAATTCCTTTAGGCGTGACCATCAATTCTAATAATAAGCCTATGGTAGTCTGATAGCTTTTTTCGGTACGTTCACTCAATTGTTGATAGTCATCAGCTGGCTTGTCTGCCAGTGCTGCATTAGCTTGTGCTAATTGGTTCTCAAGGTCTGATATTCTTTTTTCTGCTACCTGTTGAGTTAAAGCTGTCTTTTTCTTTGTGCTTTCAAAGTTGCGTTTGTAGTAGTCGTAATCTGACTCAAGATTTTTATAATCTACTGATAATTTATCTAACTCATTTTTGCATTTGTCTAGCTGCTCTCTACTACTTTTATATAGCTTCTCTCGGATTTCGTAAAGAGCTTCAGGTGATCCTTTCTTATTGAATAGTTCTTGATATTGGGCTTTGAGCTTCTCGTTATCAGCTCTCAATATATCGTATTCTTTAGGCAAGCCTTGATAAAATGCTAACTCGTCACCCTCGCTTGTGTAGTCTGCATCTGTTATATCGGGTGACTCAGTATTAAATATTATTTGTTCAGGTATCTGCATACCTAAATTAATTAGCTGTTCTACAAATCTCTTTTTGCCAAAACCTAGCTTATAAATTGGACTGCCTGTTCCAATACCTTTATGGTCGATACACTCTTTTAACTCATGAGTAATAGACTCAAAAGTAATATAGGGTTCGCAAGTTGATTGCTCGTAACTACTGCATACATACACGGCTTTGACTGAGTGTGGGGTAATCAGTAGTAAATAAGTCTGCTTTCTTAGAAATGAGCTTGTTACAAGTTCAAAGGCTTCTTGTAGAGTACCTTTGCCATGTTCTGATACAAAAGAAACGCTATCAAAAATTGATATGAACTGTTTATCTTTACGCTGTTTTTGCTGTTCAAAAAAACTCACATTCACACCCTTACACCCTTTAATCAAAATAGGTGCAAGGCAGTGACAGCATAAGGGTGTGTAAATAGCTGTCGTTCGGGTAATTAGTCCTAGCCTTGCATAGTCGTTACAGCATGATATTAACCATGCTTTTGTTTTGGTTGTTTGAAGTCTGCGCGGATCACGTTATCTAGTTTGCCAGCGTATGCGTTATCAATGAAGTTTGCCCAGTCATTCATCATCTTGGTTCTGTATGGTAGGTGTTGCGCCCCGTTGTATGCCTTGCTGATCTTGTTTTCTTTTTCATGTGCCAGCTGTAGCTCTATCGCTTCGTGCATGTATTCCTGTTCGTGTAGGGTAGTGCTGGCAAGTCCTCTAAAGCCGTGCCCCGTCATACGTCCTTTATAGCCCATGCGCCATAGGGCAGTGATAAAAGCATTGGTACTGTATGGCTTACGGGTTGAGGTATTAAAGAAAACGTATTGATCCGAAAAACCTAGCGCCTTGATCTGCTCCAGTAGTGCCATTGTTTGCGGTGCAAGTGGTACTAGGTGTGGTCTATCCATTTTCATTTTGTCGGCTGGTATGCGCCATACCTTAGCTTTGTAGTCTATCTCTGACCATTCCATAAAGCGCAATTCTTGAGTACGCACAAACGTATAGCATAAAAACCATAAGCCCAGCTTCACCAGTAGATCACCATCATAGGCGTTAATGTCTTGAAGTAGTTTAGGTAATTGCTGGCTGGTCACACGGCTGTGGTGCTTCACCTTATGCGGTTTTAGTGCTTCGGTTAGGTCGGTGGCTGGGTTGAGGTTGGTTAAGCCCTCACGTATGGCTTGTTTGAATATCTGCCCCGTTTGACGCATTGCACGCCTTGCCATATCAGCTGCACCTCTCGCTTCGATAGCTTTACCGATAGCCAAAACATCAGGCGCGGTTATATCCTCTATATTCATGTGACCAATGACGGGCTTAATATCGCGCTGGTACTGTGAATAATCACGGCTATAGGTGGTAGGGGCTATGTGTGCTTTGCGGTCATCGTGCCAACGCTGGGCTATGGTATCAAACGCCCTTGATCCGTCATTGTCGGCTTGTGTCTTTTTCTTATCCTCTTTTGGGTTGATACCATCAGCTATGAGTCTTTTGATCTCAATATTGCGCTTGCGTGCATCTTGAAGGCTCATTACTGGGTAAGTGCCAATAGTGAGGGTTTGCTGCTTACCTTGCCAGCGGTAGGCGCTGATCCATGACTTAACGCCCGTATAACGCACCCATAATTGCAGCCCGTTACCGTCACTGTGTTTATCAGGTCGCTTTGTATCAATCGAGGTGGGGCTAGGTGATAGCTTGTTGATACTGGTATGGGTTAGGGGCATGGGTTTATCCTTTGTTGGTATTGTCCATGTTGGTATTGCTCGATACCAACAATAATACCAACATTCTATATGGAACGCCATACACCTATAAGACAGTGAAAACCTGAAAAACGCCCAAAATAAAGGGCATACGGTCTATGACGGTATGCCCTAATATTGTGTTTGGTCGGAACGGCAGGATTTGAACCTGCGACCACTACACCCCCAGTGTAGTGCGCTACCAGACTGCGCTACGCCCCGAATGACTGACTATTTTACGCAAAATTATGCATATTGCAAGGGCTATTTATAGTAGCCAAAATCTATTACATTATTTTGCCTATTACAGTCAGCTGAACCAACCAGTAGCTTGCCTTACTTAACCCAAAAGCTCTCTTAAGATTTGGTTCACTTGCTGCGGATTAGCACTACCGCGACTGGCTTTCATGACTTGACCGACCAGACCGTTAAAGGCTTTTTCTTTACCGCCGCGATACTCTTCGACCATTGCTTCATTTTTCGCGATGACTTCTTCTACCATGGCCTTGATAGCACCAGTGTCCGTTTCTTGCTTAAGACCTTTGTCTTCGATGATCTTATCTGCTGCATCATCTGTGTCACCGCCCGCGCGCTCGTATAGAGCACTAAAAACTTTCTTAGCCAATTTACCAGATAGCGTGTCGTCTTTGATACGTTTGAGCATGCCAGCCAATTGCTTGGCGCTGATAGGGGAGTCAGTGATTTCTTTGTCGTCTTTATTCAGCGCACCCAGCAAATCGCCCATCACCCAGTTGCCAGCCATTTTGGCATCTGCTTGCCCAATTTCTGCGACCACAGCTTCAAAGTAATCGGCAATTTGACGACTGCCAGTCAAGATACGAGCGTCGTATTCTGATAGACCAAGCGCTTTTTCAAAACGCGCACGACGAGCAACTGGTAGCTCAGGCATTGCTGCACGAATGCTATCGACAGTATGCTGTTCGATACGCACAGGTAGCAAGTCAGGGTCAGGGAAATAGCGATAATCGTTGGCATCTTCTTTGGTACGCATCACACGAGTTTCGTCGCGCTCTGGATCATACAGCATCGTCGCCTGCAGTACTTTGCCACCGTCCTCTAAAATATCAATTTGACGCTCGATTTCGCGATTGATAGCGCGTTCGATAAAGCGGAACGAGTTGAGGTTTTTGAGCTCAGTACGTGTACCCAGTTCAGCACCAGGCTTACGGATAGAGACGTTACAATCACAGCGGAATGAGCCTTCTGCCATCACTGCGTCTGAGATTCCTAGCCACGTGACCAGCTGATGAATGGCTTTGATATAGGCCAGTGCTTCGTGAGCAGAGCGCATGTCTGGCTCAGAGACGATTTCAATCAATGGCGTACCAGCACGGTTCAAATCCACACCAGTCATACCATCGACGGCATCATGGACTGATTTACCCGCATCTTCTTCTAAATGCGCGCGGGTGATACCCATACGTTTTGGATATTCGTTCTTTTCCCCTTCATTAACCACGACATCGATGTAACCTTCACCCACGATAGGGTTTGCCATCTGAGTGATTTGATAGCCTTTAGGCAAGTCAGGGTAGAAGTAGTTTTTACGGTCAAAGGTATTAAATAGACCCAACTCAGCGTTGACGCCGATGCCGAATTTTAAGGCACGATCGACCACGCCAGCATTGAGAACTGGTAATACGCCAGGCAGACCCAAATCGACGATACTGGCTTGGCTGTTTGGCTCATGACCAAAGTCAGTCGGCGCACTTGAGAATATTTTACTTTCCGTATTTAGCTGGCAGTGAATCTCAATGCCGATGACCACTTCATAACCATCGACGAATAGCTCTTTACGTACGGCGTGTTCACGGACGGCATTGTTATCAGTAATAGCTGTACTCATAATACCGTCTCCTTTGCGATGGCAGAGTGTTGTAGATGATGATCTGTATGCTGCTGGAATAAGTGAGCAGTCGTGAGTAATTGGCTCTCTTGCCAATGTTGACCGATTAACTGTAAGCCAATTGGTAGGCCTTCTTTAGTTAAACCAACAGGTTGGCTAAGCGCAGGCAGACCCGCCAAGTTGACCGCGATGGTATAAACATCGCCTAAGTACATGGTCGCAGGGTCAAGGTTGTCGCTTAATTTATAGGCAGCGGTTGGTGCAGTTGGACTGGCAATCACGTCACAGCTAGCAAACGCCTCATCGAAATCTTTGACGATTAAGCGGCGGATTTTTTGTGCTTTAGTATAGTAAGCATCAAAGTAACCTGCCGATAGCGCATAAGTACCGGTCAAGATACGGCGCTGTACTTCAGGGCCAAAGCCTTCAGAACGTGAGCGCGTGTATAGATCGATAAGGTCAGTTGGATTCTCACAGCGATAGCCGAAACGTACACCATCGAAGCGTGACAGGTTTGATGATGCTTCGGCAGGGGCTAGCATGTAGTAAGTGGCAAGGGTAATCTCAGGGTCAGTGATATTCACCTCCACAATCGTCGCACCCAGCTCTTCATATTTTTTCAGAGCAGCACGTACGGCCGTTTCTACTTCAGCGTCTAGTCCAGCACTAAAGTATTCTTTGGCAACACCAATACGTAGACCGTTAAATGGCTTATCGCCAGCCGCAGCTTCTGCATCGCTGATATCTTGTACGTAGTCAGGCATATCATACTTGATGGACGTTGCATCGCGTGGATCGTGACCAATCATTGGCTGTAGCAGATAGGCACAATCTTTAGCGCTGCGTCCCATGCTACCAGCTTGATCCAGACTTGAGGCATAGGCAATCATACCAAAGCGAGAGACGCGACCGTAGGTTGGCTTGATACCGGTTAAACCACAAAATGAGGCAGGCTGACGAATAGAGCCACCAGTATCACTGCCCGTTGCGACTGGGACAAAACCTGCGGCAACGGCGGCAGCACTACCACCTGACGAACCACCAGGGACGCGCTCTAGGTTCCAAGGGTTCTGCACAGTGCCATAGTAAGAGCTGCTATTGTCTGAGCCCATCGCAAACTCATCCATATTGAGCTTGCCTAAACTAATCATGCCTGCTTTGTCTATGTTAGAAACGATGGTAGCATCATAAGGTGAGATAAAGTTATGCAGCATCTTAGAGCCACAAGTCGTCAGTACACCTTGAGTACAAAAGATGTCTTTGTGCGCCATCGGTACGCCAAGTAATGGACGCTGATCGCCTTGTGCGCGCATCTCATCTGCTGCCTTTGCTTGCGCGCGTGCTGTCTCAGAAGTATGAGTGATAAAGCTGTTAATCTTACTGTCTAGCGCATCTATACGCTTGATGTAGTGTTCTGTCAGCTCAAGGCTGCTAAATTGTTTGTCTTGCAAGCCCGTAATAAGCTGCTGGGTACTTAATAAATGAAGTTCTGACATAAGGTGTCGTCCGTCAAAATGTGAATAGCATAAAGTAAAATAGGGTAGCGATTAAAGCAGCGCGCTGCTTATTCAATCACTTGTGGAACCAAATATAAGCCATCTTCAACAGCTGGGGCGACTGACTGATTGCGCGCGCGGTTGATATCGTGTTTGGCCACATCAGCCCGCAATTCTTGGCAAGCTTCATGAATGTTTGCTAAGGGTTTGATGCCTGTGGTATCCACGTTAGACAACGTATTCATAAGTTTTAATACTTTACTAATATCGTCGGCATAGCTATCGGCTGTGCTTTCATCGACACCCAAACGTGCAAGGTTGGCAACTTCTAGGATTTCTTCACGGCTGACGTTGCTGTCAGACGTTGCTGGTTGCTGTGACATAGTTTCTCCAGTGAAGGACAGTTTTTGTTAGAGTAGAATGCGGCTAAAATAGACAAGCATTAGATATAGATAATTATTAACACAAACTAAAACAAGGGGTTTATCTTAAGATGTATATATAGTGGCTTTATTATAAAGCATCTGGCTTAAGTTTACAGAGCATGACGCTTGATTGATGCACAATATCAACCAAGATGGCATGATTTGCAAAATTGACCGTATAATTCACGATTGATTCTCAATTGCTTACCCATTACGTTCTGAAATACGTTACAGTATGCACCTGTGCTGCTAAGCAAAAGTATCATTTGCCTGTAGAGCCTTGTTAGTTATTGAATTAAATGATGTTTCATTAAGTCGAATGGTATTTACTGCTATTTTAAACTTTGTAACAACTTTTAGCGTTTAAGACCAAAATCCTGACTTACTGATGCAAATATCTGTGTTTTTTTTGAGCCAAATCGGTATAATTTAGCTCAGTTTTTCCATTGCATCATTATTGCTTAGGTTTGACTTGTTGCGAGGTTCAAATTTCGCCATAAGTAATGTCTAACGACGACCTGCTCAACGCTGACGAGTAACGCCTCAGTCAATCTCATTCGCCTCATTCGCCTCATTTGTAATACGCTGGAAATATTAGTCATGAACCTGTTTGGATTTTTATCAAATAATATCGCTATCGACCTCGGTACTGCGAACACTCTCATTTTTATTCCTAATAAAGGCGTCGTACTTGACGAGCCTACGGTGGTTGCGTTACGAAGTAATCGTACACAAAACCCTACCGTTGCGGCTGTTGGTATTGATGCCAAGCAGATGCTTGGTCGTACACCTGCCAATATTACAGCGATTCGCCCATTAAAAGACGGCGTGATTGCTGACTTTGAAGTGACGCAAAAAATGCTCAAGCATTTCATCACGAAGGTAAAAGCCAAGCGTTTTATGGCGCAGCCTAATGTGGTGGTTTGTGTGCCTTGTAAGTCTACTCTGGTTGAGCGTAAAGCGATTCGTGAAGCGGTATCTTCAGCAGGTGCGAGTAAAGTACTATTGTTAGAAGAGCCAATGGCTGCTGCCATCGGTGCTGGCTTGCCAGTTCATGAAGCCAGCGGTTCGATGGTGGTTGATATTGGTGGCGGCACGACGGAGATTGCCGTTATCGCGTTATCTGGTTGCGTTTATGCTGAGTCGATTCGTATCGGTGGCGATATGTTTGATGACGCGATTATCACCCACGTACGCCGTACCCATGGTTGTGTGATTGGTGAGACGACAGCTGAGCGTATCAAACACGAAGTTGGCTCTGCTTTGAATGAAGACAGTCAGCTAGAAGTTGAAGTTCGCGGTCGTAGCATGGCAGAAGGCGTGCCAAAAACCTTTACTGTCAACTCAGAAGAAGTACAAAAAGCCCTGAGTGATCCGCTGAGCGGTATCGTTAGCGCGGTGAAAGCTGCACTTGAGCAGACGCCACCTGAGCTGTCATCAGATATCGCAGAGCGTGGTATTGTCTTGACGGGCGGCGGTGCGCTGTTGCGTGATTTGGACAAATTGATTTCAAGAGAGACAGGTCTACCTGTGACCGTTGCTGAAGATCCATTGACTTGTGTTAGCCGCGGCGGTGGTATTGCGCTTGACTTTATCAATAACAAAAGCTTGAACATGATTTTTGTTTAGATTGCTTTAGTTAAGCACTGCGGTATTGATAAATCATCTTCGTAGTGCTTGATGATAGCTTGCGTAAAAATAGTGGGTCAAAACAGTATAAAATTAAAGGTAGCCAGTTGCGCTGCCTTTAATTGCATTAATCAACTAGAACCCAGTACTGGCTACTGCTTATTTTATAACTCCTGAGTTAGACGACTTATGACCCCAAGTATTTTTGCGCGCCAGCCGTTAGCACTTCGTAAGACTGCCATTGTATTAATAGCAGCTCTAATACTGATGTGGTTCGATAGCAAAAATTCAGAATGGTTTAATCCAGTACGTAGTACCAGTCATGCCGCGATGCAGCCTATTTATGAGCTATCACTGTTACCGAGTTATGCCAAGCATTGGGCAGGTGGCAGCTTACAGTCTAAAGAAGCGCTCCGCCGCGAAAACATGCAATTGAAGTCTCAGCTTATCCATGCGCAAGCCAAGTTACAGCAGCAAGATTATATTTTGGCACAAAATGCGCGCCTGCAAGGTATTTTATCAACGACCAAGCCTGAACAATTTGATCTTAATTTGGCACAGGTAATCGGTACAGACACCAACTTACTCAGACAAATCGTGGTGCTTAATAAAGGTGTTCAAGACGGGGTTCAAGTTGGACAAACAGTGATTGATGAGGACGGTATTTTAGGGCAGATTATTAATGTCTATCCCAATACCAGTCGCCTGCTATTGATTACTGATGAGCAGCAATCGGTTGCAGTTACGGTTAAGCGCACAGGTCAACGCGCTATCGTGACAGGGCAAGGTATACCAACCTCATTAAGCCTTGATTATGTGTTCAAAACCTCAGACGTGCGTGTGGGTGATGAGCTGGTGTCATCAGGATTGGGTGGGCGTATTCCAGCAGGGTATCGTGTCGGGCGTATCGCCCATATTAAAGATACTCAAGCCGATAACTTTAGAAGTATAGAAGTGACCCCAGCGGCGAACTTTATCGATAATGCATATGTATTAGTCCTGCAAGATAAGCTGGTGAATAAAAATAATATTACCCTCAATGACCGTTAAGAAGTTAGGCGCTCAATACGTAAGCATCAATCAGATAATGGCTGGCATCTATTTATTAACTGGTCTGTTTGTCGATACATTTTTAGCCATGGTTTTTATCCCATCAATGCCCACTCATGCTTTAACAGCAGCCATCAATACATTCGTTAAGGTAAGTACCCATGTCGTATCCTGATTCTGAGAATGCAACGGTACTACTGATTGCTACCATCATTCTAAGTTTTGTTATTGCGTCATCGCTTAATGTCTATCCGTTAAGTCCTAGTATGGCTACCTTACGCCCTATGGTCATGATCATGGTGCTGATTTTTTGGTTATTATTTCAGCCACGCTATGTTGGTATTTTTACAGCATTTACCATCGGTCTCATTGCTGACTTACTCATGGATACCCATTTGGGACAGCAAGCCTTTGCCGCCGTGGCAGTCGCCTTCTTCATAAAAATAACCAGTATTTATATTAGGCAACTAAATACCATCAGTGCATGGTTATTAGCGAGCTTAGGATTGGTTGTTTTTCAATTATGTTTATGGATATTGCAGATGTTTATCCAGAATGTCTTTGTCGCACAATCTGCCTTATCACTGTTGATGAGTATCATCAGCTGGCCATTGGTACTACTGGCTTTGCGTAAATTTGCGTCATAAGAAAAATTCTGCTGACAACCAATAAGATTTTAGCGCTGGTGTTTATTAATCATGACTACCTAATGTTAATGCACTAACAGGCAGCAGTTTTCGGTAGTAGGTAGATAAATTCAGATATAAAGAGAGTAGCGATGGATATTATTTTAGCTTCTGGTTCGCCGCGCCGTCGTGAGCTGTTAGAAAGAGCACAACTAGAATTTAGCACATTGAGTGTAGATGTCGATGAAACACAGCATGATGATGAGTCACCCACAGACTATATCGAGCGCATGGTCGCCACTAAAGCTGAGGCTGCCATACAGCAACTAGCATCACGCTTGAAAACGGATAAAAGCTGTTTTTCTGACTCACTTATCATTCTAACGTCTGATACCATCGGTGTGCTGGCAGATGGTCAAACAGTGCTGGTCAAGCCAGTCGATCGTGAGCACGCTTATAGCATGTGGCAACAGATGTCTGATAATGTCCATGAGGTATGGACAGCAGTTCAAGCAACGCATGTATCATTATCTTCTAAAGCGGCTAACAGCTCAATTCATGAGCCAGTATTTCAAATCATTAATCAGCAACGAATCACTGAGCGTACCGAAGTGACCTTTATAGCGCTCACTGCGGAGATGATGAGTAACTATTGGGAAAGTGGTGAGCCTGCTGATAAAGCGGGTGGTTATGGTATACAAGGTTTGGGTGCTATTTGGGTCAGCCGTATCAATGGTAGCTATACCAATGTCGTGGGTTTACCACTTCCACAAACGCTGGCGTTAATTAAAAACGTCACAGATATTAGTATCAAGTAAAATACGAGACAGAACCTCATAGAGATTATTGGTCTCTCAGAGATTGGTTGTCACTCCAACCTGCTGCACATAATAACACGCGAGAGTAATGGGCGAGAGCCAGCTGCATTTGTTACACTATAAAGATAATAGACGATGAACGTCTAACAAGAAAGCTGAGAGATAAGAGAAAAACATTATGTCCGAAGAGCTGCTGATTAATATTAGTCCAATGGAATCCCGTGTCGCAGTCTTAGACAATGGCATCTTGGGCGAAATTTATATTGAACGTCATCATAAATTGGGTCTGGTCGGCAATATCTATCTGGGTACAGTCGTACGCGTTTTACCTGGTATGCAGGCAGCATTCGTTGATATCGGGCAGTCGCGGACAGCATTTTTACATGTCAATGATATGCAGCGTGAGCCGCGCCCAGTAGCAGAAAATAAAAGTAAAGCGGCTGACAATAGCGATAAAAACTCGGATAGCAATATAGAAGATGCTGTGGTAGAAAATAGTACTAATAACTTGGCTGTCACGCCACCGGTGATTAGTATACAAAATACCGAAGTCATCCCTGTGTCTAAAACGTTGATTCAACATCGCTTGCATGAAAGCCAACGTATTTTAGTGCAAGTGACCAAAGATCAGTTGGGCAGTAAAGGCGCTCGCTTGACCACCAATATATCCTTGCCATCTCGCTATTTGGTGTATCTGCCCTCAAGCGAACACATTGGTATCTCTCAGCGCATTGATGGCGAAGAAGAGCGCACTCGTCTGAAGACTGAGCTTAGTAGCCTGATGCAAACGGTCAATTTAAAAGGCGGTCTCATCGCTCGTACCGCTGCTGAACGTGTCCCTGTCGATAAGCTTGAAGAAGACATTTATTATCTATTGCAGCTGTGGCGTACCATCTGCGCGCGTCGCCAAGAGATGAAACAACATCAAAGTTCTGAGCTTATTTATCAAGAGCTATCATTACCACTGCGCTCTATCCGTGATTTGGTACACGCGGATACCGAGAAAGTCATCATTGATAATGCACAAATTTATGAACAAGTCAGATCCTTTGCCAAAGAGTTTGTGCCTTTTGTCTATGACCGCATTGTCCATTATACCGCTGAGCCATCTTTGTTTGATGTTCATCGGGTCGAAGATGATTTGCGTGATGCTTTAAAACGCCGCGTAGATTTAAAATCAGGTGGCTATCTCATTATCGACCAAACAGAAGCGATGACCACAATCGATGTCAATACTGGATCATTCGTAGGCGGGCGTTCGTTAGAAGATACGGTTTATAAAACCAATCTTGAGGCAACTCATGCAATCGCCCGTCAGCTGCGTTTGCGTAATCTAGGCGGTATTATCATCCTAGACTTTATTGACATGCTTGAGCAGCAGCATAAAGATGATGTGTTAGAGAGCCTGCAATCACAGCTAGTACAAGACTATGCCAAAACTAAGATTACTCAGGTCAGTGAGCTTGGGTTAGTAGAGATGACGCGTAAACGTACGCGTGAGTCGCTCGGGCAGCAGCTATGTGAGCCGTGCTCGACCTGTCAAGGACGCGGCTTTGTCAAAACGGCTGAGACAGTGTGCTTTGAGATATTCCGTGAAATCATGCGTTGTGCTCGTACTTATAACTCTCCCAAGAAATTTACGGTCGTTGCTCATGCCGCAGTCATTGATTTACTTCTCACTTCAGAGTCAGACACGGTGGCAGATTTAGAGTATTTACTTGGTAGAGTGATTACCTTTGATGTCGAAAATCTCTATACTCAAGAGCAATATGACATTGTTTTGGATTAACGGTTTTAGATGGATTTTTCATAGCTTTAGATTAACAGTGCATAGTTATCAATTCATATAAGCGTGATTATTAAGCACAGATATTGTTGTTTACATATTACTGTTTATAAAGGGTAATATCATAAGTCGCTACAGATATTACCCTTGCAATGACTGAAATACTATGTATAATATACACCACTGAATTATATATGCGCCGCCAATCAAACAGCGGGCGCTATGACAGCTAGAGCATCGTTTCTAGCACTATTTCATTATGCCTTTGCTGACATCCTATAATGGAAGGGTCGGCGGGGCTTTAAACTATTTTGCTTTTGGCACGCTACAAGTTCGGATAAAGAACTCATTCTGGTTAAGAACAGAAGGCCGCTTTAAGTGAATATTTAACCAAACGGCTTTTGATCATATCTTTGCAAAGCAAAAATGACAAAAGCACATATTAGGAGCTTGCTGGCATGGCTAACCAGAGAATCCGTATCCGTCTTAAGTCTTTTGATCATCGTCTGATTGATCAATCTGCACAAGAGATTGTTGATACTGCAAAGCGCACCGGTGCGCAAGTTTGTGGTCCTGTACCGTTGCCGACTCGCATTGAGCGCTTCAACGTTCTAACTTCACCACACGTAAACAAAGACGCTCGTGATCAGTACGAAATCCGTACTCATAAGCGTATGGTTGACATCGTTCAACCTACCGACAAAACTGTGGATGCGCTAATGAAGCTTGACTTGGCGGCGGGTGTTGACGTTCAAATTGCTTTGGGTTAATGCACATAAACACCCAACCCATTAATATAAGATATAAAGAGGTCTAAAATGGCGATCGGTTTAGTCGGTAAAAAATGCGGCATGACCCGTGTCTTCACTGAAGCAGGCGCATCTATCCCTGTAACAGTGGTTGAGATCAGTGCTAATCGCATTACTCAAGTAAAAAATACTGATGTAGATGGCTATCAAGCCATCCAAGTTACCACAGGTACCCGTCGTGACAGCCGCGTAGCAGCAGCTCAAAAAGGTCACTTCGCTAAAGCTGGCGTTGCCGCTGGTCGTGGTGTTTGGGAATTTCGTGCCAATGATAGCGATCTTGAAGGTCGTGAAATTGGTGGTGAGATCCTAGCTGACTTGTTCGAACAAGGTCAGATGGTTGATGTCACAGGTAACAGTAAAGGTAAAGGCTTTCAAGGCGGCGTGAAGCGTCACAACTTCAGCATGCAAGATGCCACTCATGGTAACTCAGTATCTCACCGTGCCATTGGTTCAACTGGTCAAAACCAGTCACCAGGTAAAGTCTTCAAAGGCAAAAAAATGCCAGGTCAGATGGGTAACAAACGCGTTACCGTTCAGGGCCTAGAAGTGATATCGGTTGATGTTGAAAAAGGGTTACTTGTCATCAAGGGTGCTATCCCAGGTGCCACCGGTGGCGATGTCATCGTACGTCCGTCAGTCAAAGCCTAAGCAAGGGGATTAACGTGGATTTAAAAACAGTTACAGGGGCGGCAGTTGAGCTTTCTGATACGGCTTTCGGTCGTGAATTCAACGAAGCACTAGTGCATCAAGTCGTCACCGCATATCTTGCTGGTGCTCGTCAAGGTACACGCGCTCAAAAAACCCGTGCCGAAGTTTCTGGTGGTGGCATTAAGCCATGGCGCCAAAAAGGTACTGGTCGCGCTCGTGCAGGTTCTATTCGTAGCCCAATCTGGCGTGGGGGCGGTCGTGCATTCGCGGCTAAACCACAAGATTGGTCACAGAAAGTTAACCGTAAAATGTATCGCGGTGCTATGCAGTGTATCTTAGCCGAATTGATTCGCCAAGAGCGTTTGATTTTGGTCGAAGAGCTAAGCGTTTCTGGACCTAAGACTAAAGAGTTGATTGCAAAGTTAGGTGAGTTAAATGCATCACGTGCATTAATCGTCACTAAAGAAGTTGACGAAAACTTATACTTAGCTGCTCGCAACATCCCACATGTCAATGTACTTGATACAAGTGAAGTGGATCCAGTGAGCTTGATCGCTTTTGATAAAGTGATCATGACAGTCGAAGCTGCGAAACAATTTGAGGAAGCACTAGCATGAATAACGCAAGACTTTATCAGATCCTAAGAGGACCTGTATTCTCAGAGAAATCTCAAATGCTTGGCGACTCACTTGGTGTGCAGGTATTTAAAATTGACTCTAACGCTACTAAGCTTGAAGTCAAAAAAGCGGTTGAGATGATGTTTGAAGGTGTTGAAGTTTTAAAAGTAAACACTTTGAATGTTAAAGGTAAGACAAAGCGTTTTGGTAAAAGTATCGGCCGTCGTAATGACTACAAAAAAGCCTACGTTACCTTAAAAGCTGGTCAAGATGTACAAATGGCTGATGCTGGTGAAGAGGTCGCGAATACGACTGCTTCTACTAGTGAAACAGCGAACAACGAATAAGGATTACACTCATGCCTATCGTAAAAGCAAAGCCAACATCACCAGGCCGTCGTTTTGTTGAAAAAGTGGTGCATCCACACCTTTATAAAGGTCGTCCGTTTGCAGCGCTTCTCGAATCAAAAAGTAAAACTGGTGGTCGTAACAATAATGGTCGCATAACGACTCGTCATATTGGCGGTGGTCATAAGCAGCATTATCGTATTATCGATTTCAAACGTACTAAAGACAATATCCCAGCCACGGTAGAGCGTATTGAATACGATCCTAACCGTACTGCGCACATTGCTTTACTTAAGTACGCTGATGGCGAACGTCGCTATATCATTGCTGCTAAAAAACAAGCAGTTGGCGATACAGTAATGTCAGGTGAGCTATCACCAATTCGTCCAGGTAACTGTTTACCGCTGAAAAACATCCCATTGGGTACTGTGATCCATAATATCGAACTTAAAATCGGTAAAGGCGCACAGATGGCTCGTTCTGCGGGTGCTAGCGTTCAGTTGTTAGGTCGTGAAGGTATTTATGCTATTCTACGTATGCGCTCTGGCGAAACTCGCCGTGTACACGTGAACTGCCGTGCCGTTATTGGTGAAGTTTCTAACACTGAAAACAACTTGAAATCACTTGGTAAAGCCGGTGCTTCACGTTGGCGTGGTGTTCGTCCTTCTGTTCGTGGTGTTGCTATGAACCCGGTTGATCACCCACATGGTGGTGGTGAAGGTCGTAATAAAGGTCGCCATCCAACCAGCCCTTGGGGTCAGAAGTCTAAAGGACTTAAAACGCGTAGTAATAAGCGTACTGACAATATGATCATCCGCCGTCGCGCCAAGAAGAAATAAAGGAAGAATTTCATGCCTCGTTCATTGAAAAAAGGTCCATTCATAGACGCGCATTTGTTTGCTAAAGTTGAGAATGCATTAGACACCAACTCGCGCAAGCCAATTAAGACTTGGTCGCGCCGCTCGATGATCCTACCACAAATGGTTGGCTTAACCTTGTCTGTTCACAATGGCCGTACTCATGTACCGGTTATCGTGAGTGAACAGATGGTTGGTCATAAACTAGGTGAATTTGCCCCGACTCGTACGTATCGTGGTCATGGCATTGACAAAAAAGCTAAGAGATAAGGTGCTTACCATGGAAGTAACTGCAAAATTACGCGGTGCCGCCATATCGGCACAAAAAGTTAGACTCGTTGCCGATGAAGTTCGTGGCAAATCTATCGAGCGTGCTTTGGATATCCTAACGTATAGTAATAAAAAAGGCGCTGTATTTGTTAAGAAATGTCTTAACTCAGCCATCGCCAATGCCGAACATAACAACGGTCTAGATATTGATACCCTTAAAGTATCAACCATCTACGTTGATGAAGGCATTACGCTAAAACGTATCCTACCACGTGCTAAAGGTCGCGCTGATCGTATCAGTAAGCGTACCTGTCACATCACTATAAAGGTAGGAGAATAAGTTATGGGTCAAAAAGTACATCCAATCGGAATTCGTCTTGGTGTTGTAAAGAAGCATAACGCAAACTGGTATGCTAACCCTAAACAATACTCAGAATACCTAATCAACGACATTCAAGTTCGTGAGTATCTGCGCAAAAAGCTTGATAGTGCTATGATTAGCAAAATCATGATTGAGCGTCCTACCGGTGCTGCTAAAATTACCATCGCCACTGCGCGTCCTGGTATCGTTATCGGTAAGAAAGGCGAAGACATTGAAAGACTTCAAAAAGAATTGACCAAAATTATGGGCGTACCTGCTCAGGTCAACATTGAAGAAATCACCTCGCCTGATCTTGATGCTCATTTAGTAGCGGAAGGTATCGCAAGCCAGCTTGAGCGTCGTGTTATGTTCCGCCGTGCTATGAAGCGCGCCGTACAGAACAGCATGCGTTCTGGTGCTAAAGGTATTAAAGTTGAGCTGTCTGGCCGTCTTGGCGGTGCTGAGATTGCTCGTACTGAATGGTACCGTGAAGGTCGTGTGCCATTGCATACACTACGCGCTGATATCGACTATTCGTCAGTACGTGCGGAAACTACTTACGGCACCATCGGTGTAAAAGTTTGGATCTTCCGTGGCGAAATCCTTGACGGTATGAACAGTGTATACAATCCCGTTAAAGAAGAGCAGACTCGTGCGCCAAAACGCCGTGGTCGTGGAAACGGAAACCGTCGAAACACAGACAGAGGTTAAACTATGTTACAGCCAAAACGTACCAAGTTTCGTAAAATGCACAAAGGTCGTAACACTGGGCTAGCTCATCGTGGAAGCACCGTTGCATTCGGACAAATTGGTCTAAAATCGTTGACTCGTGGTCGTATGACTGCCCGTCAAATTGAAGCAGCACGTCGTACCATCACTCGTAAAATTAAGCGTGGTGGTAAGATTTGGATTCGTGTATTCCCAGACAAACCAATTACCAATAAACCACTAGAAGTACGTATGGGTAAAGGTAAAGGTCCTGTAGAATATTGGGTATGCGAAATCAAACCTGGTAAAGTGCTATATGAACTCGAAGGGGTTTCAGAAGAACTTGCTCGCGAAGCGTTCACGCTTGCTGCAGCAAAACTGCCCTTTAAAACTACCATTGTTAAGCGGACGATAATGTAATGAAGATCAGTGAATTACGTGATAAATCATTAGAAGAACTGACTCAGTTACTTGATGAAAAGCAACTTGATGCTTTCCGTATTCGTATGGCTAAAGCAACTGGTCAGTTGGGTAATACCCATGAAGTACGTGTTAATCGTCGTGCGATTGCTCAGCTTCAGACTTTGATTAACGAGAAACAACGAGGCGACTCATGAGCGATAACAATCAAACAGCTAATGCTAGCGTATTGACAGGACGAGTTGTCAGTGACAAGATGGACAAGTCCATCACAGTTTTGATTGAGCGTCTGGTTCGTCATCCTTTGTATGGCAAGCAGCTTCGTCGTTCTACAAAAATCAAAGCCCATGATGAGAATAATGTTTGCCAACAAGGCGACCTTGTCCGCATCAAAGAAACGCGTCCAATCTCTAAAACCAAGTCTTGGACTTTGGTTGAAGTGGTTGAAAAAGTAGAAAAAATCTAAGTAAATTGCATTAAAAGCCAGAAGCTGTTAAAATAGCCGCCTTTTTAAGGATGCTGATTGCGCCGAGCGTATATCACTCACATTAAGAGTATCAGCGGTTATTATTATTAAAATGCCGACTACTCATACTGTGCTAGCGGCAGCAACTGGTTTTTATTGCTCATACGTGTGGAGTAACGCTATGATTCAGGTTGAATCGATGCTGGAAGTTGCAGATAATAGCGGTGCAAGACGAGTTCAGTGCATTAAAGTACTGGGTGGCTCTCATCGTCGTTATGCATCAGTTGGCGACATTATTAAAGTAACGGTTAAAGAAGCCATTCCTCGCGGTCGTGTTAAAAAAGGCGACGTGATGAATGCTGTAGTTGTACGTACCAAAAAAGGCGTTCGTCGTCCTGATGGTTCTGTTCTGCGTTTTGACGACAATGCTGCGGTATTGTTGAACCAAAATAAAGCACCGATTGCAACTCGTATTTTTGGACCGGTAACTCGTGAACTACGTGGTGATCAGTTTATGAAAATTGTATCACTAGCACCAGAAGTATTGTGAGGTAATCCATGTCAAAATTACGTAAAGGCGATACAGTTATCGTGATTGCTGGGAAAGACAAAGGCAAGCAAGGTACTGTACAAGCTGTAAAAAATGATCGTATTAAAGTTGAAGGCATTAATATTGTCACTAAACATCAGAAGCCAAATCAGGCAACTGGCGTTGAAGGTGGCATTCTTAAGAAAGAAGCTTTTCTACATATCTCAAATGTCGCAATATTAAATGCGCAAACCCAAAAAGCTGATCGTATTACTTATCAGTTCGGCGAAGACGGCAAGAAACAACGCGTCTATCGTTCGAACGGTGAAGTAGTGGCGACTGCGTAAGACACTAAGGGTGTAATGGTAATGGCAAGATTAAAATCTCTATATAACGAAGAATTAAAGCAGCAAATCAAAGAAGAGCTTGGTTTGGCTAATGTGATGCAAGTGCCTAAAATCACTAAAATCACACTTAACATGGGTGTAGGCGGCGCGTCTCAAGACAAGAAATTGCTTGAAGGTGCAGTAGCTGACATGACCGCTATCGCTGGTCAAAAACCTGTCGTCACCAAAGCGCGTAAATCAGTTGCTGGCTTTAAAATTCGTGAAGAATGGCCAATTGGCTGCAAAGTAACGCTACGCGGTGAGCAAATGTACGAATTTTTAGATCGTCTCATTGCCATTGCAATTCCTCGTATTCGTGATTTCCGCGGTTTTTCACCTAAAGCCTTTGACGGACGTGGTAACTACTCATTGGGTATCAAAGAACAGATCGTATTCCCAGAAGTAGATTTTGACAAGATTGATCGTATCCGCGGTATGGATGTGACAATCACCACGTCAGCTCAATCTGATGAAGAAGGTCGCGCGTTGCTTAAAGCATTCGGCTTCCCATTTAAATAAGGTAAAGACGTTATGGCAAAGAAGAGCATGATTAACCGCGAATTAAAGCGCGAAAAAATGGTTGCTAAGTACGCTGATAAGCGTATCAAGCTAAAAGAAACTATCAGTGATATGACTGCAAGTGACGAAACTCGTATGGAAGCGATGCTAGAGCTACAAGCTCTTCCACGCAATTCATCGCCAGTACGTCTGCGCAATCGTTGTGCTATCACCGGTCGTCCTCACGGTTACTTCCGCAAGTTTGGCTTATCACGCAATATGCTGCGTGAGCGTGTCATGCAAGGCGATGTGCCTGGTGTTCGTAAAGCAAGCTGGTAAGGGGTAACTATATGAGTATGCAAGATACCGTTGGGGATATGCTAACCCGTATTCGTAACGCACAAATGGCTAACAAAGTATCGGTAGCAATGCCGAGCTCTAAATTACGTAAATCAATAGCTGATTTGCTAGTTAGCGAAGGTTATGTGGCGAGCGCTGTTGTGACTGAAGAAGCGAACAACAAAGCAACTTTATCTATCGAATTGAAATACTTCGAAGGCCGCGCTGTCATCGAAACGATTCAACGTTTTAGCCGTCCTGGTTTACGCCAGTTCCGCGGTAAAGACGCTATCCCTACTGTTAAGCAAGGTATGGGTGTTGCTATCGTATCAACTAGCCAAGGCATCATGAGTGATCGTGCTGCACGCGCTGCTGGTATCGGTGGTGAAATCGTCGCATTTGTAGCGTAAGCTACACGACGATAAAGTCTATTTGATGATTGTTAGATTTCTATTGATTGAGTAATAATGAATTATTTCAAATTGATAGGTGTCTAACGCAGTCAACTATGCTAAACTAACACGCTTTTTAGCCTGTTAGTTTTTTCGCTAATATAAAGAAGTTAATTTTTTAAGGAATATTCCTATGTCTCGTGTGGCTAAAGCCCCAGTGACACTGCCAAACGGCGTAAGTGTTACTTTGAACGATCGGCAGGTCGAAGTGAAAGGCAAGAACGGCATTTTGTCTTTACGCCTGCATGAATTGGTCGAGCTGAAACAGGAAGATGATGCGATCATTTTCTCACCTACAGTCGATTCAAAAGAAGCTATGATGCACACTGGCACCATGCGCGCTCTTGTTAACAACTATGTTAAAGGCGTGAATGAAGGCTTTGAAAAGCGTCTTCAGTTAATTGGTGTTGGTTATCGCGCACAAGTTGCTGGTAACAAGGTAACTTTGAACGTTGGTTATTCTCATCCAGTAGAATATACGTTGCCTGAAGGTGTGTCAGCTGAAACCCCAACGCAAACTGAAATTGTTTTGAAATCAAACAATAAACAGCAGCTTGGTCAAGCAGCGGCTAATATCCGCGGTTTCCGCCCACCTGAGCCTTATAAAGGTAAAGGTATTCGTTATAGTGACGAGCATGTGATTCGCAAAGAAGCCAAGAAAAAATAAGGTGAGTTGAAATGTTTGATAAAAAAGCAGCTCGTCTGCGTCGAGCTAAGAAAACCCGCGCGCATATCCGTTTCTTAGGCGTTCATCGCTTAACGGTTACTCGCACGCCAAAACATATTTATGCCCAGATTATCTCTCCTACCGGTGGTGAAGTGATTGCTCAGGCATCTACCTTAGACGGCAGCTTGCGCTCAGGCGCGACTGGCAATGCTGATGCAGCAACGTCTGTGGGCCAAATGATCGCAGAACGCGCAAAAGCAGCTGGTATCACTAAAGTTGCCTTTGACCGTAGTGGTTTTAAATATCATGGTCGAGTTAAAGCTTTAGCAGAAGCAGCTCGCGAAAACGGATTGGAGTTTTAATCATGGCTAGAAATGATAAAAATGATAAAAATGAACAGACTGACGGTCTAGTAGAACGCTTAGTTACCGTTGATCGCGTTGCAAAAGTTGTTAAAGGTGGTCGTATTTTCTCTTTCACTGCATTGACTGTAGTGGGCGATGGCAATGGTCGTGTTGGTTTTGGTCGCGGTAAAGCACGTGAAGTGCCAGCTGCTATCCAAAAAGCACTAGAAGCTGCCAAACGTAATATGATTACTGTTGAGCTTAATGATGCAACTTTGTATCATCCGATCAAAGCACGTCATGGTGCTAGTAAAGTTTATATGCAGCCTGCATCTGAAGGTACTGGCGTAATCGCTGGTGGCGCAATGCGTGCTGTATTAGAAGTTGCTGGTGTCAAAGATGTTTTGACTAAATGTTATGGTTCTACCAATACTGCTAACGTTGTTCGCGCAACGTTTAACGGTTTACGTGATATGTCAACTCCAGAGAAGATGGCAGCGAAACGTGGTAAATCTGTAGACGAAATCTTGGGTTAACTTAGACTAGGTGAGTTACGATGAAAAAAATGAAAGTCACTCAATTTAAATCGGGTGCCCATCGCCTAAAGAGCCACAAAGCGAGCTTGAAAGGATTGGGTTTACGCCGTATTAATCATACTGTTGAAGTAGAAGATACACCTTCAAACCGTGGTATGGTCAATCGCGTTAACTACATGGTAAAAGTGGAGGAAGCGTAATGGGTCTTAGATTAAATGAATTATCACCAGGTGTTGGCGCAAAGAAAACTGCCCAACGTCGTGGTCGTGGTATCGGTTCAGGTCTTGGTAAGACTGGTGGTCGTGGTGTAAAAGGTCAGAAATCTCGTTCAGGTTCTAGCATACGCTCAGGATTTGAAGGTGGTCAAATGCCTTTATATCGTCGTCTACCGAAATTTGGTTTTACCAGTAAAATGGCAATGAAGACGGCTGAAGTACGTCTTTCTGAACTGAACAAAATCGAAGGCGATGTGGTTAGCCTTGAAACACTTAAAGCTGCTAACCTAATCCGTCACGACATGAAGCGTGCCCGTATTATGTTGTCAGGCGAAGTCACTAAGGCTTATACCTTTAAAGGTATCAAAGTGACTAAAGGCGCTAAGCTAGCAATCGAAGCTGCTGGTGGTAGCATCGAGGAGTAGTAACGTGTCAAAACAATCAATGTCATCGACTGGTATACCGCTCAATCCATTTGCATTCATACGCAAGTATGATGAATTATGGACGCGTTTATTATTCTTAATCGGCGCATTGGTTGTTTATCGTTTAGGGTCACATATTCCAGTACCGGGTATCAATCCGGTCAACTTGGCTGATCTGTTTTCGCGCAACGAAAATACCATTTTGAGCATGTTTAACATGTTCTCAGGTGGTGCACTAGAGCGTATGTCCATTATGGCGCTCGGCATTATGCCGTATATTTCAGCATCGATTATTGTACAGATGATGTCTGCAGTATTGCCATCGCTTGAAGCCCTCAAAAAAGAAGGCGAAGCGGGACGACGTAAGCTGAACAAGTATACCCGTCAAGGGACACTTGCTTTAGCCCTAGTACAGTCATTAGGAATGTGTGCTGGCTTAATCAGTCAAAATCTTACTTTATCTTCTGGTCTGACCTTTTATATTCCAGCGGTTACCTCATTGGTAGCGGGCGCTATGTTCTTGATGTGGCTTGGTGAGCAGATTACAGAGCGCGGCGTAGGTAATGGTATTTCAATGCTCATTTTTGCGAGTATTGTGGCTGGTACGCCAGGTATGATTTCGCAGTCTATTGAACAGGTTAATCAAGGGCAGATGAACTTGATTGTACTGTTTATTTTTGTACTACTAGGCATCGCGGTTACTGCTGGTATCGTTTATATTGAACGTGCTCAGCGCCGTGTCCCAGTGAACTATGCGCAGAAGCAGCAACAAGGTCGTAAAATATATGCTCAGCAGCAGTCACATTTGCCGCTGAAGCTTAACATGGCAGGGGTTATCCCAGCCATTTTTGCCAGCTCGTTATTGTTGTTTCCAGCAAGTTTAGGGCAGTGGGTCGGTCAATCAACTGATCCTACCCTTACACAAAAAATACTACAGAATATGGCATTGGTGTTGTCTCCAGGACAGCCGCTATATTTGGTTCTGTTTGGCGCGATGATTATTTTCTTCTGTTACTTCTATACGGCATTGGTATTTAGTCCACGTGAAGTAGCTGAAAACCTTAAACGTAGTGGTGCGTATATCCCAGGTATTCGCCCCGGACAACAAACTCAGCGTTACCTAGATCATGTATTAAACCGACTGACCTTTATTGGCGCGATGTATATGACGGTTATTTGTTTAATGCCAATGGTCGTCCAGTCATCGTTTGGTGTACCGTTTCAACTCGGTGGTACGTCTTTACTGATTATGGTGGTTGTGGTAATGGACTTCATTTCGCAAATCCAAGCGCATTTGATGACCCATCAATATCATGATCAGACGTTAATTCAATCGCCCACTCAACCTTAAATGAGCGGTACGATATCTCAAAGGAGCATGCTATGAAAGTTCAAGCATCAGTTAAAAAGATTTGTGGTAGCTGTAAAGTTGTGCGCCGTAAAGGCCGTGTACATATCATCTGTACAGCAGAACCTCGCCACAAGCAACGTCAAGGTTAATATTTAGTATTATAAAGTCTTAGACTTTTGTTACTATTTAAATTAATACTTGAAAAATGAAGGCGGATGGGATATCATCCGCCACTTGCCGTAGTTTATGCAAAAACTTTTATAAGACCGTCAATGAATAGGCTTGTAACCAAGTCAAAGCAGCGATAATAATTATAAAAGCTTTAGTATTGACAGCAACAAATCTGAAAAATAAAGCCTTATTGATAAATAACGCTTATTTTTCTTTAATGGAGAGAAATCAATGGCTCGTATTGCCGGCGTAAACATTCCGGATAATAAGCATGCTGTTATTTCACTAACTTACATCTTTGGTGTAGGTCGTACCACTGCTCAGAAAATCTTAGAAGCAGTTGGCATTGCCCCTACTACTAAAGTTAGTCAGTTAGATGATACACAGTTAGATGCTATCCGTGCACAAGTTGCAAATTACATGACTGAAGGTGATCTTCGTCGTGAAGTGTCAATGAATATCAAGCGTTTAGTTGATCTTGGTTGTTACCGTGGCATCCGTCATCGTCGTAACCTACCAGTTAGAGGTCAGAATACTAAGAACAACGCTCGTACTCGTAAGGGTCCGACACGCCCTCTCAAAAGATAATTAACTTAGGAAGCTAAAAGATGGCTAAAGACACTCGTAGTCGCAAGAAAGTGACTCGTCGTTCAGTATCGGAGGGCATTGCCCATATCCATGCGTCTTTTAATAACACCATTGTTACGATTACCGATCGTCAAGGT
This sequence comes from Psychrobacter sp. NPDC064578, assembly GCF_044901245.1. NCBI lineage: Bacteria > Pseudomonadati > Pseudomonadota > Gammaproteobacteria > Moraxellales > Moraxellaceae > Psychrobacter > Psychrobacter sp. NPDC064578. The sequence goes on from NZ_JBJDPI010000008.1 coordinate 136,097, forward strand.
AATGCACTGGCTTGGGCCACTTCAGGTGGACAAGGCTTCCGTGGTTCACGTAAATCTACACCATTTGCAGCTCAGGTTGCAGCTGAAGTCGCTGGTAAAGCGGCTCAAGAATATGGTGTTAAGAATATCGACGTTTTGGTCAAAGGACCAGGACCGGGTCGTGAGTCTGCGGTAAGAGCACTAGGTGCATTGGGTTATAAAGTTAACAGCATCTCTGATGTAACCCCAATCCCACACAATGGTTGCCGTGCGCCGAAAAAGCGCCGCGTCTAATATTAAAGACGAAGCTTTTTATCCCAAAAGCTTATAGGAGACATAACAATGGCCCGCTATATTGGACCAAAACTCAAATTATCACGTCGTGAAGGCACGGACTTAGGTCTTAAGTCTGGCGTTAAACCATACGACGTAAAAACGAAAAAAGCTGGTCGTCCACCAGGTCAACACGGTGTAAGCCGTAACAAGACCTCAGAATATGCTTTACAGCTGCGTGAAAAGCAGAAAGTTAAGCGTATCTATGGTGTACTAGAGCGTCAGTTTGCTAATTACTATAAAGAAGCTGCTCGTAAGCGCGGTGCTACTGGTGAAAACCTGTTAGCCATGCTTGAGAGCCGTCTAGATAACGTTGTTTATCGCATGGGCTTTGGCTCAACTCGCGCCGAAGCACGTCAGCTAGTCAGTCATCGTACTGTTATGGTAAAAAAAGCTGGCCGTGATGAGTTTGTTCGTGTGAACATTCCATCAATTCAGTTGCAAGATGGTGATGTCATCGCTATCCAAGAGAAGTCTCGCGAGCAATTACGTATTAAAAACGCAATTGAGCTGGCTACCCAACGTGGTATTCCAGAATGGCTAGATGTTGACCACAGCAAATTACAAGGCACGTTCAAACAAGCGCCTGATCGTATTGATCTACCTGCTGAAATCAACGAAAGCTTGATCGTTGAGCTATACTCTAAGTAATGACGTAATGCTCGATGTCGTGAAAACGGCATTGAGCAATCAACGTTAATTAAACCAGTTTAATAAATCGAGGTGACATCATGATGCTAAATGCAACTGAGTTTCTAACGCCGAATGCCATTAATGTGGATACGGTTAATGAAACGATTGCGAAAGTCACGCTCGAACCGTTAGAACGCGGCTTTGGGCATACCCTTGGTAATGCCTTACGTCGCATCTTGTTATCTTCATTACCTGGTGCTGCAGTCATTGAAGCTGAGATTGATGGTGTTGACCATGAATACTCAACGCTTGAAGGGCTACAAGAAGATGTACTTGACTTGCTTTTGAATCTAAAAGGCTTGGCTATTACGCTTCATGACCAAAATGAAGTATTTTTGACCTTGGATAAACAAGGTCCAGGCACTATTACTGCTGCAGACATCGCGTTACCGCATAATGTAGACATCGTCAATCCAGAATTGGTGTTGGGTACATTGAGTGATCGTGGTCATCTTAAGATGCGTTTGCGTGTAGTAATGGGTCGTGGATATGAGCCAGCAAACCAGCGCCGTGAAGATGGTGATACTAAAGCAATCGGACGTTTAAAGCTTGATGCAAGTTTTAGTCCTGTGCTTCGTGTTGCTTATCAGGTTGAGAACGCTCGTGTAGAGCAGCGTACTGATCTTGATCGTCTTATCATTGAGCTTGAAACTAATGGCACTATAGATCCAGAAGAAGCAATTCGTAAAGCAGCCACTATTTTACAACAACAGATTTCTATCTTTGTTGACCTAGAAGCTGAAGAAGCGCCTGAGCCTGTGAAAGAGAAAGAAGAGGTTGATCCGGTGCTATTACGCCCTGTGGACGATCTTGAACTAACGGTTCGCTCAGCCAACTGCTTGAAAGCTGAAAACATTTACTATATCGGTGATTTGGTACAACGTTCAGAGACTGAACTTCTAAAAACCCCAAATCTTGGTAAGAAATCATTAACGGAAATCAAAGACGTACTAGCGTCTAAAGATTTAGAGCTCGGTATGCGCCTAGATAACTGGCCACCAGCTGACCTTCGTGTTGATGATCGCTTTTCTTATCGTAGCCGTTAAACTTTAAGGATTTTTGACTATGCGCCATCGTAAGAGTGGAGTCAAGCTGGGTCGTACCGGCAGTCATCGTAAGGCAATGTTTCAGAACATGACTAACTCATTATTTGAGCATGAACTGATCAAAACAACTTTACCAAAAGCAAAAGAGTTACGTCGCGTTGCCGAGCCATTAATCACTATGGCTAAAGAAGACAGCGTTGCTAACCGTCGTTTGGCATTTAGCCGTATGCGTAGCAAAGCTATGGTAGGTAAACTATTTGGCACGTTAGGTCCTCGTTACCAGACCCGTCCAGGTGGATATTTGCGTATCGTAAAATGTGGTTACCGTGATGGTGACAATGCGCCAATGGCATATGTAGAATTGGTTGATCGCGACTAATTTTACAATAAGCAAAAAATGTATATAAAAAAGCTCCAATTGAATTGGAGCTTTTTTTGTGTCTGATACTTGAGTCTATTACCGTAGTAGTGAATCTACATCCGCGGCACCTTGTCTGATAATTTCAGGCTGGCTACCAGTCATATCAACAATCGTAGTGAGCTTAGTGGTTTTTATACCTGCATTTATCAAACCGTCGATTTGATTGCCTAATAAATCCTCAATCTCAAAGGGATCATCTAGTATGTCATCGCGGTTAGGCAGAATTAATGAACTGGTTAAGATAGGTTCATCCATGGCCTCTAAAAGCGCTTGCGCAATAGGGTTGCTAGGTACTCGAATACCGATGGTTTTTTTCTTCGCATGTGCCAATTTTTTTGGTACGTCTTTTGTGGCATTGAGGATAAAGGTGATGGGCGCAGGAGTAAGTGCTTTAAGCTGTTTAAATTGTACATTGTCTACTGCGGCATAGTTGGCAATTTCGCTTAAGTCACGGCATAGCAAGGTAAACTGGTGTTTATCATCAAGCTCACGAATTTGTTTGAGCTTATCGAGTGCATCCTTTGCCCCTAAGCGACAACCAAAAGCATAGCTGGTATCGGTAGGGTAGATAATGAGCTGGTCTTTACGTAACAGATCCGCCACTTGCTCAATCAGACGTGGCTGTGGATTTTCTGGATGAATATAAAATACTTGCATAGCAGTTCCTTATTTTATAATTATGGGTTTTTAAATGTGAAGTTTTTGACTAAGTAGAACATTTTTGGCGCATACGCTTCTTTCACTAAGTTTACTAAAAAAGCATTACTGCCTTCCTAGTATAGCGCAAAGCCAATATAAGTTTGATTGCAAGCCGTTACTATGCGTAGACAATCGTTAACGCAAAAATGCCACACCTTTAAACTGATAGGTTGCTGTTATTTTGAATCAGCTATACAGACACTGAGTAAGGCGTGTAATAAAGTCTTAGCATCAGGTGGCAATATATTGGGCTTAGCGATGTATTGTTGCACTTGTCGGTAGACGTCATTTGCGAATGTACTATTGCTTGTATCAAAGTCAGCAAACAAATTATCTTGTGATACCTCAAATGATCGTTCGCAAGCGAGAGTAAATAGACACTCTAACGCTTGTGGCTTAATCTCTACGCGCTCAAATGCTTGCTGCTGAGCGGCGGTACGCCCATCTGGTGCATACCAGTAGCCAAAGTCAGCCAAACGTCTACGAGCCTCTCCAGCTACACACCAATGGCTCATTTCATGCAACGCACTAGCAAAAAATCCATGAGCGAATTCAATTTTTGCGGGTTCTTTATTTTGTGCCGGAAAGTACTCTGGTTCTCCTTGTCCACGAACCAATGTCACATTTTGATGAGCGAATAAATTATTGAATAATTGGATGAGCCAATCAGTAGCCGCTTGCTCGTATTTATTAACCAATGATGGAGTGCCATCTAAGCTTTTGATAGCAGCTAACCTTTCTAACCTTTGCCATTCACTTTTTACATCCTCTAAGCACTGATTGTTTTTAAGGTTCCACGAGTCAGTGGAAGAGGCATTCACATTACTGGTTAACGTAGTGAGACGTTGCAATAGTATCTTTGCTTCAAGTGGAGAAAGTAGGTTCGAGAAGTCAGGTTTATCATTAAACACATTCATAGGTAAAGCACTGGTCAAATAAAAGATAAAAACAAGAACTATCTTTGAATATAAATAGGAGAAATAAAGAGATGAAAATAGAGCTTATATCAAATAAATTTAACATACTAGCGCTAGCGTCGCTCAATGCTTTCCGTTAGTATGGCAGGCAATATTATACACCGTTTTGATGAATGAGGTCGCGCATGTCAAGCACTCCAGAAAGTAAACCGTCAGCAGGTTATGCTGATAATAAAAAAGCGCCTTTATCTACTAGTATGCCTGAATCTATTTCTTTGGATAAATGGGCAGATACTGGATATGAATGGACAGGAGAGGTAGAGCCAAGCGCTTTCAAACGTCTTGCTGCTACCTTAGCCACCGAACATGAACAAGCAAACATCTCGCTTAATGCCAATCTGTATCGACGCAATAATGTCTTACATTTGGCATTCACACTGACGGGTGAAGTTTGGTTAACCTGTCAGCGTTGCCTACAGCCAGTAGCTATCGATTTGTCTGATGATTATAATATTGCGCTACTAGAAGATGAGAGCCAAGCACGTTCAATCAATGATGAACAAGACTATTTATTACTTGATGAAATTATTACTGAGCCTGCACCAGAGCTTTTATTGCCATTCAAAAAATTGGTAGAAGATGAGATATTGCTGAAGACGCCAATGTCGCCAAAACATGACGACTGTGAAATGACGGTAGAGCAATTTGGTGAGATTCCAGAAGAGGAAGAAAGCGAAAATCCTTTTGCTGCTTTAGCCTCGCTAAAAGGCAAGTTGTAATCTTATTAAGAGACAAGTCATATATAAATGTACTACTTAATAAATTTATGATACCTTTCATCAGCTTTCTACCAAAGAGTGAGAAGCAGGGCTTTATTAATCCGCTAAACATGCGTATAATGTCCCGTTTATTGCATTCTAGCAATCTGCTACTGGCAGATAGATGCTGATCTTGCAGACTAACTATAGATTTTAGACGTAATCAACACTTTAATACGTGGCAATCTATTTAACTAATGATGCGTAAGACTTAGGTTGTTGTGATTATATAGCCTCTGTCAGTGTCGATTAAAGCTGAATTTCAAGCTTATCCCCTTTTAAGTATAGGAGCTATATCATGGCCGTTCAAAAAAGTCGTAAAAGTCGTTCTCGTCGTGACATGCGCCGTTCACATCATCGTATGGAAATCGCTGAGATAAGCGTAGATGCTACCACTGGTGAAAAACATCGTCGTCATCACATGACTAAAGATGGTTTCTACCGTGGTCGCCAGTTGTTTAAAGTTAGTCAAGACGCTTAAATTGTTGGCTATTCAATAGCTGATTGTAAAAATAATGATAGTACTGGTGACTGTCATTATTTTTTCAACGCTGTTATTAGGTAATATGCTTTGAGCTGAAGAAAGCCAAGTTATTTCGCTATCATATATTATGTGGCTAGATAACTTGGCTTTTTGCTATTGGCTTTTATGGTAGGTATTTGAATAACCTTTTACCATATGCCTTTAGAAAATATGAAAATGAACCGATATACTCTACCGTTTTAATTTGAGTGGTATCTTTTACTATACGTGTTTCAGTAGCATCCGCTATGATAATAGTGTGCGTCAGTGTATAGTTTATCGATAATCCGTTTTTTTAGACAAATACTAAAGCAACGGCTTTATATCGCCTCTAATAATATAATAAACCCCAATTGTTTTTAGGGATATTTCCAATTAAATAAGGAATATTGGTTATGGCCTCTGTACCCGATATGGTAAAAAAGCCGCCGACACGTATTGCGGTAATTTTTCCTGGTCAAGGATCGCAAGTAGTCGGGATGACTAGTGAGCTTGCTGAAATCTATCCAGAGATTCTCGATACCTTTACTGAAGCTAGTGCCGCGCTTGGTGAAGACTTATGGGCAATCTGTCAAAATGAAGAAAAACTCAACCAAACACAGTATACTCAGCCAGCATTACTGACGGCCAGCATCGCTATTTGGCGTATCTTAAAACAAAAAATAACCACAGCACCTTGTTATTTAGCGGGTCATTCTCTAGGTGAGTACAGTGCGCTTTGTGCGGCTGAAGTCATATCGCTTGCTGATGCGGTTAAATTGGTACATAAGCGCGGTCAGTTGATGCAAGAAGCCGTTCTAGGTGTCGATACTGCCATGGCAGCAGTGTTAGGGCTTGAGGACAATCGAGTAGAAAACTTGTGTGAGCAAGCGACTGAACATGTCGAGGGTGCCATTGTAGGTGCAGCCAACTTTAATAGTCCAGGACAAGTGGTGATATCGGGTAATGCTGCTGGTGTGAATGCCGTTATTGATAAAGTGCAAAACACTGGCAAAAAATCTATCCCGCTAAAGGTCAGCGTACCATCACATTGCGCGCTTATGGAGCCAGCCAGTAGTGCATTGGCTGAAATTCTGGCAGAAATAAAATTTGATCAAGCGACGATTCCTGTTATCCAAAATCGACATGCGCGTGTCGAGAGCAGTGCGGTCGGTATCAAGCAGGCATTAACAGAGCAATTAAGCCAACCAGTATTATGGTCAAAAACCATGCAAGAGCTGGCTGACAAACAAATTAATATTTTAATTGAATGCGGCAGTGGTAATGTGTTGAGCAACTTGGCGAAGCGCCAAGCACAGCCAATTACGAGCTATCCTACTGACAAGCCCGCTCGTCTTGATAAATTAATGGAGGTGTTATCATGAGTCGTACGATTACTCTAGTGACAGGTGCTAGCCGTGGTATTGGTAAAGCCGTTGCCAAACGTTTCGCCAAAGAAGGACATTTTGTTATTGGTACAGCCACTACGGAAAAAGGTGCTGAGCTGATTGATGGTTATCTCCACGATAGTGGCGGTATTGGACGTGTTTTAGACGTGCGTGATACCGCACAAATTGATAAGCTGTTTGAAGAGATTGAGAGCGTCTACGGCGCAGTACAAGTCTTGGTCAATAATGCAGGTATCACCCAAGATGGTCTGCTGATGCGTATGAAAGATGACGACTGGGAAAATGTTATCGATACCAATTTGACGTCGGTATACCGCATGAGTAAACGTGCTGTGCGCGGTATGATGAAAGCACGCCGTGGTCGCATCATCAATATAACTTCTGTCGTTGCGCAAATGGGTAATGCCGGTCAATCTAACTATGCGGCGACCAAAGCAGGCGTCGAAGGGTTCAGCCGTACGCTCGCGCGTGAAATTGGCTCACGACAAGTGACGATTAATTGCGTAGCCCCTGGTCTGATCGAAACGGATATGACGGACGAGCTTGATGAGCGCCTATTGAACTCTATGCTAGACGCGGTACCTATCAGTCGCCTTGGACAGCCAGAAGACATTGCAGCAGCCGTACATTTCTTAGCCAGCGATGAGGCCAGTTATATCACAGGCGCTGTTATCCCTGTCAATGGCGGTATGTATATGTAGGTGATAAACAAGTGTTACACAGTTATAATAAAAAACTCTGTGCACGAGTGTAAACTATAATAAAGGGTGTTATAATGACGGATACTTTTATGTCAAAGCCCTGTATTATAGCAGGGCTTTACTAGACATCAGTCAAAACGTATAACCAGCTATAAAACAAGTTACAAAGTACTCAGATAGCTGTGCTAATCTGAAGATATGATTTTATATACAATGCTGTAGAGCCTAATGATAGGCCTATGGTGACTTGCCAAAATAATAGATCAAAAAGGAGAAATCTACATGAGTAATGATACCGAGCTAAGAGTTAAAGCTGCAGTAGCTGAGCAATTGGGTATGAATGTTGAAGATATCAACAATGATGCATCATTTATGGAAGACTTAGGTGCAGATTCGTTAGACCTAGTCGAATTGGTTATGTCATTTGAAAGTGACTTTGGCATTACCATTCCTGATGAAGATTCAGCAGAATTAACGACTGTTCAAAAAGCGATTGATTATGTACAAGCGCAGCTATAATTAGCTAGTGGCTTAGCGAGTTATTTTAGCCGCCTATCTGTAGAGATAGGCGGTTTTTTTATGTTCTTAATTTGCCATGGCAACAGATAGTTATATGACCAATCAATACGTTAACATAAGCTACGCCAAATCAACATTACTCAACATACTATTACTATCTACATCATCTATCTTTGTCTATACTCATAATAGTTAGCAGTAACAGAGTGTAGTTATATATAAAGTGTGGTTATATATGAAAGTATATGCCATTAAAAAAATAATGATGAATAATAAATAACAATATTTAAAGGAGTATGTAAATGGGTATGTTCAGTTTTGCAAAAGATATTGGTGATAAAATTTTCAATCGTGATGACGCCAAACACGATGCCAAGTCAGAAACTAAAGCAGACGCCAATACGCCAGTACAGAGTAGCGAACCTTCTGCGCAATCAGTTGCCAATATTTTACTTCGTCGTATTCAACAGCAGAATCTTAATATTAGCGATTTGAAAATCAAGTATAACGGCTCAACAGATACTGCAGAAATCAGCGGTAAAGCTAAAACGCAAGCAGACCGCGAAAAAGCGATTATCGCCATTGGTAATGTACAAAACGTGGCTAAGGTAATCGATAATATTGATATCGAAGAAGATGCGCCTGAGTCAACGATGTATACAGTGAAATCTGGTGATAGCTTGTCTAAGATTGCAAAAGAGGTTTATGGTTCAGCGAATGATTATATGAAAATCTTTGAAGCCAATAAGCCGATGCTATCTAGCCCTGATAAGATTTATCCTGGTCAAGTACTGCGTATTCCTAAGCCATAATAGGCTTTTGAACTGTCAGAGATATGCGTGAATAAAATAAAAAATGCCTCTTACTATAATAAGAGGCATTTTTTTGGCGTATATAAATATAAACTTAAGATTTAGAGGTCTTTTAACTTCTCATACTGTTCAGTTATGGCCCAATTGATATGTACATCGAGCATTTCGTTATGTACGCCCAACTTTGATTGTAACTGAGTAATGGTTTCTTCATTACCATTAGCATTTCCAAGACCAATCGCGATATTACGCAAAAAGTTCACATAGCCTGTGCGTCTAAGCGGGCTGCCTTCAGTTTTTTTCATAAATTCAGCTTCTTGCCATTGCCACAGCTCAAGCAGACTGCTGCTATCAAGGTTATGCCGTGGTGCGAAGTCCTCTACAGGTGTAAGATTGGCGTAGCGATTCCAAGGACAGATAAGTTGACAGTCGTCACAGCCAAAGATGCGATTACCAATCGCGCGGCGGTATTTTGTATCAATAATACCGTCGTGCTCGATAGTGAGGTAGGAGATACAAGCTGCAGCATTGAGCTTATAGGGCGCGACAATCGCTTGAGTGGGACAGATATTGATACAAGCGCTACAACTGCCGCAATGCTCTTTGACGGGTTTGTCATCAGGTAACTCAAGGCTAATAAATAGCTCACCCAATACAAAAAATGAACCTGCTTGCTTGTTGATTAATAAGGTGTGCTTTCCTGTCCAGCCAAGACCAGCAGCATCGGCAATGGGTCGCTCGAAAATAGGAGCAGAGTCGCTAAAAGGCCTAAAAATAAAATCTTGCTCTGAACCTATATTGAGGTGTTGCCACTCAGGAAGCATGGCTTCTATCTTTAGTGCCAATTGCTTCAAACGACTGCGCATCGTTTTATGATAGTCGCGTCCTCTGGCATAACGAGCGATGATGCCTTGATTGGGGTAGTCATTGTCAGTGATCGTACGTGGGGTTGGTGCTTGAGTCAGGTAATCCATACGGACACTGATGATGGTTTTTGCCCCTTCTACCAGTTGGTCAGGATTTGCCCGCAGTTCATGGTTGTTATGCATAAACTGCAATTGTCCCTCATAGCCTTTATCGAGCCATTGTTGCAATTGTACAATCTGCTTAGCAAATAAAGGGTGATGCACCGATAAAAACCCACAGTCGGCAAACCCTAAAGCCTGTGCTTGGTCTTTAATCCATTGTTTGACATCTGCTGTGGTGGTAAATGTTGGGCTATTATTCACATTAATTTTTTTTTCGGACGCAGGCTTAGGTTCAGAAGAGATTTTCTTAGCTGATTTCTGCTGGGTTGAAGAGATAGGCAAGTTTACTTTAGGAAGATTATTCATGTGTGACAGTAGGCGATAGAGTGAATATCGATATAATAAGCCAGTGAGCTAAGAGCGCAAGTATAAAAGCAAATAATTTCACATTCATATTGATACATACGTTGATGTAAGCGTTTGCTCTGATGCTAAATGATAGTAATCATATCTCAATAAAATAAAAAATCAGCAAAAAATACTCAAGGATTAGTTATGAAAAATCAGACCAATTTATTACCTATAAAAAGTACAAAACCTATCCCGTTATATAGCAGTGAACAACTCTATGCGATGGAGCAAGCATGGTTTGTAGAGGGGCATGATAGTTTTGGGTTGATGAAACAAGCAGCCTGGCAAATGGCGCAACACATAGAGCAATTATATGAACAAAAACAATTAAACATATATCCATCAGCCACTACTTATGTGCCTCGTCGTCATATGCGCCAGCATCGAGTGAGCATTTGGGTTGGAAAGGGTAATAATGGTGGCGACGGTTGGCTCATTGCTTATTACTTACAGCAAATGGGTTGGCAGGTACAAGTGGTGACAGTGGGTTTTGAGAGTGATGATTTTGATACCAATGACACAACAGTATTTTCCGACGCACAAAAAGCCCTAAAAGAGGCACTATTGGCTAATTGCCCTTATCGACGCTTTGAAAATAGTGCTTGTGATCTACAAGAAGGAATAGGTGGTAATCTGCAAGCCGATGTCTATATTGATGCGTTGTTTGGTATTGGACTGGATCGTGCGCCTACAGGTATTTATAAAATGGCCATTAGCACTTTTAATGAGTTATCTGAAGGAAATAACACCTTGGCCATTGCGGTTGATATTCCAAGTGGTTTGGTGGCTTCGACTGGCGAAGTGTTTGAGCATGTGGCTATACAAGCTGATATAACGCTATGTTTAATTGCACGGAAATTCGGTTTGCATACCAAGGATGGTATGGATCATAGCGGCAAGGTAATTGATATACCGCTGATACCTTATCCAATAAATGGCAAAATTTTCATGCCAGTAGCAACACTAATTACTACTGCATATGGTCTAAGTCCTCGCCGTCAAAATAGCTACAAAGGTAGCTATGGTCATGTACTGATTATTGGCGGTAATCGTATCGATGGCTCACAAGGTATGGGCGGCGCTGCGATACTGTCTGCTTCGAGCTCGATGGCGGCAGGATCGGGTAAAATTACAGTTGCTTGCCATGAGGCTTTTCATAGCGCCCTATTAACTTCGCTACCAGATGCAATGACGATTAATTTGCATGATATGGACGGAGTGCAGGAGTTAATCAAGTCAGCCACTGTGATTGCGATTGGTATGGGGCTTGGTCGTGATGAAAAAGCAAAAGTGTTGTTTATAAAGTATCTACAAACTGCGATGACAGCTAAAAAGGCAATAGTGATTGATGCTGATGGACTTTATCATTTGGCATCATTGCAATTAGAGCATCATGAATTGGTCAGTCAGCTGCGAGAATATAGCGTTAATCATCAAGTTTGTTTGACACCGCACAGTGGCGAAACTGCTAGATTACTGAATAAGAGAATCAGTGAGGTGGAAAGCGATAGACTACAAGCGATAAAACAGTGCGCTATAACTTATGGTGGTGAATGGGTGCTAAAAGGCGCAGGTTCTTTGATATTAGAGCAGGGCTTAGATGAGCACCACGTTTATGTTTGTGCTGCCGGTAATGCGGGTATGGCGACGGCTGGCATGGGTGATGTGTTATCCGGTGTCATTGCTGGTCTGCTAGCACAACAAGATTTATCATCAGGAATGCAAAGCTTGCATCAAGCGGTTGTTATACATGGATTAGCAGGGGATACGCTGGTCAATCAGAGTAATAATACGTTATTGGTTGGACAACGAGGACTACAAGCTCAGGATATGCCAGCAGCCATTCGTCATGTGATGCAGCTATTGATTAACGTCTATAATTAGCATTAAGCCTAGGTAGTTGAGCTGCCACAATACTGATCAATTGCCTGCTGTACGCGTTCACGTTTGAGCTCAATTTCACGACCGTCTAAATACTGACGCTTGCCATTTGCATCCATCTCATAAATACGTCCGCCGACATTCAAGTTGGTCAAATTATTGCGGAGTGACTGGCAACGCTGTGCATTGGCTTGTGCTTCTTGTTCTTTAATACGTGCTTCAAGCGCTGCAACTCTTTGCTCTTCTACGCTTTGAGTGTTAGTACTTTGATTGGCATCTGTTTTGCCAGCCAATTGTCCTGCATTGCTTTGTCTGCCGTCACTACGAAATTCAATCAGCTCAATGTTTTTACCATTTTGCGGCGCATGTTGGCTGTATTTGACTTCACCATGTGCACCGACAGATTTATAAACTTGAATAGCATGACTGGCATTCATCGACAGTATTAGCACATACGCAGTACTCATAAGCAGTTTGGTAGCAGTATTTATTTTAGACGCATATGCCATAGTAGCAATCCTCTCAAGGGGTAAAAAACAGATGTGTATATATGTGTCAATATAACATTTAAGTGTTGGAATGGTACTAAAAATGTACCAGCTTTCGATTCTAACAAATAATCCTTATGAATGTATATTATTTAATAACTAATAGTTAGGGATGGGCTTTAGAAGTTTTTCTTGACAATAGCTCACAAACCATCGAATATAATAGCAGTTGATTGGTCAGTGAGCGGCTTTTATGATATTGCCGTGGCACTTGAAAATGAGGACGATAGGTTACTTATCAGTGGCTTACGCAGTTTTCGTTTCTTTGTGACAATGATATTGCAAAGATAGTAATCATAACGATTGTTATCGATGACTTTATGTATTGTCTCCGGACTTATCTGTCTACAATGACTAAGATAAACTTATTATTTGAAATGCGCTAAGCGTGACTCTAGCGGTTGTATTAAACATGGAAAAATATTCAGCAATTCAATCTTTTTAATAAGCCTGTCGTAAAATCTAACCATTTTACAAATTAGTATTGGCTGTGAGAGTGATTTAAATTGTGAATATCGATGCCTCTGTATAAATCAATCTGTTGTAAATGCTATCTGCTATTTATCAATAATAAGCTTCTTTTATAGATGCACGCGCATCTTGTCACTGTACATCGATAGACTCCTGCCATAAAACTGACCCTACATATATTGCTGTGTTTGAGTAGCCTGCTGTCTTATAAAACAGCGTTACTTAGAGATAGTGGGCACACATTCTTGATATGGATAAGGATTTGCAGCCATTTCTATAAGATGAACCATCTTGTGTAAATAGCGTGGTTCTCTCTTATAAATGAACGCCAATTCTTGACAAAAAAAAGGTGATGACAGTGACGCAAACCACGCAAAGTCCGAATATGACGGGACATACCCAAACGGGGAATGCCGCCAAAAATTTTGAAGAAAAGCAACAACGCCTCGCTGAGGGTAGTGATCAACCTATAATGCTATCTGGTGCTGAGATGTTGGTGCAATCACTGACTGATGAGGGCGTCAAATATATTTTTGGCTATCCAGGTGGTGCGGTTCTTCATATCTATGATGCTTTGTTTCAACAAGAAAATATCGAGCATATTTTAGTACGTCATGAGCAAGCAGCCGGTCACATGGCAGATGCTTATTCGCGAGTCACAGGGCAGACAGGGGTGGTCTTAGCGACGTCAGGTCCAGGTGCTACTAATACCGTAACGGCTATCGCAACAGCGTTTATGGATTCTGTGCCGATGGTGGTTATCGCAGGTCAGGTACCTAGCAGCCTAATTGGGGAAGATGCCTTCCAAGAAACAGATATGGTCGGTGTATCACGTCCTATCGTGAAGCATAGCTTTCAAGTGCGCCACGCTAGCGAAATCCCAATGATTGTCAAAAAAGCCTTTTATATTGCCCAGTCTGGACGCCCAGGTCCTGTAGTGATTGATGTACCAAAAGATATGACCGCGCCAAGTGAAAAGTTTGCTTATGCTTATCCAGAAGAAGTGTTTATACGTTCGTATCAGCCGTCATTAAAAGGCCATAGTGGTCAGATTAAAAAAGCGGTTGAAACACTGCTTGCTGCAAAGCGTCCGATTATTTACTCTGGTGGCGGTGTTGTTTTAGGCAATGCGCATAAAGAGCTTACTAATCTTGCGCATCGTTTAAATTTACCAGTAACCAATACCTTAATGGGCTTGGGTGCGTTCCCTGGTTCTGATAGTCAGTTCTTGGGTATGCTCGGTATGCATGGCACTTATGAAGCCAATATGACCATGCATCATGCCGACGTCATCTTGGCAGTTGGCGCACGTTTTGATGACCGTGTCACTAATAATGTCAAAAAATTCTGTCCGAATGCGACGATTATTCATATTGATATTGATCCTACCTCTATTTCAAAAACGATTAATGCGCATATTCCGATCGTGGGCGATGTCAAATCTGTCCTGACCGATATCATAGAAATTGTTGGTGATGATAAAGAGCTAGACCAACCAGCATTGTTGGATTGGTGGTCACAGATTAATGAGTGGCGTAAGCGTCATGGCCTGCGTTATGACACCAGCACTGATAATGGCATTAAGCCTCAAGCGGTGGTTCAAGCTTTAGATAAAGTGACGAATAGTAACGCTATTATCACCAGTGACGTCGGTCAGCATCAGATGTTTGCAGCGCTTTATTATACCTATAATGAGCCGCGCCAATGGCTAAACTCAGGTGGTTTAGGGACGATGGGCGTTGGCTTGCCGTATGCGATGGCAGCCAAACTTGCTAACCCTGAGCGTGACGTGGTTTGTATCACGGGTGAAGGCTCTATTCAGATGAATATTCAAGAGCTCTCAACCTGCTTACAATATAATTTGCCAGTTAAAATCTTAAATCTAAATAACGCCCAATTAGGTATGGTGAAGCAGTGGCAAGATATGCTGTATGAAGGTCGTCATGCCCATTCTTATATGAATTCACTACCAGACTTTGTCAAACTCGCTGAAAGCTATGGTCACGTCGGTATCAAGATTACTGATCCTGCGACCATGGAAGCGCAATTGGCGGAAGCCATGGCAATAACAGATAGATTGGTATTTATTGACGTTTATGTCGATCGTAACGAGCATGTATATCCGATGCAAATCGCTGGGCAAGCAATGCGTGATATGTGGTTAACAAAAGGGGAGCGTACCTAATGCAACAACAACATCTGATTTCGGTATTGATGGAAAACGAAGCGGGTTCGTTGTCGCGAGTGGTCGGTTTGTTCTCTCAACGTGGCTACAACATTGAAACTTTGAACGTTGCGCCAACAGACGACTCGAGTATTTCTCGCTTAACATTGACCACTATTACGTCACCTGAAAAAATAGAACAAATCACCAAGCAATTGCATAAATTGATTGAAGTGGTTAAAGTGCTTAATCTATCAGATACCGTACACGTCGAGCGCGAGTTGATGCTCATAAAAGTACGGGCAACGGGTGGCGTACGTGAAGAGATTAAACGCAGTGCCGATATTTTCCGTGCACAAATCGTTGATGTGAACGCCAATCTATATACCATTCAAATCGTCGGTGACAAAGCCAAACTTGATGGCTTTATTGATGTGATTGGTCGTGAACGTATTATGGAAGTGGTGCGTTCGGGTGTGATTGGTATTGCACGCGGCGAAAAAACGCTCAGTTTATAATGAGCGCTTACTGTACCTATTGTAGGTCAAATTATTTATTCAAACATTAACATAGCGCTTATCTCACCCATCACTTCGATAAGGTGATTATAATTTAAGTGTTTATTTATCCATGGCAAGCCATGATTTAGGAAAAGGACTCTGTTTATGAACGTTTATTATGATAAAGATTGTGATCTATCAATCATCCAAGGCAAAAAAGTTGCCATCATTGGTTACGGTTCACAAGGCCATGCACACGCGCTTAACCTACAAGATTCAGACGTTGATGTGACCGTTGGTCTACGTGCTAACTCTGGCTCATGGAAAAAAGCGGAAAACGCAGGTCTGAAAGTAGCTGAAGTAGAAGAAGCGGTAAAAGCCGCTGATGTCATCATGATTTTGACGCCTGATGAGTTTCAAAAAGAGCTTTATAACGACGTGATTGAGCCTAACATCAAAGAGGGCGCGACCCTAGCCTTTGCTCATGGTTTTGCGATTCATTATAACCAAGTCGTTCCACGTGGTGATCTTGATGTCATTATGGTTGCACCAAAAGCACCAGGTCATACGGTACGTTCAGAGTTTGCAAAAGGCGGTGGTATTCCTGATCTTATCGCTATCTATCAAGATGCCTCAGGTCAAGCCAAACAATTGGCATTGTCATATGCTGCTGGCGTTGGTGGTGGTCGTTCAGGTATTATCGAAACAACCTTTAAAGATGAAACTGAAACTGACCTATTTGGTGAGCAAGCAGTACTTTGCGGCGGTGCAGTAGAGCTAGTGAAAATGGGCTTTGAAACCTTAACTGAAGCTGGCTATGCCCCAGAAATGGCTTACTTTGAGTGCTTGCATGAGCTTAAGCTTATCGTAGACCTCATGTATGAAGGCGGTATCGCTGACATGAACTATTCAATCAGTAACAACGCTGAATATGGCGAATATGTAACTGGTCCTGAAGTCATCAATGAGCAATCACGTGAAGCCATGCGTAATGCCCTAAAACGCATTCAGTCTGGTGAGTACGCGAAGATGTTTATCTCTGAAGGCGCAACCAACTATCCATCAATGACTGCTCGTCGTCGTAACAATGCAGAGCATCAAATCGAAATCACTGGCGCTAAGCTACGTGGCATGATGCCTTGGATCGGTGGTAACAAAATCATCGATAAAGAAAAAAACTAATTCAGTATTAGGCTATTAAGAGATTAATCGCTGATATAGACCTAAGAGCCCATGCTATTACTTAATAGTGTGGGCTTTTTTAGTTTGCACTACTTTAGTGAAATTTTAACCACAATCGCTTTGGTGTTGGTTGAAAACCACCAATCGATGCCTCATATATTTAGCCTTCATTGATTTTTTTGAATATTCTTAGTGCAACCAATTGCTGGTTAATTATCAAGACGATTGAGTTGCGCGTTCTTATTTTTTATAGATTATAGGTTGTGTGTTGTGCAAATATCTTATCCAGACTGGCTAACGCCGCAATTCGTATATATTACTCTTAGCGCTGTGGTAGCTGTTTTAATATGGATAGAAGGGGAGATGCTCAAAAAAACCGATGGCAAATTGCCTAAGTCTAAGTTTTTTCAAATCAGCTCACTCTTGGATACTTTGTGGTTCTTTATTTCCGTTGTCATATTATATGTGATTGATTTGACGCCACTAGCCATTACAGTACCTGCTGCTTATGGCATCTATACTACCTTTGGATGGATATACGGGACGCGTTTACTAAAACGTAAAGGTATTCCTGATTCTCCTAAAGACTTGGTGATACCTGCTAAATACATCGCCTATAGTCAGTCATTTTCGCTGATATTTTTTGCGCTTTGTTTGTTAGTATTAAGTTCACCGTGGCTACCGATATCTCAATGAAGCATATGCTGACTTATCACCTATTTATTATTTGAGATAATGCTGTCACCAACTTAAATGACACCTTTACGTTAGAATGATAGATAGTAAATGATATAAAATATCTTTCTTATCAATGTATTAGATAGTATTTAATTGGCTTTCGTGACTTTTCAAAACGGATTATCGTTATTTACAAAAATCATCAATTTAACCTGTTGCGATTATAAAAAGCTGCTATAATCAGCCTGTACTCAAAAGATTTTAGGTCGTAATTTCAAGTTATCTAACGATATTTTGATCATATTGACTGTTGCATTTAGCAGAAAATAGTTTGGGTATATATCAATTAATCGGTGATGACACACGTCTCGCCAACAGTTAAAGAGTTAGGAAAATTTATGTCAGATAAAGTTGAAGGCACTGTAAAGTGGTTTAATGAAGCTAAAGGTTTTGGTTTTATCGCTCAAGACAATGGCGGACAAGACGTATTCGCTCACTACAGCGCTATCCAAGGTGGTGGTTTCAAAACTCTAGCCGAAGGCCAAAAAGTGTCTTTCATCTTAGGTGATGGCAAAAAAGGCCCACAAGCCGAGCAAATCGAAGCTATCTAATCTCATTTGACATCTGGTAAGCTGATTAGTCAGTAAGCTTGATGACAGTAAGATTATCAATATGCATTGATGCCTTTGTTTGTTAAAACAATAAAAATACTGTTTCAACTCTAAAAAAAAGCAACCTCTTATCAGGTTGCTTTTTTTATGCCATTTTTCTCGCTATAAACGTAAAATCATCAAAAGCATACTGGTACTAGCTGTCAGTCATCAGCACTGACTCAAAAAAGATATAACAAAATAAGGTTGTTTTATGAAGTGGGAGGCATGGTTTTCAATCGATTGGCAGCAAGTGCTGGGTATTTCTCTATCTGCAATCGGTTTTTATTTAGGGTTAATGTTGTTTACAAGATTGATGGGGTTGCGAAGTTTCTCCAAGCTCTCAAGCCATGATTTTGCGATGACTGTCGGTATTGGCAGTATACTCGCTTCAACGGTGCTATCAGACACACCGTCATTAATGCAAGGGCTGTTTGCTGTCGCAGTATTGTTTGTGATTCAAGGGGTTATCTCATTTATTAGGCGTAAATTCAAACCCTTAAAATCTCTGATAGACAATCGAGCCATTATATTAATGGCGCATGGCGAGTATTTTAGTGGAAATTTAAAAGAGGCCAATCTCAGTACCAGTGATGTTCAACAGGTTTTGCGCAAGAATGGGATCAAGTCTAAAACGGAAGTATTTGCTGTCATTATGGAAACCACAGGGAATATGAGTGTCATCAAAAATAATGCAGTTACGCCTGACTGGTCATTATTCGATGATATACGCGACAGTGAGTTGTTGATTGGTTCCAGTAAAAATAGAAAATCGTAGATTTTGAGTTTTTGGTTGTTGTGCTCGATGGATGCCAACGAGATAGATCACAACAATCCATTAAGTAACTATCGTGTTGACAGTGCTAAAAACAGGTGAAATATTGAGAATGTAGGTTAAAGAAGGCTGTAAAATTGTGCACTTATAAACTATTTATTATAGAATGGTGACAAATTTATGACGCATTATTCACGGCGTTGTCTTGACCTTATGCCTGTGGTCACGCAAGATACAGGGGTCTGATAATAACGGTTGGCTTAGCTTTAGCAGATTTTATCAATGAGTAGTGTGATACTAATACCATTTTCGGTATTGTTTCTTCTTGCTTAATTAACTACTATCTGTTGACGCAGTAACAATCCTAAGTAGTATTTTGAACGACAGTTTAAAAAATGAACCTTTGGTTCTTAACTGACAATTTTTAATTCATAACATTAATAAACGAGGAACGTATGAAAGCATTAGTAGCGGTCAAGCGTGTCATTGATTACAACGTAAAAGTTCGTGTAAAAGCTGACAACTCTGGCGTTGATTTATCAAACACTAAGATGTCAATCAATCCTTTTGATGAGATTGCAGTAGAAGAAGCGGTTCGTCTAAAAGAAGCGGGTGTGATTGATGAAATCATTGTTGCTTCAATCGGTCCAAAAGAATCACAAGAGCAAATTCGTGCAGCGTTAGCATTGGGCGCTGATCGTGGTGTTTTAGTGTTGACTGATGACAAGCCGTATCCATTACAAATTGCTAAGATCCTCAAAAATATCGCCGAGAGTGAAGGCACTGATATTATCTTATTGGGTAAGCAAGCCATTGATGATGATAACAATCAGACTGGTCAGATGCTAGCGGCATTGATGGGTATTGGTCAGGGTACGTTTGCATCAGAAGTAAAAGTTGAAGGCGATAAAGTAAACGTGACTCGTGAAATCGACGGTGGTTTACAGACGCTAGCACTTGAGCTACCAGCGGTTATTACCACTGATTTACGTTTGAATGAGCCTCGTTATGCTAAATTGCCTAACATCATGAAAGCGAAGAAAAAGCCACTTGACGAAAAAACGCCTGCTGATTTTGGTGTTGATATGGCCTCTAAGCAAGAGATCATTAAAGTTGTGCCACCTGCTGAACGTAAAGCTGGCATCAAAGTGGGTTCAGTGGATGAGTTGGTCGATAAGCTAAGAAACGAAGCAAAAGTCATTTAATGTTTCAATGATTGGATACTTCGCTACGGCATATCCTGTACAAGGCTATAGATTTAACTGATTTATTTTATATAAAATAATAGTTGCTCAAACAGCTTTGTACACAAACAACCGCATGAATAGATGATATGAACAAAAAAGGATTAAAATCATGGCAATTTTGGTATATGCAGAACATGACAATGCCAGTCTAAAAAAGGCAACTTTGAATACCATCGCTGCTGCTAAGCAAATGGGTGATGATATCCATGTGTTGGTTGCAGGTAGTGGTGCTCAAGCTGTCGCTGACCAAGCAGCTAAAGCAGAAGGCGTGACTAAAGTATTATTAGCAGACAACGCTGCTTATGAGCATCAATTGGCGGGTAACGTCGCGCTATTGGTTGCTGATATCGCGGGTGATTACAGCCATATCCTTGCACCTGCTACCACTACTGGTAAGAACTTTATGCCACGCGTTGCCGCTTTACTTGACGTAAGCATGCTATCAGAAATCTCAGCCGTCGTAGATGCGCAAACATTTGAGCGTCCTATCTATGCTGGTAACGCCACAGCAACTGTTAAGACCACAGAAGATAAAGTTGTTATGACAGTACGTACCACGGCTTTTGACCCAGTAGCAAGCGAAGGTGGTTCAGCTACTGTTGAGACAATCGACAACGTGCAAGAAACTGGCAAAGCAAGCTTCGTTAATGAAGAGATGGCGAAATCTGACCGTCCTGAATTGACTTCAGCAGGCATTGTGGTTTCTGGTGGTCGTGCATTGGCAAATGGTGAAAACTTCACCAAATATATCGAACCATTGGCTGATAAACTTGGCGCTGCCGTTGGTGCATCACGTGCCGCTGTTGATGCAGGGTATGTACCAAACGATATGCAGGTCGGTCAAACGGGTAAAATCGTTGCACCAGACTTATATATCGCAGCGGGCATTTCAGGCGCGATTCAGCATTTAGCGGGTATGAAAGATTCTAAAGTTATTGTTGCTATCAACAATGACCCAGAAGCACCTATCGCTAGCGTTGCTGATTACTTCTTAGAAGCTGATTTATTTACAGCATTACCTGAGCTTACTAGCAAGGTTTAAGTTTAAACAGTTAAGCGTTTAATGTCGCTTAATATATCATAAGTCATAAAGCCTTCGGTTCAATGAATCGAAGGCTTTTTTGTGGAGTATTGTCAATGCTGACATGATTTCGCTGTTTCTTGTATAGCTACAGTTCATCTTGTTTTTATCTGCATTTTTGAACTGCGGACATGCTCTAGTCAAATGGATAAATGTCCGCTACTATATGAATGTAAGCTATTATATTAACGTTATAGTTTAATTTGTAGAGCAAGATTATAGTGATAATTAACTGACTATACTCAATAATAGATGATTACATGATAGACCAATTAATTAGTACATTAAGGGATTAGGAGATGCTAATGAAGGCAGAATTAAACACGTCAGAACGCTTACCTCAGGAATGGAATGACTGGGTAGCGACTAATATAATTCGCGGTGTCCAAGCAGAAACAATTGTTCAAACGCTAAAGGATAATCACTTTTCAGACACTCAAATCAAAGCCGCTCTGAGTGATGATTCCAAGGTGGCGGCAAACGACAGTAAACAATCAATTCGTAGACTGCCAAATAATTGGAAAGGATGGGTCGCTACCAATTTGCTTGAAGGCACGAGTAAAAACAGTATTGCGAAAGTATTGGCTAAGCAAGGCTTTAGTCACGCAGAGATATTGCTAGAAATAGAGACGGCCTCTAAAAGCCCTTACCTACAAGCAGGCGTTAAAGCCACCAAGCTACTAAAAAAACGAGAATGGCTTCTTAATACTTGTGACGACTTAGCCAAGTTAGATCCCGGCTACAGCCAACAAATTGAGGTGATTGATACGCCGCTGTTTGAGGTATTTATCAAGGATTACTATAGTAAGCATAAGCCAGTGGTGCTTAAAAAAGGTATCGATCATTGGCCAGCACTGAAGAAATGGAGCCCGCATTATTTTGCAGATACGATAGGCGATGCGGAAATTCAGGTGCAGTTTAATCGCGAGACTGATGCGCTTTTTGAACGTCATTCCGATAAGTATCGTAAATCAATGCTGATGTCTGAATTTGTCAATATGATAGAAAATGACGGTGAAAGTAATAACTACTATATGACTGCTAATAACACACAACAAAACGTTGAAGCCATTAGACCAGTATTGGATGACATCGGTGATTTTGGTGAAGGCTATCGCCAGCTTTTAGATAATGATGCAGCTTTTAGTACCTATTTCTGGATGGGACCCAAAGGTACCTTTACGCCATTGCATCATGACTTAACTAACAACATGTTGGTTCAAGTATATGGCTTTAAGAAGGTTACGTTGATTCCAGCGTGGCAAGTGCCTTGGCTCTATAATGATTTGCACGTTTATAGTGAAGTAGATTTTCCTAATTTTGATTTAAAGGAACATCCATTAATGCAACATGTGACCCCAGTTGAAGTCACTATTAAAGCTGGCGAGGCGCTATTTATTCCTATAGGGTGGTGGCATTGTGTGAATGGACTGGAGAAATCCATTAGCATTAGTTTTACTAACTTTAATGCACCAAACAACTATTCTGCAAGCTTTATGGAAGCACAAGGTTAGTTTCTATATGTAGTTGAGAAAATAAACTCTACCTAAAGCATTGACTGAATCACTATATTTATTCAGCCCATGCTTTGCATGGGCTACATACATGACAGAATATTTTAGGCATAGTTTCTTTGACGTAGTGTTTCATACAAGCATAATGAGCCTGCAATGGCGACATTCAGACTTTCTTGACCATTAGGCTGTGGTAGAGCGATAGGGGTGGCGCACTGCATCAGCTCATCACAAACGCCTTGTCCTTCATGCCCCATAATCCAAGCAATAGGTTTTTTTAAGTCATGTTGATAAATCACCGTATCAGTATGTGAGCTGGTCGCAAATAGCGGTGTTTGTACATGGTCTAAAATATCTTGCACACTTAGATCTTCATAAATAGTCAGGGCAAACTGAGCGCCCATGCCTGCTCGTAATGTCTTAGGGGACCACGCTTGTGCCGTAGCGCTGGTACAGAGTATGTTCTTAATGCCAACCGCTGCTGCGGTGCGTAATAGGGTGCCCACATTGCCGCTGTCTTGCACATCATTTAAAATCAAGCAGTCATCATTAATCATCGATAAATGAGGCGTTGGTACTTTAATAATTGCCATGATATCGATACCAGTACCTAAGCTACGAATGCTCTCATACAGCGAATTTGATAACGTTAAAATAGGCGTATAAGTAGGCAAGCGCGTCAAAATTTGCTGAACCTCGGGATGGTTGTGCGCAGACTCCGCGAGTAGGATTTGAGCAAACGGGTAGTCGCTACGCAGCGCCGCATCGATGAGATGCACGCCCTCAATCACCGTTTGACCTTGCTTCTTCCGCTGCCGCGCTTGCGTTAACAAGGATTTGACAAGTTTAACGGTCGTATTTTTATCTGAGGTAATAAGCTCGGTGGGATTTGCTACCATAGTAGATCGCTTAGAAAAAAATATAAAAAAATTAAACAATCAGTATAAAGTATTACAAATGCTCTGGCTTTATACTGATTATTATCAAAGTAAAGGCAAAGTGCTTATTTATTAGCGTAAGTTACATGCAGATTTTTAACATAATCGACTTCATTTTTGCTGCCTAGTACCACTGGGACGCGTTGGTGAATATCGGTTGGCTCTATGTCTAAAATGCGATTGACTGCATCAGTAGCAGCGCCACCCGCACGCTCAATCAATAAGCTCATTGGATTGGCTTCATACATCAAGCGTAATTTGCCCGCTTTATTGGCATATTTGGTATCGAACGGATAAGTGAAGAGACCACCGCGACATAAAATACGATGCGCATCACCGACCATGGCAGCCACCCAGCGCGTATTAAAATCGCGACCACGAACACCCGTTTCGCCGGCAATTAACTCATCGATATACTGCTGCATGGGTGCGCGCCAGTAGCGGTAGTTTGAAGCATTGATGGCGTATTCGCTGGTATCGGCATTGATGTGCACGTTTTCTTGTATCAATACATAATCGTTAGTGTCAGGATCTAGGCTAAACATCACGACATGATCGGTGATAGTTAGCGCTAGTACGGTAGAGGTACCATATAACAAATAACCGGCGGCTAACTGTTGATTACCCGCTTGCAAGAAGTCGCTATTCTCACTGACTTGACCTTGGCGCTGGTACGGTAAAATAGAAAAGATAGTGCCAACGGCCATATTAATATCGATGTTTGATGAACCATCAAGTGGATCGAACAATACCAACAAACTGCCATCTGCATTAGCAGGGGTAGCATCGTCAAGCTCTTCTGAGGCAACACCTGCACAATGGGTATTTTTCGCCAAAGCATCTAATAATAAGTCATTGGCCAGTACGTCTAGTTTCTTTTGCTCTTCACCTTGGACGTTTTGGTTGCCAGCTTCGCCTAGAATGTCTGCTAGCGCTCCTTTTCTCAATAATTGTGAGATGGTTTTACCCACGTCAGTGACAGTCGTAATAACGTCACTCAGTGCAGGATTGGGCGAATAATCATTGAGATAGTCTGTAAGGGTTGTCATAAGGCTTCCTAATAAATGCTGTTAAAATAAAGGCTACTGAAACTAAGGATTAAATAAGGGGTTGGAAAATCGGTTGGGTCGCACGTTACAGACCTAAATCTGGTAAATTTTTAAATACCTCGCACGGCATCTTTGTCCTGACCACAAAATCAGCTACACTATCACTATTATTATTTATTTATCGTTTGGCTAAGCGGATTTTTGATGATGGTTTTGACAGGTCTATGGCTACTGCCCAAGAGGATAACAATGGCTGTTTTTTACGGCGCTATGTCTCTCACTGCCACTGGGGTAAATTGTAGCAAATAAGTGCCAAAATGTCCTTGTCTCTGTGCTTATCGTCGACTATAAATCGCCAAAAAACGCATAAATAATGATTATTAAATCATATAAACCAACAATAAAGACCTGCCATTATGCCAAATTCTATCGATAGCCGCTCAACTCAGACCGTCTCGCCAACGGATTATGCCAAATTCGACCCTGATACCATTCATGAGAAACTTGATGCGTCGTTAAGTCGTCCGCAGCTTAATAGCGATGGCAGTATTCGTCATTTTTTGGGGGTAGAAGGTCTTAATAAGGCGCAGTTGCAGGCTATTATTGCCAAAGCAGAGACGTTTTTTGATGATAACGGACAGCTCATTAACCGTCCTGAGCTCGAAGGCTATACGGTGATGAATTTGTTTTTTGAACCGTCCACGCGTACCCGTACGACCTTTGAAGTAGCCGAAAAGCGTCTCGGTGCCAATGTGCTCAATATCGATATCGAGCGCTCTAGTACCAAAAAAGGTGAAAGCTTGCGCGATACGCTGTGGAATCTACAAGCCATGACGGCAGATATTTTTGTGGTACGGCATTCAGCGTCAGGTGCTGCCCATTTTATGGCAACCGAAGTAACACCAGATATTGCTATTATTAATGGCGGCGACGGCTGGCATGCGCATCCAACGCAAGGGATGCTCGACATGCTCACTGTTCATCGTGAAGCGCCGCGCCCATTTGAGGAATTGTCAGTGGCTATCGTTGGCGATATCAAGCATTCGCGAGTGGCGCGCTCAGATATCAGTGCACTACAGACCTTAGGTGTCAAAGACATTCGCGTCTGTGCGCCGCGTACCTTATTACCGAAAGGTATTGAGCGTTTTGGGGTACAAGTCTATGAAGATATGAATGACTGTGTCACGGACTGTGATGTCATTATGGGATTAAGAATTCAAAACGAACGTATCGGCTCGCCACTATTGGCATCATCGAGTGAATATTATAAACACTACGGTATTACACCAGAGCGCATGGCATTGGCCAAGCCCGATGCGTTGGTCATGCATCCAGGGCCGATGAACCGCGGTGTTGAGATTGCATCAAGCGTTGCCGATGGCGACCAGTCAGTGATTTTAAAACAGGTGAATAACGGCATCGCTATTCGTATGGCAGTACTGTCATTAGCTATGGAAGGTCAGCGCGCTCACCAAGCTGCGAGCAAATAATCCTCTGCCTCGCTGTTTTATATTTATTTATCCCATTTTATTGATACGGTAATAACGCTCATGACAACTATGTTAAATACGGATGCACCGATACTTAACCATCTTCCTCAATCATTTAAAGACTCACTATCAAGTGCTGCGACAGATAAGTTGGCGTCACTCGAAGCTGGTCGTGAAATGTGGCTACTGCCGCCTTTGGTGGATCTGTGCGCCCGCCTACGTGAACCAGGGCAACAGCAACATGGCACTTTGGAGTCAGAAGGGCGCGCTGCTCGTGGCAATGGTTTTTTGCATGTGGTCATTCCTCCTGATACCAATCCTATCTTAGAGAACGGTTCATTATTAAAAGGCTTACGTGAGCGCGCGCTTGGTGATGGCGGCATATATTTGCATATTTTGGGTGCATTGACTGCTGGTTTAGAAGGTGAGCGCCCATCAAATATCGCTGGGCTTAAAAAAGGCGGTTGCATAGCCGTTTCTAATGCGCGCCGCCCTTTTCGCAATGATTTAGTATTACTGCGTACACTGGAATACGCCGCGACTTTTAATATGAAAGTATTCTTTTATCCTGATGAACCGAGTCTATCTGGTGATGGCGTGGCGCATGAAGGTTATATCGCGTCATATCACGGCTTGCAAGGGATTCCTTGGATCGCTGAAACGGTTGCCTTGTCAACGCAGTTGCTAATGGTTGAAGAAACAGGCATCGCCGCTCACTTTAGTCAACTGTCGTGTAAATCTTCAATCGAATTGATGCGCTGGGCAAAAGATAAAGGTCTGCCCGTGACTTGCGATGTGGCGATGCATCAGTTGTATTTGACCGATGATAATTTAGAGGGTTTTAACGCCCAAGCCTATGTATTACCACCCCTGCGTAGTAATACCGATCAGCAAGCCATTCGCCGTGGTCTAAAAGATGGCACCATTGACGCGATATGTAGCCATCATGAACCATTGAACAGTACCGCCAAAAAAGCCCCATTTTCTGAGAGTACACCAGGCATCTCAAATTTTGATACCTTTATGGCGCTGGCTTGTCAGCTAGTCAATGATGAGGTGTTAACCTTAGAGCAACTCGTCGATAAAATCTGTCTCAATCCGGCGAAAATCGCTGGTATTAGTGAGCAATATGAAAAAATCGGCGGCGCAGTACTGGTGGATCCTAATTTGGAGTGGCAAGTGACCGCCCAATCCATGCTGTCCAATGGTAAAAACACGCCATTCTTTAATCAGCAGTTGCAAGGCCGCGTTGTGGAGACTTTCTTTGGCTAATTTGCCTGGGCAGGATGATAGTCTGCAACCATCCTCGAAGGATAACGATCATCACTTGCACAACCAAACCATCAAGTCGCACGGTACTGCCAGTGAATCTATCAAAGCGGTGGCAATCTATGAGGTGGTTAAGGGGGTCGGTGCACTATTAGGGGCGGGGGCTTTATGGTCATGGCATACTGACCTTGAGCATTGGCTGACGACAGCGACTGCTTCTTGGCAACAGACTTTTGGACAGCTACTGGCACCGCAAGTTGACAGTGCAGTACGGATTGCCCAGCAGGCAAGTAAAAACTGGTCATTATTCTTGTTATTAATCTTTGCTTACGCTAGCCTACGTTTTCTTGAGGCTTATGGCTTATGGCAAGATAAAACATGGGCGTATTGGTTTGGTGTGCTGGGTTATGGGGTGTTTATTCCTATTGAGCTTTACTATCTAATCGTTAGCCCATTTGATTGGTTTAAGCTTGGAATATTAGTCTCGAATCTTCTTATTGTGGTCGTGGTCTATCGTAATATGAAGCGTAAAGGCTTGATATAAAAAGGGCTTATTATAGCGCCTATAAAAAAACTGAATGTGTATGAAAAAGCCAGCGTAAGATACTCTCTTATGCTGGCTTTTTTTTGCTAAAACGATTGGCTTAAAACTGGTTATAAATTATGGCTTTGCTGTACTCTTATCAGTGCGAATGCTTTTGGCGACTTTGCCAATACTCAAACCTTGCACCAAGATAGAGAATATAACCACTGCATAAGTGAGCGCCAATAAAATATCTCGCTCGGTGCCCAGTGGTAACTGCAACACTAAGGCAACCGAAATACCCCCACGTAATCCGCCCCATGTCAGCACTTTCCAAGCGCCTGTCGGCAAATCAAGCTGACGATGAAAGGTTTTGGTCGTCATACCTACAACGATAAAACGCGCAAGTAGGGCAATGACAATTGTCAAACCAGCGGCGATAAATAAATTACCCGAATAAGCAATCATCACTACTTCTAAACCGATGAGTACGAATAAAATAGCATTGAGAATTTCATCGATTAATTCCCAAAATAAATCAATATAATGCCGCGTTTTATCGCTCATCGCCAATGCTCGTCCGCGATTCCCAACCATCAACCCCATCATCACCATGGCGAGTGGTCCTGATAAATGCCAATGGCTGGCGAGTGCATAACCACCTATCACACCAGCAAGCGTTAATAACACTTCTTCTTGATAGCTATCGATACTTTTCAGCATGTAATACAAAATCGCCCCAAGTACTAAGCCAAAAATAATGCCGCCACCAGCTTCAACCGCTAAGGTATGCGCCACATAATTGGCGGTTGGGATATCACCACTGGATAAAATCCCTAGCAGCAATACAAAGATGACGACGCCGATACCATCGTTAAATAATGATTCACCCGCGATGACCGTTTCTATACTTTTTGGCGCGCCAGCCGATGCCAAAATACCCATTACGGCAATGGGGTCGGTCGGTGATATTAGAGCACCGAATAGCAAACACCAAAGAAACGGCAAACCGAAACCAAGCAGCGGCAGCATAAAATAAAGCACCGTAGCGATAAGCATCGCAGAGACGATGGTACCGACGCAAGCAAGGATACCAATAGGCAGTTTATAACGTTTTAAATCGCTGATATTGACGTGCAGCGCCCCTGCAAATAACAGCATAGAGAGCATGCCATCTAATAAGACTTCGGTAAAATCAAGCTGCTCTAATAAGCTTACTTCATAATCAATCAGCTGATCAAATCCCAAAAATCCCAAAAATATCGCGCCAATAGATAATAAAATGGAGATAACCATCACGCCAATCGTGGTCGGTAGACCAATAAAACGATGGTTAACGTAAGTTAATAGGGCTGTGATTGATAAGAATATCGCGCTGATTTCAAGTATGGTTAGGCTACTGGTAGGGGCCATGAAAAAATTCTCAAGTAATGATGAATGGTCTTAAGCTTAGTGCTTATAAGGATTAGAATGTTTCTATTTCGATTTTAGTTGTTTTTTATTCTTACCTCAGCGGTATGTATCACATTATCAGTAGGAAAAACCTATCTTGATTGCGTTTGTAATGCTTGGCGAATATGGGCGTCAAACGCGCTAACATAGTCAAAATACTGATGATGAGCATCGTTGCTAAGTATGAATTGTTGGGCTTGTTGGCACATCGCGCTCAAGTCATCTATCAGCTCTTGATAGCTTAGGTTTTCTTCTCCTGCGCGCTCAATCAGTTTTATCTCATGCAATAAGGTTTGCTGCTGTGCGTTATTTACGCGAGCATAACTTAGATTGACCATCGCCTGACATAGCGCTTTTAAGACCATCAAATCAGCTGCTGCATACCGACGTATCTCGCCAAGCGAGGTATTGATAAAATCAGATATTTTGGGAGTATGAGTAACTATGGCTAATATAGCCAAGCGTCGCTGTTTAACTTCGGCTTTCGATGAATCATCGTTTTGTGCTGGTGTATAAAAATGATAGGGACTGGGCGGCTGACGACGCATCATAATACTTAAGCAACTGGTTAGTGATTGTACGCAGTTGACCGCTGTTTTTGGATCATTGATACCAGGCTATAAGGCACGGACGGCGATTTCAGTCATTTGTCCCAAGCTATAAGCAATATCGTTAGAATGAGCCAGTCGTTGTTCGATACGTATACAGCCTGCAAAGCGTTGCCAAAAAAGTCCGTCAGGGGCACGCGGCACAACAGCTAAAGATGGCGTCGCTGTTTTTTGTCGATTATTTGGATGATCTGCTGGACGCTGGTAAAAATAACCGATGACATTTTTGTCAGTGACATAATCACCAAGATTAATACGCATTTGCACCACGCCACCATAGTCTTGTGTCAGTGTAATCAGTGACTCAAGGTAAAATTGTTGAACATAACCTGAGCTTGGTGGATAGATGGGCATCGCTGACCAGTGATGAAACTGTTCAATGTTATGATGTTCTATATCGCGTTGATGCTGGATATCGCAATGATTACGATACCAATAGTGAATATTGTTAATCGCATCATTGCTGGCGTTTTGAATTACATGTGAGGCTTGAATGGCATGTACCATATGCTGTACAAAGTACACCAGTAACAGCGCACATATAATTGCCATGATAATCGCAAAAGTCACTGCGAGCTGTGGCACACCAAAAGCCACGTCATATTTATGGATGGATTTTAACACCAATAAACTATAACTAAAGGTGCCAATGAACGCCCCCAATACAAACTGGTTAGGTGTATCGGTTAAAAAATTGCGCAACAGCCGTGGGCCAAATTGCGAAGAGGCCATCGATAGCACGGCGATTGTAATGGAAAAGGTCGTGCCTGCTACGCCCAGTACAGCCCCTGCAATCGCTGTCATGATAGCGCGCGCCGCATCGTCGTCACCGGTAAAAGCAAAGGTAATCTCTCGGACTGTTTCGCGGTCAAAGTGTTGATCGATAGTGACCAATAAAGCCGCAAGCAATATTCCAACGATGACGCAAGCCGTTGGGATAAACCAATAAGAGCCGATAAGCTGCTGCCATAGGTTTCTTAGTCGATCAGGCATATCGGTCAGTGTCTGTAGCGACCATAACTGGGCAAACTGCTTTAGTCTGTGCGTTATTGTCAGCAATGCCGAGTTAAACCAGCCACTTTCAGAGTGTCTATTCAATATTATATGCTCCACAAATGACCTAAAAAGCGACCCATTTTTTATTACTAAGCTACGATTTTATTTGGCTAATAAAACCTCTGAAGAGTAAATTACCTTACCATATAAGCCACAAAGATTAAAAATTTAGTAAAAAATAAGCCCCTATCATAGGAGCTTATTTTTAGCGTAATGGATTGTTTTGTTAACTGACTAGATTGTCAATCCAAGTGCTTATCGCAGTGCTTAGTTTTGCTAATACTGAAGGCTCTTCTTTACTGTCCATACTTAATGAACGCGTTTGCATATCATCCGTCGATACTGGCTGTTTTTGCAGACTATCTACGATTAACGGTAGATTGTTACCTGCGGTCCCTAAGATAAAGCTTGGGTTTTTAGTCAGCGTTGTCCACTTCTGATTCCAGCCACCACTACAATTGTAAGTAATTAAGCTTCCGCGATTATCTACTAAGTTACCAGTACGCAAATCAAAGCATTTGTTGCCTTGTTTGATTTGGTCAGCACCGTTCATCTCCCAAACTTGCGCTGGCGAGTCCAAGCTACAAGCACCCAAAACCACCCAAGAACCTTGTTCCGTTAAACACTGGTCTAATGCCATTTTGCTGTGAATTTTACCTTTAAGATCGTAAATCCACTGTTCAGAGTCGTCACCAGTACAGCCACTTGGACCACTAATAAAGCTATTTAACTTACCATCTTCTAGAGTTTCAACTTTAAGGCAGTTGTTGCCATTACGGATAGTAGTCACATTATCTAAAGGTTTGTCATCTTGTAGCTCTAAATCTACAACAAACTTTTGAAATTCGGTAAGTGCTTCAGGCTCTTTTTTGATTAAATCTGTACGATAGACATTGACCCAACGGTTTAGACGATTTAGAGTTTCTTGCTGCTTCTCATAACGCTCTAATGTTTGGAGTGCTAAAGGGCTAAGCTCATCACGATACTCTTTGTAAGAATCATATAATAACTGACCGTTGGCGTCTAAACTAATAGTCGAATTTTCTGCTTGAGCAAGAAGTTTCTGCTCTAAGATTGGCAATTCTACCTTTCTTAGTGCCGTATAGCCCTGTTCTTTACCAAAGGTAACCGCGGGTTTAATCACATCACTATATTGACGAATATCAATGGTTGAGAGCTGTACTTGTGCTTCATTGACCTTTTTACAGTATAAATCTACTTTTTTAGGGTTGTCTGCAATCGCTAAATTAATATGGAACTTATTGGCGTTACTGGTCATCCGATTAGGAGCCAACGCAATATCATTAATCGTGTTATTACTATAAGTAACGCTTAACCAGCAGCTTGCTGATTCAAGCGAGTTATGCGGTGTCGGTAGCTCAAAAACGTTGCCCCAGTTACCACGTGCTTCTGGATAAATGATGCCTTTTTGCGCGACAGGGTCATAACCGCCTAAAATGGTAAATACTGGCACGCCTTGTAAGCGTGGTTTTAAGTAATTACCGTCGGTACTGTTGTACCAAACGTTTTTGGATTCTTTCCACACTTTAGGCTGGATGACTTCCATCTTTCTGAGCTCAGCATTCCATTTCTTATAGCCAGTTGGTGAATCAGCGTCAAATACAGCCCGATCAAATGCTGGCTGTATCTTAATTTTTGTACTATAACCCGTATAGTGAGTATAGTTTGAATAAGCGCCACTCTGTGATCCACCAGACATCGCATCGCGACCATAGCCATAGGTGGCTAAGAAAAGAGGTTTACCAGTGAGACCATCACCCTCGACCTGTCGTGGCCAGTCTAAGTTGCTGCGCATTTTGTTTCTGACGCCATTATAGCCCCAGCCACTATTGGCATGATGCTCGGCCCAAAAGAAATCGCCGTTCTGTTCACCAGGATAATGACCCAAGCCATAATGATGACCGATTTCGTGGCTGAACTCATTACCTTGAGAGTCGATTAGGGTCAACATACCATTACCGCCGCTTAAGCCGTGGTTATATTCACCATTCTTATATTTACCGCGAGCGTGATGCGCATTGACGTTCTGGGTCAATTGCGGTTGCTCTTGACTTTGCATTGATGCACTGGTGACGCCCCAATTGGCTAAATTAATGCCAACACCAAAGGTTGATTTCGCGGTGTTTTCGCGCATATCACCAGCATAAACGCCAGCATCATCTGAGTCACTGACTGAATCATAAATAGTGCCATTGGCGACCATTACTCGTTCGAGCTTCATGTCATCATAGCTAGCAACGGTCATTTGTGCTGCTGGAATGGTTTGGAAGTAGTCTGAACCCGCTCTTTCTGGATCGCGT
This sequence comes from Psychrobacter sp. NPDC064578, assembly GCF_044901245.1. NCBI lineage: Bacteria > Pseudomonadati > Pseudomonadota > Gammaproteobacteria > Moraxellales > Moraxellaceae > Psychrobacter > Psychrobacter sp. NPDC064578. The sequence continues at coordinate 169,722 of NZ_JBJDPI010000008.1, forward strand.
AGCATGTAGTGACCCCAAGATTGAGGTGCATCCGTTAACATGCCCAGACGGATATTGGTCAATACCAACTCACCAGGGGCGGCAAAATCTATGTTATCTTCTGACAATTCACCGCTACGATTTTGGTCATCCACAATGCGAATTTTGAGACCACCTTGTACCTCATCCCAGTTGAGTTTGGTTGACCATGCGCGCTTACTGTAAGCAACGCGAGGACGTTGGTCAGTATTGGTCTGATCCGTGTCTGGGATTTGAGTCGGATCGGCTAAATTGACAGTTCGTAATAAAACCCCGTCTTTGTAAATTTCAGCCGCTAATTTATTAATATCACCCATTTCAAGCGTAGGCGTCACCAATAACAGCGCCTCTTTTTCTGCCGTCAGGCGCGGCATGTTTTTTGCTTCGTTACCCTGTGGATCAACGGTATGATTCTGCCCAAACTGTATCATCGCTTGAAAATCGCCAACCAAGTCTGGACGAATAGCACGAATTTCTCCTGCTCTACCATCGTGGTCAAAAAACCCTAATAAATAAAAATCAGCAATATCCTTTTTTGGTTCTGGATATTTAATAGGCGTACTTGGCTCAAGTGGCGTAGCAGGAATACTCGTTACCGGTGGCTTAATAGGCGTACTTGGCCCAATTGGTGTAGCAGGAATGCTCGTTATTGGTGGTTTAACAGGCGTACTTGGTTCAAGCGGCGTAGCAGGAATACTCGTTATTGGTGGTTTAACAGGCGTACTTGGTTCAAGCGGCGTAGCAGGAATACTCGTTATTGGCGGCTTAACAGGCGTGCTTGGTTCAAGTGGCGTAGCAGGAATGCTCGTTATTGGCGGCTTAACAGGCGTGCTTGGTTCAAGTGGTGTAGCAGGAATGCTCGTTATTGGTGGTTTAACAGGCGTACTTGGCCCAATTGGCGTAGCAGGAATACTCGTTATTGGCGGCTTAACAGGCGTACTTGGCTCAAGTGGCGTAGCAGGAATGCTCGTTATTGGTGGCTTAATAGGCGTACTTGGTTCAAGTGGCGTAGCAGGAATGCTCGTTATTGGTGGTTTAACAGGCGTACTTGGCCCAATTGGTGTAGCAGGAATACTCGTTATTGGCGGCTTAACAGGCGTGCTTGGTTCAAGTGGCGTAGCAGGAAGACTCGTTACTGGTGGTTTAACAGGCGGCGTTTCTACTGGTAGATTAACGGTTGGTGGTACAAGTGATGATGTGCTGCCATCACCTTCACCACAAGCAGAAAGCATAATGGATACGACACAAATGCTTAGCGCTTTTACTGGAAATGCTATTGTGTTTTTCAATTTATTGCCCTAATAATAGTTTAAGGCAATATAACAGCTGTGTTAGCATCTCGTACGACTTTTGTTCGATGTATAATGATAAGTTCTATTATAAACTCTAGTGAAAACTAATTTTTATTATTTGATATGCCTCATTCATTACTAACGCTTTTCTTAATTTGTTTTTGGGTTATCTGATTCAGTAATGATATCGCCTTTATAATTAAAGAGATTACCATTGGTTTTAGCTTGAGAGTCATTCAAATCTTTAGGAATAAGAATCTCATTATCCTGCTCATCGCATTCAATATCACTGTCTTTATCATAAGCTATTGGGTCAAAGTGTGGGGTGTCTTTGATCGGCTCATTCTTGTCTAATGCTGCAGTGGTCGCCGAGGTTTTTCTAAATAAATTTGATTGACCGCCTTTGATGCCTTTTCCATTAGAATCAGCTTTTTTACGTGGCTCACTATTGGCAAAAATAGCATTTAACGGTAGATCTAACTGTTGCTTGGCATAAGCTTCCGTATTTTCAAAACGGTTGACTAGCAAGCTAAGCCAAGGTTTTTGATCCTCTGGCCCCATCTCATCTAGCTCATCTTTGATAGGTAAGGGGTAAGGTAGGGTGCGATAAAAATCCCATAATGTCATTTTGCTCAAATCTCTCTTGAGCACATAATCATTATCTTCAGTCATGGTGATTAGATTGCTGTCTTGCAGATAATTAATATAGGTATACCATTTTGGTAGCTCTTTGCGTCCTAGCACATTACGTAACGCTTGTTCGCTTACCGCTTCCCCTTTTAAATGGTGGGTATAAACGAGGTTTAGCATATCGAGCAAACTTAGCAGAGGGTGGCGTGGATAGACCTCTTCAGTCTCAAAAATCGTCAAGGTATAGCTAATCTCAACACCTAATAGAATTAAATTCCAAGACAAATATATCCATAATAAGAAGATGGGCAGTGCCGCAAAAGCCCCGTAAATCGCTTCATAACTGGTGAAGTTTGCCATTACTGTACCAAACAAGTGCTTCATCAGCTCGAATACGATAGCGACGAAGAGACCAGCAATGGCTGCATTTTTTGCGGGTACGCGTGCTTTTGGAATGAACCAGTACATACCAATAAAGCCTGCGACAGTGATACCAATGGATACGGCTTGTACCCAAAAAGACCAGTCAATGCCATAACCAGCGATTTGTCGATTTAAAAAACTCAAACTTTGTACCGCGCTTGAAGCAAGAAATGCCGTACCCAGTACTAACGGTCCTAACGTGACGATGGTCCAATAGCGCAGCATACTTTTCATACCGCCAGAGCGGTTTTCTACCCGCCAGATTTGGTTAAAAGCGCGCTCGATGGTTGTTAACGTCATAATGGTCGTAAAAAGTAACACCATCGCCCCAATGATGGTTAGATTTGAGGATTTTTCAGCGAAGCTATTGATATACTCGCTGACCTGCATACTTGATTGTGGTAGCAAGTTACTATAAATCACTTCATATATCTGTGCTCTAACGGACGCAAGTGCGGGTACAGAAGATAGGATCATCAATAGGACGGTTAGAACGGGTACAATTGACAACATAGTCGTGTAGGTCAGCGATGCAGCCTTTTGCTGGCAATTGTCTTCAAAAAAGTGCCGAGTCAAGAATCGTAAGAATTGAAACCAGCGTTGATGTAAAAACGGGATTTTTTTTGATAAGTTTTCCATATCGACCATTTAGCAGGTGTTTGAGTGACAGTAGTGTAACAAAGATAAGCTGTTACCATCTGCGGTTTAATTGTGTCAAAATGCACAGCAGCAACCTCTCTAGCAGGTTATTAGCGACAAGGTGTACCAAGGCTGTTTGCATGTCGGTGAATGACTGGGGCATAATATATGCCTATATTGCAGTATCTGTCACAGATTATGTATATAGTCATTCCACTATAAAATTATTACAGCGTTAACCTCGCTTGAAGTATTAAATATACATCTACACTCGGTTGCCTTGTACTAGTACTATTTTTAAATTGAATCGACTATAGCTACATAATCAGTAAGGCTTTACGCTAAAGAAATAGACTGCATAGAAGCTGTTGTAGGTAATTGGAATCAACAATAACATTCATGGTTTTATGAGGAAGTATTGCTAATGAGTCAGACCGCCCCTTATGTTTTGGTGCTCTATTATTCAAATTACGGTACGACTAAGACATTGGCTTATGCTATCGCTCAAGGTATTGAGGATGCTGGTATGACAGCCCGTATCCGTACTGTACCAACGGTTGCACCCGAGACCACGTCGAGCAAGCCTGCGATACCTGATGAAGGTGACTTATATTGCACTATGGACGATCTAAAAGACTGTATGGGTTTGGCGCTTGGTAGCCCGACGCACTTCGGTAATATGGCTGCCCCCATGAAATATTTTTGGGACAATACGGTCACTATTTGGCTGGCAGGTAATTTACAGAACAAACCTGCTGCTGTATTTACTGCGACCGGCTCGATGCATGGCGGGCAGGAGACAACGTTGCTGACCATGATGTTGCCGTTGATGCATCACGGCATGATCCTTGTTGGTGTGCCTTATGCTGAGCCTGCGCTTAATCGTACTCATCGTGGTGGCTCGCCTTATGGTGCCAGCCACGTGAGTGGGGCGTTGCATGATCAACCCGTCTCAGCAGATGAGCGCGAGTTGGCTATCGCCCAAGGTCGGCGCTTGGCTATTAGTGCTACTGCATTGGCGCAAGCTAACTGGACTCGCTAAGCGGATTTTTATAGCATGCAACGTCTTATATAACGCTATTAATTAGGAAGTAAATATATCTAATGGTCACAAACCGCTCCGATAGTGAGATAAGCGCACCAGCCAAAAAATCTGCCAAAGCTGCTAAGCTTAAAAAGCCAATTACGCCTATTCGTCAGCGCTTGATGGTGACTTGGCTGATTTGGTTGGTTTATAGACTGCTTGGGCTACCTATTTTTATCAATGTTTTTAATCCCAGTAGTCCTGATGTCATTGGCGGTATCGCCTGGCAAGCATTATGGCTAGTGCCAGCATTTATTTTGACGCCCGCGATACTACGGGGTCGTTCGCCGTATGTGCTATTGATAGGCAGTATGCTTACCTTGGTTTATTTGGGGGCGAGTGGTGTGGTGCTGTTTACCCGCGTTTACGGTAGCAGTTGGGCAGAGATAGTGGTTTATTTGCTTGATTTTGTCTTATTACTGACAATCAATATTTGGTTATTTATTCTACTAAAGCGTCTTCCTTCAATGAACAACGTCGTTAAGCAGCCACGTTAGTTGATTTAGCGAAGTGTAAGACAAAAAAAGCGGCGCTCTATTTAGAGTGCCGCTTTTTTTATGCTATTTCTGCTTATTTAATAAAAAGCTTAATTTACTTTGGTTAATTCTAAATCCATCTTTTTGCCATCATTAATTTGGCTAACTTTTACTGGTAGGTAATCTAGGCTTGGTGCGAGCCAAAAACTGGTAGAACGACTATTGTCATCGTGGATACGGTCGACACGTACGGTATCAAATGTGCCAGCTGGAACGGTAATCTTGGTGTTACCAGATTTTTTGAAAGGGGTTTGCTCTATTTTGTCTTTTTTCGCCATGTAATAGTTGCCAGAGAATTTACCGTTCAATAAATCTTGGCGAATTTGCACTTCCAAACTTAAATCATCAAAAGCTTGTTGTGCCATGTTCATGGTCGTCGATTTGCCTTTATAGTTACTCACCACCTTTTTACTGCTTGGATTGAAGTCTAATTTGTGCGTACGACCAACGCCTAATAGCTTATAAGTGGTGCTGGCTTGAGTCGGAATGACATTATTACCGTTGATGGTAAAAGTGCTGTTTTGCGAAGCGCTTGCAACACCTGCCACCCGAGCATTGACATTATATTTCCAAGTATTGCCTGATTTGTTAAGCGTGCGAGTAGCCGTACCTTTATATTTGTCCTCAACCGTAAAGCTGTAGTTGGCGCTTGAAGGTTCGATATTCTTTGCGCTGGCAAGGGTAGGTGCAGTCATACTTATCGCTCCAATCGTAGCAATACTGGCCCCAGTGGTTAGGGCGGTTAAAAACTTAGACTTGCTACGTTTAGTATTATTAGTATCGGTTGTTAATGACTTTTGATCGTTTGATAAAAAACTCATGGACATTCCTTAATCGCTATTTATGGCATTGCTTATAACTATTGTTATTTTCTCAAGGACTATAATGGTCATGTTTTGCTATCTTTTCAAGAGTGAAGGCCGTCCCTGTGGTGTTGCTATTGTAGTCAAGGTTGCTGGCATCGAGCGCGATATCATCAGGCGTCACTTACTGTAACTTGAGTAAGCAGGAGTAAGTTAATTGGTCAGTTGTAAATGATATGCGGTAGCTTGACTAATTCAATTCAGTATTGAAATTTAGCACTCACATGGCTGCTTTTAAAATCGTTCTAAGGCCTTTAATACGGTGCAATCCAATCAAATGACTGTTCATAAACGTCATTACCAACTAAATAATCCACGATATGCAAAATTCTTGTAAATTTTTGGGCTTTACACTTGAAGCTAACTCACTTTGCCCCCACTTTTTGATACAAGCTCAAAGCTTATCTTTAGAATGCTGTTTTAAGCAGTAATGCCTATAGATATTGGTATTGAGACCATTAATTCAAATAAACCCTTACTGCAAATAACCAAATTATTGGAGACATATTGATGAATATTCGTCCTTTACATGATCGCATCGTTGTCCGCCGCATAGAAGAAGAAACAAAAACGGCTGGTGGTATCTTGCTTCCTGGTTCTGCTCAAGAAAAACCTTCACAAGGTGAAGTGCTAGCAACTGGTAACGGTCAGATTCGTGACAACGGTGAAACTCGCGCGTTAGATGTAAAAGCTGGCGACAAAGTCTTGTTCGGTCAATATGCTGGTCAGACCGTAAAGGTTGACGGTGAAGAACTATTGATTATGAAAGAATCTGATGTATTGGGTGTGCTAGAGGATTAATTTCATGAGTGCTAGTATCCAATGTAAAGAAATTAATAATCTCAAAATTCATCTACTAGATAATGATTTTGATTCTAAACCCTTAGAAAATGGGGAAAAATTCGTTAGCGATAAGTTGAATGTTAACATCTATAATAATGGGAATGTCATGTTCCAAAACACTATAGGTAACGAACAAAGAATCGATAATATAAAATCTTACATCACTTCTTTGAATTCAAAATAAATAAATGGAGTAATTTAACATGGCAAAAGACGTAAAATTCGGCATAGATGCCCGTAAACAAATGATGGACGGCGTAAACGTTCTAGCAAACGCAGTACGTGTAACCCTAGGCCCTAAAGGTCGTAACGTAGTTATCGATAAATCATTTGGCGCGCCTACTATCACTAAAGATGGTGTTTCGGTTGCCAAAGAAATCGAGCTTGAAAACAAATTCGAAAACATGGGCGCTCAATTGGTTCGTGAAGTGGCTAGCCGCACAAATGATGTCGCTGGTGATGGTACGACGACTGCGACTGTATTGGCGCAATCTATCTTGCAAGAAGGCATGAAATCAGTTGCCGCTGGCATGAACCCAATGGATCTAAAACGCGGTATCGATAAAGCGGTTCGCGCTGCTGTTGAGCAAATTCATTTGCTGGCTACACCAGCTGACGATTCAAAAGCGATTGCTCAAGTGGGCTCTATCTCTGCCAACTCAGACACCAAAATCGGTGAGCTAATTGCTCAAGCGATGGAAAAAGTCGGTAAGCAAGGCGTGATCACCGTTGAAGAAGGTTCAAGCTTCGAAGATACCTTAGAAGTTGTCGAAGGTATGCAGTTTGACCGTGGTTATATCAGCCCGTACTTTGCTAACAAGCAAGACAGCTTAACTGCTGAATTTGAAAACCCATATATCTTGTTGGTTGATAAAAAAATCAGCAATATCCGTGAAATCGTGCCATTACTTGAGCAAGTGATGCAGCAGAGCAAGCCATTGCTAATCATCGCTGAAGACGTAGAAAACGAAGCATTGGCGACATTGGTTGTCAACAACATGCGTGGCGGCTTGAAAACTTGTGCCGTAAAAGCACCAGGTTTCGGCGATCGTCGTAAAGCCATGCTTGAAGATATCGCAACGCTAACGGGCGGTACTGTGATTTCTGAAGAGATTGGTCTAAGTTTAGAGACTGCTACTCTTGAGCAACTTGGTACCGCTAAGAAAGTCACTGTCGGTAAAGAAAATACCGTGATCGTTGATGGCGCTGGTAACTCTGCTGATATCGAAAACCGTGTTGAATCTATCAAACGTCAAGTTGAAGAATCAACGTCTGACTACGACAAAGAAAAGCTTCAAGAGCGTATGGCTAAACTTGCTGGCGGCGTTGCCGTTATCAAAGTTGGCGCTGCGACTGAAACTGAAATGAAAGAGAAGAAAGACCGTGTTGACGATGCGCTACATGCGACTCGTGCCGCGGTTGAAGAAGGCGTTGTACCTGGTGGTGGTGTTGCCTTAGTTCGTGCAATGAATGCATTGTCTGAGCTACGTGGCGATAACGATGACCAAAACGCGGGTATCAATATCTTACGTCGCGCAATGGAAGCACCATTACGTCAAATCGTTACCAACGCTGGCGAAGAAGCATCAGTAGTAGTAAACGAAGTGAAGAGTGGCAGCGGTAACTACGGTTACAACGCAGCTTCTAGCGAATACGGCGATATGCTAGAGATGGGTATTCTTGATCCAGCTAAAGTAGCTCGTTCAGCGCTAGAAAATGCAGCATCTGTAGCTGGCTTAATGCTAACGACCGAAGTCATGATTACTGATTTGCCACAAGGTGATGACGGTATGGCTGGCATGGGCGGTGCTGGTGGAATGGGCGGTATGGGTGGAATGGGCGGCATGATGTAATTTATGCCTCGACTAAATTTGTACGACGTTGTTAACCTCGCTCGATGTACTATTAGTACAATCTTCACTTGGTCGCCTAGTCGTACTGCTTTAGTCAATCCATAAAGCGCTTTTCGCTAGAAGTATGATTTTGTTATAAAGTTTATTTAATCATTAGAAGCTCTGTTATCGGAAGATAGCAGGGCTTTTTTTTGCCTAATTTTTATAGCGCTACTCATTGGTATATGAGGTATTCACGGTTTTATATACATTCATTTGATAGTGCTGGATAAGTGTTTTATGTTTGGAAAGGTTGCCAATTGACAGACATAGTGAGGGCGTTGATGTTTCCCAGACTCAGTGGTGACACTCTACCTACTATTTACTCATGGTCTTTGATGCACCCCCAAAGATTTCAACAAATAAAATACCCATTAGATCAACAAAATCGACCTGACATTATCAAGAGCATTGAATATATAAAGTTTTTTTATATATGTTATTATTTAAATATAATCAATGGACTGATACTTTATCAAAGGACAATTGAGCATGTGTTATGGCTGCCCAGCCAAAAACTCTTGTGCAATTCAAGGTGATGATGATGAAAAAAATTAGGCTTGGAATTCTGGTAGAAGAGGAAACATTGCCATGGTATAAGTTCAAACCATTAAAATCTCTCGTCGATGAAGGCAAGGTTGAGGTTTGTATTGCTGTCCAACGGGATAAAAAACAAGCGTCTCACATGTCTCGTCTATCGAAAGTTATTCCTTCCATCAATCAAAAGTTATTTTCTTTTCTTTCTCGAAATAAGAGTAATAGCAAGCGTTATTCTATTCATGACTTGGTGGCTAATGGTACGATGCCCATCGTAATATCAGTAGTAGATCAGGATAAAATTTATGATGAGATTGAGGATTCAGTAATTGAGAAACTTGAAGCCGCCAATCTGGATTATCTGGTCAAATTTGGCTTTCGAACCTTAGCAGGGAGAATTCTGAGTGTTTCAAAAAAAGGTATTCTCTTATTTCGTTACGGCGATGAAACCAAACAAAGACACGGATCAGCATTGTATTGGCAGTTTGCCGAACAATGGGAGAATAGTGTAGTCACGCTACATCTGTTAAATGAGCGTCTTAATGGTGATAAAGTCGTTGGGAGAGGGTATGGTTCTTTATTTTACTGGGACTATAATTTAACCGAGCATAAATTAAATGGTGTCACAGCATCGATATTGTATTGGTATTTCCATAAAAATAAAATTGGCGTTAAAAATGGAAATTCGACGAATTTAATGCTTGACGATGCAATTTATGAAGAACCCCAGCAACTGACTGCCATACGGCATTTGATGAGTTTTTTTAAAAACTATACGATAAAGACTTTCTATAAGAGTCTTTATCACAATAACTGGAGTATTTTGATTGGTTCTATTGATCAGTCGATGCAAACATACACTGAGCTATTGCCTGAAAAAGGATGTTTTTGGGCTGACCCTTTTTATATTGAGCGAGATTCAAGGCGTTATATATTTTTTGAGAGCTTAAATTATAAAGAAGGTATCGGCCGTATAGAGTGGGTGGAACTGGATGAGTACCATCAAGTTATCAATTCTGGAGCAGTCGATTTAGGTATTAGCTCTCATCTAAGCTTTCCTAATGTATTCGAGCATGAAGACGCTGTATATATGATTCCAGAAGCCGCCAAGACCAATTGTATTAACCTATTAAAAGCGACGGATTTTCCGCAGAAGTGGGAAAAAGTTCATGAGTTGGTGTCTGGGGTTCAGGCAGCAGATAGTGCCGTTATTGAGCACAATGGCTTATGGTATCTTTTTACCACGCATGGTTCAATTTCAGTCCTTACAATGGATTTGGAATTGCATATTTATACGTCTGATAAGTTGGAGTCAGATAACTGGACCATTCATCCCTCTGCGCCGTTAAAAATTGATGTGCGTGGATCACGATTAGCAGGTGCACTATTTAAGAGAGATGGTCAGCTGTTTCGTACGGCTCAAGATGGCACTATTAGGTATGGGCGTAGAGTGGCTTTGTATCTAGTAGAAGAGTTGACACCGACATCTTACAAAGAAACCTTTGTGAGTTATATCGAACCCAATTGGGAAAACGAGATCGATCGTCTTCATACCTATAACGTATATGATCAAACTGTCGTACTTGATGTTTCAAGAGATAAATTGCGTTTTACTGTATAATCATTGAGAGGTTTTACGGCAACTGGTGATAATATTCTGTCGAAAAACCCCGATAGGCTCAGCTTATCGGGGTTTATTTATACAAATTAGATATTTTTTTAAAACTACTGACTGGCTGCATCCCGTCTAAACGTCCACGTTTTATTATCAGAAGCCTCTTCACAGTAATAATATCCCGCCAAATCAAACTGCTTTAGCTGCTCAGCATTGGTTAGCTTATTATCAGCAGCATACTTCACCATCAGTCCACGTGCTTTTTTGGCATAGAAGCTAATCACTTTGTATTGACCATTCTTTTCATCTTCAAATCGTGGCGTGATAACTTTCGCATTCAGCGCTTTCTTCTTGACCACTTTGAAATATTCATTTGACGCCAGATTAATCAAAATCTTATCATCACTATCTGCCATACGTGCATTGATAATGGCAGTTACTTTCTCGCCCCAAAACTCATAAAGGTTATCGCCACGTTCATTTTTCAGTTTGGTACCCATCTCTAAACGATAGGGTTGAATTAAATCGAGCGGTTTCAGTACGCCATATAATCCAGACAAGATACCCAGATGCTTATTGACGTAAATGGCGGTGTCTTTATCCATATGATACATATCAAGTCCAGTATAAACATCGCCATCGAATAAATAACCTGCAGGTTTGGCATTGCCTAAAGTAAAGGGCTTATCGTTGCTCCAACGCCACTCTTGATTGCGCTTGGCATTGAGCTGTGCCAAATCATCAGAGATGCCCATCAGTTCTTGTAAATCAATCGGTTCTTTTGATTTTAAGTTTTTCATCAATGCTTGCGCATGTTCGATGAGCTCTGGTTGACTATAATATTTGTCTAAGTTCACTGGCACCGCATCTTTCTCATTTAAAGATTTGGCAGGGGAAAGTAAAAAATACATCATCATTCCTTATTATAGTGAGTCAATGGGTATTCTATTTATGTATCAAGTTTTCTTATTATACGATATGCAGCATTGTATCTTGACCTACCCGTCGTTATTTCGTGTTTTTTAACGTTATCCTTAAAAAGGACAGATATTTGATTGACATAAGCCGATAGTTTGTCAAGTCTAGCGTTTAATTGAAAAGGAAAAATTTTTAATATAACAATAAAAGTTATGCAGATGGTGTAAATGCCTAACTTTTTATTTTACTTGTGGGTCATCATTAGGCAATGAAAGTTGGCAGATGATGTCTCTATAATAAAAAGGTATGATGGCAAAGACGCTATCATTTATTAAATTGATAATCTTTGGTCATGATGTTGAACCAACCATGACCAAAGGTTTTTTTGTCCCCTGTGCTTTTTAAATGTGCGTTGAGGGTGTTAAAGGTAGTCGTGAGACGTAAGTATAGTCATTAGACGTAAGTAAGGAGACGGTATGAAAATCGGTGTAATCAGTGCAGATATCGCGAGCGAGAGCCGTGTAGCGATAACCCCAGACGCAGTCAAAAAATTGCGTAAGCTTGGGTTTGAAGTCGTCATACAGTCAGGTGCAGGTCAAGCAGCATATTATGCTGATGAGTTGTATCAAGCGGCGGGTGCCGACATTGCCAGCAGCAGCGCCGAGGTAATCACACAGTCTCGAATTATTACTACCGTCAATGACTTACCTGCTGCAGCTATTGAAGGCTTAACGTCAGGTCAGATTGTCATTGGCATGCTTGACCCATATCGTAATACTCAGCTTGACACTTATGCGACCAAAGGTGTCACTGCCTTTGCGATGGAACTTTTACCTCGCACATTGTCACGCGCACAGAATATGGATGTCTTGTCATCGCAAGCCAACCTTGCTGGTTACAAAGCAGTATTGCTCGCGGCAAATGAATACTCACGTCCTTTCCCGATGTTTATGACCTCAGCCGGTACAGTTAAGCCTGCTAAAGTGGTCATCTTAGGCGTTGGGGTTGCTGGCTTGCAAGCGATTGCGACAGCCAAGCGTTTAGGTGCAGTGGTAGAAGCGAGTGATTTACGTCCGACAGCTCGTGAGCAAGTAGAGTCATTGGGTGGTAAATGGCTGGATGTACCGATGAATGCAGAGGAGGCCGAAACAGCCAAATCTACAGGTGGCTATGCGTGGACACCATCTGAGCAATATGTCAAAGATCAAGCTGCTGTTGTAGATAAAGCCTTGAGCAACGCGGATATCGTGATTACTACTGCGCAGATTCCTGGTCGTAACGCTCCTCGTCTGGTGCACGGCGCAACCCTTGCTAAAATGAAGGCGGGTTCCGTACTGATTGATATGGCAGCTGGAACGGGTGGTAACGTCGAAGGCAGTGTGCCTAACGAAACCATCACTACAAACAACGGCGTACGTATCGTTGGTGCTGCCAATATCCCATCGTTGCTCGCCGCGCAGTCTTCAGATTTGTATGCCAATAATTTGGTTAACTTTATCACGACCTTAATTGCGCCTGCTAGCGATGACGCTTCAGCAAGTGACCCATCAGCTAATTTGGCACTTAAATTAGACATGGAAGACGAGATTCAGGGCGCACTGGCAGTGACACATGACAGTCAGGTACGACTAGCCAAACGCTAAGTTTTGACTGCCTTTCACTACACATTTGCCAGACACGAATAAATTTTAGGAGGATTAGATGATTGCCACTATTTTAGCGGCAGCGCCAGCTGGTGCGGCCATGAGTAGCACACCATTTGTAGCGATTTTTACCGTATTTGTACTCGCTATTTTTGTCGGATATTATGTCGTTTGGGGCGTCACGCCTGCATTGCACACACCATTAATGGCTGTCACCAATGCACTATCGAGTATCGTCATCGTCGGTGCGATGCTACAGACCGTCACCATTGACGGCTCTGTGTTTACACCGACCAGTATCCTTGGTGCTTTTGCCGTATTTTTAGCCAGTATCAATATCTTTGGTGGTTTTGCCGTGACTGAGCGTATGCTTGCGATGTTTAAACCGAAAGTGAAAAAAGCACCTGTAGCAACCACTGATGTTGGAGGTGACGTATGAATGATTTCTCAGCAATGATTGCGGCAAATGCAGATTGGTTTTATTTAGTAGGCGCTATCCTCTTTGTATTGACCTTACGTGGTTTATCCAGCCCTAAGACGGCTATCCGTGGTAACCGCTTTGGTATGGTAGCGATGGCGATTGCGGTCGTCACGACATTCTTCTTAGCAGAAGGCCCTGTGCTGTGGTTAATTATCATTGCGATGATTTTGGGTGCCCTCGTCGGCATGTGGAAGGCAAAAACGGTCGCGATGACGCAAATGCCAGAAACCGTTGCTTTGATGCACTCGTTTGTCGGTTTGGCAGCGGTCGCCATTGCACTGGCAACCGTATTGCATACTGAACAACAGCATGGCGCCGTTGCCCGTGTCGAACTATTTATCGGTTGCTTTATTGGTGCGATTACCTTTTCAGCTTCGGTTTTTGCTTTTGGTAAATTAGCAGCAAAAAGCTGGGCGAAAACATTGGTTGGCGGCTGGGTAAAACCCGTCCAAGCATTATTATTCATTGCGATGATTGCTTTCGGTGGCGTCTATTTCGTCACTGACTCATTACCAGCATTTTATGCAATGGCAGTGATTGCCGTGATATTTGGTTGGATGTGGATTGCGCCAATCGGTGGCGGCGATATGCCAGTGGTTGTCTCACTATTGAACTCGTTCTCAGGTTGGGCGGCGGCAGGCATTGGTTTCACTCTCGGCAACTCGATGCTCATTATCGCAGGGTCGCTCGTCGGTTCATCAGGCGCGATTTTGTCTTACATCATGTGTAAAGCCATGAACCGCTCATTACTCAACGTCTTGTTTGGCGGTATGGGTACAGGAGCCGTAGCAGCAGGCGCTGATGATGGTGCACCGAAAAACTATAAGGCAGGATCAGCAGAAGATGCTGGCTTCTTGATGGCCAATGCCAGTAGTGTGGTTATTGTTCCAGGTTATGGTATGGCGCAAGGTCGTGCACAGAACGCGGTAAAAGAGTTGTATGAGTTGCTAAAAGAAGAAGGCGTTAACGTTCGTTTTGCCATTCATCCAGTCGCTGGTCGTATGCCAGGTCACATGAACGTACTGTTGGCTGAAGCGGACGTACCTTATGATGATATTTTAGAGATGGATGAGATCAACTCAGACTTCGCGAGTACGGATGTGGTCTTGGTTATCGGTGCAAATGATGTGGTAAACCCCTCTGCGAAAGATGATCCAACGTCGCCAATCTTTGGTATGCCGATTCTAGAAGTCACTAAAGCCCAAACGGTCATGGTCATCAAGCGCTCAATGAATACAGGTTATGCAGGGCTTGATAATAGTCTGTTCTACATGGATAAAACCATGATGATCTTTGGTGATGCCAAGAAAATGGTCGAAGAGATGGTACGTAGTATCAATGGTGCAGGTCATTAATCTTTAAAGTTAGTTTTTAAATATAAGCTTTTAAATAAAAAAGTCACTTAGGTGGCTTTTTTGCGTTAAGGTACTCTGCATTTATAGCCAGTCACTGTTTATATATTATATACAATAATTTATACCCAATAAGTTTACAAAAAATAAGCGTTAAGAGAGTTATTTATGAATATGTTGATACGTTTTTTTATTATGGTCAGTTTGCTAAAACAACAACTTAAGCAGCAATCAGTAAGCGAGCGCCTTAGTATTGAGCTCTTGATTGCACCGACGGTTCGTCATTATCGAGTGTTGCCGCATGATATGGGCTTTCGGAATCATCTGCCTAATTATCGTTATTTGTCTTTTATCGAGCTAAACGTTACTCGTTGGCTGATGGCGTGCTGTCATCAAAAAGGCATTAAGCCCTTGAATTGGGTTATCGCCATGCAAGAAATGGTTTATCTGAAAGAAGTTAAATTTTTAGATAAAATGACGGTAAATAGCACGCTTGCTGGCTGGGATAAAAAATACGTTTATTTTGAAACGCGCTTTTTTGTAAAAAACCAGCTGATGGGCGTTGGTATGACTAAGTTTGTATTGACAAATAAAAAAGGCAAATGTGCGCCAGAGATATTGGATATGATAGGCGAGCGGTTGAATGAGGTCATTGATTCTTGGAATCAGCATCAAGTGGCGATTAAATCTGCCAAATCTGCTGAAACAAGTAAAACAACAAATGCTGCATAACGAACTTGTCTATAATCAGCGGGCGAATTTTGGTAGGATAGCGGTTATTAAGTTGCCAATCAAATCACCAGTCAAATTGATCACTGATTTGATGACGTGTATAAAAATGATTAAAAGTTAAGGAGCCATCATGACCCCGCAAAAATTAAAATGGACAGACAGCTTAGATATCGCTATTGAGCTGTATGAGAAGTTTCCAGAGACCGATCCGCAGTACATTCGTTTTACTGATTTACATCGCTGGGTGACTGAGCTTGAAGGTTTTGATGATGATCCACAAAAATCAAACGAAGGTATCTTGGAAGCCATTCAGATGAATTGGATTGATGAAGCAGATTAGATTTATACCCTGAAGCGCTATTTTTAATACTATCCCAAATAGAAAACTGAATAAATATATAGGACTTACAGATCATGACGTCACAAATTAAAGAGTTACCTGAAGCAATAACTTGTAAAGGTATTAGCGTTCGTACGACCAATAACGCTGAGATTAGCGAAGACACGGCGAAACTGGGTCGTTTATGGCAAAAGTTTTACCAAAACCATGCCAGTGATCTGCCTAAAGGCGAAGACATTTATGGTGTCTATCATAACTATGAGAGCGATGATTTGGTCGGCGCTTTTGACGTGGTTGCCAGTTGGAAAGTAGCCAGTGAGCAAGACCCATCAGACAGTGAAAATATGTCTAAGGCTGCAAACCTAGTAACAGTAGATATTCCTGCAGGAAAGTATTTGGTATTCTCTGAGCAGGGTAGAATGCCATACACGGTGATGAATGCTTGGGAAAAGGCTTGGACCTATTTTAATGATCGCAGCTGTGAGCATACCCGAACTTTTAATGTCGATTTTGAGCATTATATCGGTGGTAATCTAGAGTATGGTCAAGTTGATCTCTATATCGGTATTGAGTAAAGCTATTGATTCTAAATAACTGAGTGAAAGCTCTTATAATCAATTCAAATAAATTTAATTATTAAGGCGCATCAATTACTTAAAAGTAATGTTTTAGCAGTATTATACCTTAGCTATTATATCGGAGTAGTAATGAGTCAGTTAGAGCCAAGTTCTCAAGATAGGTTGGTTAGCATTGCTAAAGCAGTAGCAGGTACACTTCCATACATAGGAAATTTAGTCTCAGAACTGCTTGATAGCGTTGTCCCTAATCTCAGGTTCGAACGTATAGTAGTATTTCTTCAAGAATTAGACTTAAAAGTATCTCAAATCGATGAAAAGCTTGAACACTTTAAGTTAAATCTAAATAGTGAGGAAGGCATAGATTTACTAGAGGAAGGTATGCTACAGGCTTCTCGTTCGATAAGTCGTGAACGTAAAGAGAGACTTGCATCTATACTTGAAAAGTCCTTGGGTAAACAAGATTTAAAATATGAAGAATCAAGGAAAATTCTCAATATATTTAGAGAGTTAACCGATCCTGAGATAATTTGGTTGATATATTATTCTCTTGAACCAAGACTTGGCAAAGGTCCACATTCTGATTGGGTATTACAGCATCCAGATGTTTTGTATCCGATATCTAGAGATAATACTGCTTCTGATGAACAACTGGAGAAAGCTGCATTGCAAGATAGCTATAAAGACACATTACTACGCTTTGGACTAGTTAAAAGTAACGGTCGTACAACACATATGACAACTTTAGGTGAAATGGTTATAGGGTATATTGAAGTTTAAAGCTGTATTTTATAGTAATAAAAAAGCGCCAAGTCTGCTATCAGGCTTGGCGCTTTTTTTGCTTACTTCAACGAATGATTAATCTAACAGTAAATTCTCTAAAATTCCCTCATAAATTTGGGCGAGCTTGCCTAGGTCATCGATTTCTACTTTTTCGTCAACTTGGTGAATCGTCGCATTTCTTACACCAAGCTCAACGACTTGTGCACCCGTTGGTGCAATAAAGCGTCCATCAGAAGTACCACCTGATGTAGATAGTGTCGTGTCAGTATCAGTTACCTTTTTTATGGCTTTTTGACAGGCAGAAACCAACTTACCTTCAGGGGTCAAAAATGGCTGACCAGACAATTTCCAATGGATATTATAATTTGCTTTGCTATCAGTAAAATACTTGTCAAAGATAGCGTGAGTTTTTGCTTTTAGCTCATCTTCGGTCGTTTCCGTAGAAAAGCGAAAGTTAAACACAGCTTCTAGTGTTTCAGGAATGACGTTGGTTGCGCCTGTGCCACTATTGATATTTGATATTTGCAGTGAAGTCGCAGGGAAGTAGTCATTGCCACTATCCCAAGTAGCGGCAGTCAGTTCCGCCAAAGCTGCCATCGTTGCATGAATAGGGTTGCAAGCTAAATGCGGGTAAGCAACATGACCTTGCTTGCCAGTGACCGTAAGTTCCGCACCCAATGAGCCGCGGCGACCGTTTTTAATGATATCGCCGAGCGTATCCGTGCTCGATGGTTCGCCAACAAGACAATAAGTGATTTTTTCTTGACGTGCTTCTAAGGTTTCAATGACTTTGACTGTGCCATTAATAGACGGGCCTTCTTCATCTGAGGTGATTAAAAAAGCAATCGAACCATTGTGCTCAGGATAATTCGCGACGAAACGCTCGGCAGCGACGGTAAAAGCAGCAATGCCCGTTTTCATGTCAGCCGCACCGCGAGCCCATAGGTAGCCGTCTGCAATGGTTGGCGTAAATGGCGGATAAGTCCAATTGTTTTCATCACCCGTAGGCACGACGTCGGTATGACCAGCAAAACAAATGACTGGATCAGTGGTGCCACGGCGCGCCCATAAATTTTTGACTTCTGCATGTTCGCCACTTTGATCTCTATCGCCAAAATACATAAATTCGCAGTCAAACCCAGCTTGTGATAATCGTTCTGACAAGATATCTTGGCAGCCATCATCATCTGGTGTGACGGAAGGACGTTCAAGTAGAGCAATACTTAAATCTAGTGTTTGCTGCTGATGGTTTTCTGGTTGATGGGTGCTTTGTTTATTGAAGTCCGACATGAATAAACCTTTTTATTATGAATTAAAATGATAAATTTTTAAGATTGGCAGCCACGATAAAATCAGTCATTGTTTTATACTTATTACTTACTTTTTCTGATAGCTGATGAATTTTAAATATTGTCTTCAACAAAAGGCACCAAACCATCACGGCGCATCCACGTCGCGATAGAGTAACGCTGCCGCTGGGCAATTTGCACTTGATGTTTTAGGTCACTGTCAAATATCACCAATCTATTGGCGACAGGCATGACGTTATGAGGAAAGCCATGTTTATCAATGATTTCTAGTGCGCCGCCGTCAGTTGGTTCCCATTCATCATTGAGATAAAACACCGCAGAGATAACGCGTTCATCACGCCCAGCTGGATTGTCACTATGCCATTGGTAGCCAAAACCCAGCGGATAGCAAGCATAATGCGCTTCACTGTGACGAATACCGGCAAATAAACTGCGATTAAATAAGCTAGCAAGCGCATTGATACTTTGCAAATAATAAAACCCAGCAAAGAAGTTTTCCGTAATCCAGCGGATGCGATCACCGCGAATATCACTGACACGAATCCCAGCCGTCAGCTCTGCGTCACGATAGTCAATAAAACCACTCTCTGCTTGCAAGGCTAACAGCGCTTTCGTTTCAAAGACCTCATCAATAATGATCCAACCATCATCAACGAATATATCCAGTTGTGTATCAGTCAGCTTATCTTGCCAACTGATATCGAAATCAGACTGTTGTAATACGTGCTGAGTCAGTGGTTTTTGGCTTGGGTCGTCGCTATGAGGAAACAGTAATGGTGGATTATCTTCTCCTATCGGATGATCAATCACCAACTTTGTCACATCAAGATTGCTAATAATCTCTGTCATTTCGTCTCACTATGGTCAGTTAGCTGGCAATACATAGCCAATCAATGCCTTTTTACCAAAACCATCGTTATCTTTTACTCTGCCTATGCTACCATAGATGTAATTTTTCTTATTTAAACTTTTGAGATTATGAACTATAAACACGCCTACCACGCTGGTAACTTTGCTGATGTGGTTAAACACATTTTATTGGTACAACTCCTTAATCAATTGGGGCAAAAAAACAAACCTTTTTATGTGCTTGATGCTTATGGTGGTCGCGGACTGTATTCACTGAGCAGTGAAGAAGCGCGCAAGACAGGTGAGGCCAAAGGTGGTATTCAAGCGTTACTAAATGCCAATACTGACAAGGCACCCGCTGCTGTCAAAGATTATATGGAAGGCATTAAGCAAGCCCGTTTCACTTATGACAATAAAGTCTATCCTGGTTCTCCTTGGTGGGTTGCCCATCATATCGAGAAAAATCCAGATGCAGGCGTGCGCGGTGAAGCTTTTGAAGCCAAAGCTAGCGAATATGATGCGCTAAATTATCAGTTGCACAAGTTACCCATTGGTATACAGCATCGTGATGCCTTTGAAGGGATTACTGCCGTCATTCCACCAAAAGAAAAGCGCGGTCTGATTTTTCTTGATCCGCCTTATGAGCAAGAGCACAAAGATTTTACACGCCTTATAAATTTACTCGTTGCTGCTTATAATAAATGGCCACAAGGCACTTACGCGCTTTGGTTCCCTATTAAGAACGTTGAAGCCGTTGAATTGTTTTACAAAAAACTGAAGCGTACTGAAATGCGCCGCCAGTTGGTTTGTGAGCTGAATATTTATCCAAATGATGTGGCGGTTGGTCTGAACGGTACAGGTTTACTAGTGATCAATCCACCTTGGCAATTTGATAATCATGCACGTGAGATATTACGCTTCTTACAGCCTGCATTAAAAGTGGCTGATGCTCCAGACTTAACGCCTGATAGCGCAACCAATGTACGCTGGCTAGTCGGCGAATAACCATGTTAGTGAATAACTATGCCGGCAAATAAGGATATTGAGATGACTAACGTGCAATCACCTAAAGACGAATCAAATCATCCGCCTCTAAATGATGGATTGTTACAAGACAGCGCAGCCGCCCAGCCGCCCTTTGTTGATGAGCATGATTTCAATATTCGCTTAGCGGATAATGAGAGTTATGATGGCTTGACCTTTGAAGTGATTGAAGCAGAAGTTGCTGAAGGGCAGCGAGTAGTCAGTCGCGGTGTCTATTTAGCGCCAAACCTAATTACAACCTTGTCACTGCTATCTGGCTTTTATTCGATTTTGGCCAGTACGCAAGGCGAGTTCTACAAAGCTTCTTTAGCCATCTTTTTGTCCGCTATTCTCGACGGTGCTGATGGGCGAGTGGCGCGTATGCTTAATGCGCAAAGCCCCTTTGGCGAGCAATATGATTCGCTTGCCGACATGCTGGCTTTTGGTGTTGCACCAGCGATCTTAGTTTATAGTTTTGCGCTACAGCCGTTAGGTCGCATTGGCTTGGGCTGTGCGTTTGTCTTTACCGCCTGTGCCGCCTTCCGTCTCGCACGTTTTAACGTTCAGGTCGGTATTGTTGATAAAAAATACTTTGTCGGTTTGGCCAGTCCACTTGCTGCTATATTAGTAACGGCAGCCGTTATGGTCGCTGTTGACCATAATGAATGGGTTGGGCAGTACGATACGGCAGTCATATTCTTATTTGCTGCTTGGGTGGTGATTTGTGGTTTACTGATGGTTAGTAATGTCAAATACTATAGCTTTAAAGAGTTTGATAAAAAGAAAGTACCTTTTGTAGTTCTAATAATTGGTGTGTTGGTTATGAGTATTGTGCTCTATGATATACCTGTTGGTATCTTGGCGATTGGTATTATTTATGCGTTATCGGGTATTGTTACGACGATTAAAGCAAAAGCAAATTTTTAGAATTGATTGTTCGTGTCATATTAAGGAATTTACCGTAGGGTAAGTTCCTTTTTTTATGCGCTTTATATATCAAGCTGGCTATCAGTGTATTCATCACGACAAAATAAAGAAGAACCACTCATTTTTTAGCTAATGATCATTGATAACGACTCGTTAAAGAAACCCACATGATTGAGATGAAATAAGCATGCTTATTTACGAGCTTACCTCAGCCCAGCCTCAAGACCCCATATACTACTACCCGATTGAAGTAAAAGTAGTGTCGCCATCCTGCTAATTTAGTTTAATCACCAAGTTTATTTGAATTAAGCTAAAATAGCCCTTGACTAAAGATTCAAACCCTCTATAATACGCCCTCATCAAGACGAGCTGGACAGTTTATATGTCAATTACATATAAATAACCCAATTCACTTGAAGAAACAAAACATAAAAAAGCTTGACAATTCAAATCATTATGATAAGATAGTCGGCTCGCTAGATAGCTTGACCTGCAAGGGATTGAGACTAAACAGCA
>NZ_JBJDPI010000009.1:0-171947 GCF_044901245.1 Psychrobacter sp. NPDC064578
CAGGCTAAGTTTCTACGCCAAGGATGGATGGAGAATAATCTACCTAAACTGTTTCATGATATGGGCTGTATCGATTTTATAAAGACTTAACTATATTTTAAAAATGGTAATAAAAATGAGATAAATTGTCGTTAAACAAGGAAAGTAGCGCAAATAATATCGAGATATTGATAAGCTATTTGACGATGTTTGGCAAAATTTAGCCATTTTTAGCCCATTTAGAAGATAATCGATTGAATTGAGGACACGCCCTAGATATCAAACTTCTTTCAGAGAGTTATTATCATGGCTACATCTGTATTCATTGATAGGTTAAAAGAATTTGCTGTATTTTATTTATCATAGCTTTTTCAATACCTTACGCCATCAATTGTTTATGATGGTTTTCTTGTAATGTATGCCTTGAATATTGAGTGGATAAACAATAGATAAGGCCCATCGTTTTTATAAAAATATGGCGATAAAGTGTTAGTTAATAGCAGATAAAAGCTAATGCTAATGGACGAGATAATACATACCCAAATTAAGGATACATTATGCAAGACAATCAACTTAGCCAAGAAGAGATCAGCCAATTAACAGAAGCTGATTGGAAAGAGCGTTTGAGTGCTGATGAATATCACGTGATGCGTGAAAAGGGTACAGAACGCCCATTTACGGGCGTCTATAACGATGCGACTGATGACGGTATTTATCGCTGCAAAGGCTGCGGTGCGAGCTTATTTGACTCAAGCAATAAATTTGATGCCAGCTGTGGTTGGCCAAGTTTTGACCAAGGAGTTGATAACAGCGCTATCGAGGAGCATGTGGATAATTCGCTTGGCATGACGCGGACAGAAGTGACCTGTAGTAACTGCGGCGCACATTTAGGTCATGTCTTCCCTGACGGCCCAAGCGAGACGACGGGGATGCGCTATTGCATCAATTCTGTGTCTATTGATTTAGATAAATCTGAAAAGTAATTGTTAAAAAAATTGCTTAGAGTATTTTAGAATCATGGCGGGGAAGCGCGAGATGTTGCCTTGCCAGTTATTAGCATTATTAATGTTTTCACTGTTATTGAAAAATGAGCACGGCTTAAAAGAACATCAAAATAATAACTGAATCGATTTAAGGACAAATAATGAGCACGATTTACGATTTTACTGCTGAGCGCATGGACGGAACTGCACAAGCCTTTGCTGATTATCAAGGTAAGGTGTTATTAATCGTCAATACCGCCAGCAAATGTGGATTCACCCCGCAATTTGAAGGCCTAGAGGCGCTGTATCAACAATATAAAGATCAAGGATTGGTCGTTATTGGTTTCCCTTGTAATCAATTTGGCGGGCAAGATCCAGGCAGTAATGAGGAGATTGGCGCATTTTGTCAAAAGAAATATGGTGTCAGTTTTCCCATGATGGCGAAGGTTGATGTCAATGGCAAAGACGCTCATCCTATTTTTGATTGTCTTAAAGAGCAAAAGGGTGGCGTATTGACAGACGGTATCAAATGGAATTTTACTAAGTTTTTAATTGGTAAAGATGAACAGGTCATTGACCGCTATGCGCCAACCACCAAACCAGAAGCCATAAAAATGGATATCGAACAAGCATTAGCCAGTAAATAGGGTCATGCTTGAAAATTTATTGGTTTTTTATAAAAATATAAATCCAATGAAAACATAGGCTTGTCAGATTAATAAATAAAAACCTATAAAATACGTTAAAAAACTGAAAATACTGTTTGACAGCCATGTGTAAATCTATATAATACACACCCACAGCAAGGGGACTTAATTAAGTTCAATGTTGTTAGAATTTTTACTGACTTAAAGCGTGACAACTTTAAAGATTAAACTTTCTATAAAATTCCTTTTAAGGAGTTTTAACTTGCGAAGTTAAAATTGCAGTGCAATTTTTTAACGCTTCTCAGGGTGATTAGCTCAGTTGGTAGAGCGTCTGCCTTACACGCAGAATGTCGGCGGTTCGAATCCGTCATCACCCACCACTCTTTTTAGCGAGTGTCTCTGTAATAAGAGAAGATGCTAAGACGACCTAAGCAGCGGTAGTTCAGTTGGTTAGAATACCGGCCTGTCACGCCGGGGGTCGCGGGTTCGAGTCCCGTCCGCTGCGCCATATTTAGTAAAAAGCTAAAACAAATTTAAACTCTCGAGTTTAAGCAAGTTTCGCCTCAAACATAATTTTGTTTGGGGTTTTTTTGTGTTTAAAATTCTTCTTAAAGCCTTTATCCGTAAGGGTTGGTAATTCTGTCTTGATCAACCCCTAAGAAATAGTCTATCTTCAATAAGGTATTCTCTATAAGTTTGGTTGCATACATTCTAACTTTTGAAAATCGCTGATCACCCGCTTTCTGACCACCTGCTCGGTGACTAAACGGTGACTATTCTCGATTAAACACGCCCTATGATTCTTTTAATAACTGTACGTTAACTTGAAAGTAATACTCATCCTTAATGGTAATACTGACTTTGCCGTTATGGGCACTGACGATTGCTTGTACGATGGCCAATCCCAGTCCTGTGCCCGAGTGCTGATTATTGGATTTGTGATGACGATAAAAGCGTTCAAACAGTCTATCTGCATCCGCTTGAGTTAGAGGCGTCTGCAAGCGATTAGTGATGGTGATGTTTAGCGATGGCTGCTGAGCCGTTTCTCTAAGGGCGTGAGCGTTATGTTTTATGAGGCTAGCAGTCTTAGAAACGGCGGTAATAGTAATGATACTGTCGCTGGCGGCGTAGTAAATCGCATTAGATATCAAGTTGGCAAACAGCCTTTGTAACAAGCTCTCATCCCCTAATACCACATCAAATGCCCCTTTTTTCTCAAAAGAGATACCGCGCTCTTCGGCTATCAGTTCAAAATAATCGATGAGCTTAATTATCAGTGAGTTGGTATCGACAAGATGACGTTGTGAGTCGTAGAGACCTTTTTGAGTTTTTGCCAGCAATAGCATATTGTTAATTAGCAGGGATAGTTGCTTGAGCGTGTCGTGTTGATGATGTAGCTGCTCGACATATTCTTGATGGTCTCTAGGTTTACTGAGCATCACTTGAGTTTGGGTACTTAATGTTGCCAGTGGTGTGCGCAGTTCGTGAGCAATGTCATCTGAAAACTGTGATAATGAGGCAAAGTTATGTTCGAGTTTATCCATCATGGCATTATAAGCGTCAGCCAATGGTCGCAGCTCGCTTGGCATTTCAGAGACGATGATTCTATCGTCTAACTGCTCGGCGTTGATACGTGCCATTTTTTGACTGATGGTCGCTAAGGGGGCGAATCCTAAATAGACGCTAAAAGCCGCCACTGATACCAAGATAAAAGTAATCGCAATAAGTATCAGGATAAGATGGTGATTAAACTGGGCAAGGTATTGATGGTGCACATCAATCGGTAGCGCGATTAATGCCAAGCGATTAGAGTGCTCAATGACCAGCGCGCGATAATGACGATGATTAAGCTGCAAGTCAAAGGGTTGATCGCGGTGCTGCTGCCATAGTTTTTCGACCAATTGGGAGTCATTGAGTTTATCAATAAAATCCTTTGGCTGACTATTGATGACTTGTCCATTATGGTCAGTAATAATTGTTTTGACTTCATAATCTGGTCGAAAGATATCTATCACGGATGATGCTGTATTGGCGAGATGAGCAGGGTCGGAAAGGTTGTCAGAGCGCTGATCATCCGATGTCACCTCTGTCATATACTGTCGTAAATTAAACGCAGCATGAGTCAGGATCTCTGAGTCCATTTGTTCAAAATGATCATTAACCGAACGCTGTATCCATATGTACAAAAAAGCTTGAGATATCAGCACACATACCGTTAATACTAGGGTAGTGCGCCACAGTAATGACAAGCGTCGATGCTCAGATTTATATGCCATGCTATTTCACTTCAACGTGATTGATGTTAGAAACTGTATTAGCCTCATTATTCACATCAATGTTGGTGTCATTATTGACTGTAACGGTGCTATTGTCCGCTTCTAGTTTATAGCCCATACCGCGTACGGTATGAATGAGCTTATTTTCAAAGTCATCGTCGATTTTACTTCGTAAGCGTCTTATTGCCACATCGATCACATTGGTATCGCTATCAAAATTCATATCCCATACTTGTGAAGCGATGACAGAGCGGGGCAATACTTCGCCTTGATGCTCAAGTAAAAACTGCAATAGCGCAAATTCTTTGGCCGTCAATTTGATAGAACCCTTATCTCGATGCACGCTACGTTTAGCGATATCCAGTTTTAAATCAGCCATTTGAAGCACTGTGCTGGCGTAATCTGCTTGATTGGCACGGCGTAGTAAGCTTTTGATTCTGACCAACAGCTCAGCGAAGGCAAAAGGCTTAGTGAGATAGTCGTCACCGCCAATCTCAAAGCCTTTTATGCGGTCGCTAAGGTCATCTTTTGCGGTCAAAAATAATACAGGGATGGTGTTACCAGCAGCGCGATAATTACTGACCAGCTCAAAACCACTGACATCAGGCAGCATCACATCCATCACCACGACAGTGAAGTCCTCAGTCATCAGAGCATGATAACCATCTAAACCGGTGGTTTTATGCTCAACGATAAAACCTGCCTCGCTTAAACCTTTTTTGATGTAGTCGCCAAGCGATAATTCATCTTCGACTAACAATACTTTCATAGCATACTCGCACCAATTATTTAGGATGAGATCAATATAAAATGTCTCTATTGTTATCAATCATAGAGGAATACTGGTAATAAACCTATGCTCAGTCTAGAAGATGACAAAATTGTCATCTTGGCGTCATCTGACTGTCAGAGTGGCTATGCTAGTTTGGCTTCAATACATCCTAATTTTAATATTCAACACTATGAAATATTCAACACTATGAGAAGCCTCTATGAAGCCTTTTACCGTTAAGTTTGTTCGAGGGTCAGTGGTCTTATTAACCGCTGCCATATTATCAGCGTGCGGGCAATCTGACAGCAATGCTTCTAATGCTAGCCTCTCTACTGCCAATGCCTCTAACGCCAGCAGTGGTGAGGCAAACGCTATACAGAGTAAGCAAACAGTGACAGAGACACCAGCCAACAACCCAGACCTGCTCAAGAACGTGTCAGCCACTGTCTATAAAGATGCCAATTGTGGCTGTTGTAAAGAATGGATAGGGCACGCAGAAGATAATGGGTTAACGACAACTGCACATGATGTTGCAGACTTGTCATTATTTAAAGAGCGTTACGGTGTACCTGCTGAGATGCGTTCTTGCCATACCGCCGTTACCAGTGATGGTTATGTCATCGAAGGTCATGTTCCTGCTAAGTATGTGGCTGAGTTTTTGCAAAATCCACCAAAGCACGCCATTGGTTTGTCGGTACCGGGTATGCCCGTCGGTAGCCCTGGTATGGAATATCAAGATAAGTTTATGCCATACCAAATTATGCAAATCAATAAAGATGGCACAAACCAAGTATACGCTGAGATTGAGTCCGCAGAGCAGCAGCTATAAGTTAATACTTTAGATAGTTTTTTAAATTTCAGCTATTCATTGTAGTACTGATAGCAGCATTGATGGAGACTGACTGATGAATCATGCAGAGCAAAAACAGATGAACCCTTATGTAAAGTTCACCCTTATGATTCTGACGTCTACCGTGGTGATGTATATCATGATGTACTTCAATACTTATGAGTGGGATCATATTTATTTTAGTGAGACCAGAGCCTATATGGCGCTATATATGGGCGCAGGCATGGCAGTGATTATGCTCGCCTTTATGAGCAATATGTACAAGAAAACTAAGGTCAATTTAATGATTTATGGTCTTAGTGTGCTGATGTTTGCCGTGGGTATTTGGGGCGTCAGATCTCAAGCAACCGTCGATCAAGTGGATTGGATGCAGGCTATGATACCGCATCATTCAATTGCGATCTTAACCAGCTCAAGAGCCGATATAGAAGACCCTAGAGTACAGCAACTTGCTGATGACATCATCGAAGCACAAAAACGTGAAATCCAAGAGATGAAGGCACTGATCGAAGCATTAGAATAAATAGCCTTAAAACACACTGCTCTTAGTACATAAATTAAATGATTTTTCCAACTGGTGGATCTTAGCTGATTTGCCAGTTTTTATATGAACCATAACTACCAAACGATCGTAATTAAGGACCTACTATGAAAATGATAAGAAACTCACGTCTTGCCATGCTTGCAGTTAGTGTCAGTGCCGTGATGATGCTTAGCGCTTGTCAGCCGACGAATGACGTAACAGAGGCTACAGTCAAAGACAAAGCGGCTCCCGTTAATAATGCTACAACCGACACTAGCGCGATGGATGCTCATGTAGGTCATGATATGTCAGGTGATGCGATGACGGGCATGCATGGAGAGTATAACGACTCTATGACTAAGATGCATGATGAGATGATGGCAGGCATGGCATACAACGATCCCGATGCTGCCTTTGCCCAAGGAATGCTCGGTCATCATATGGGTGCTGTTGATATGGCAGAGATTCAGCTAAAGTATGGTACAGATGCAGAAATGCGTCAGTTGGCACAAGAGATTATTAACGCTCAGAAAGCTGAAATTGAGCAAATGCAGAACTGGCTTGCCAACCATCCTGATGCTGCTGAGCCAACGTCTGATACTGAAGCCATGCAGACAGCTTATGCTAAAGGTATGGATACGATGCATAGTGAAATGATGGCAGGTATCGCTGACCCTAACCCAGATATGGCATTTGCTCGTAGTATGTTGCCGCATCATATTGGCGCAGTAGATATGGCAAAGATACAGCTAAAGTATGGCAAAAATGAAGAAATGCGTCAATTGGCACAACAAGTAATTAACGCGCAGCAGCCTGAAATTGAGCAAATGCAAAACTGGATAGCCAAGCACAATAGTTAAATAATGAGTGCTTAAGAGTGGAGGTATTTTAGATAAAAAGCAGTGTCTTAGATTTCTTAAGGTACTGCTTCTTCTGCTCTATATTTTTTAATCTTTTCTAAAATTTTGCTATTGCCTGTATCAATATTTGCGTTGCCACCTTTGTCTACCATAAGCCTTAAAAGGTTGAGTCTCTTAGGTACGCCATTGATATGAGTAAGACTTGCTGAGATAGTGTATCTGTATTTAAACCACCCGAAGGTGGCTAAGTCGTAATTAATCACTTTAAACTATCTAAATCAGGCAAGTTTGATGAATCTTCAACACCAAAAGCCATTTGTCCTAAGCGTTCGAAGTCGATATGTTGAATTTCAATCAAGTCGGGTAAAAGATTGAGATGGACAAAGATATTCATCTTATCAACATTCTTGATAGATGCATTGTCGCTAATCGCAAGGGCGGGAACGAAGCCAAACATTTCACCGTATTCAAGTGCGCCAAACTTTTTAACGCAGCGGTCAAATAGGGGTTTGTCGTTGTTGTCTTCCATCTCAATATATTTAATTTGTTGGAAAGCAAAAAATAATTCTAACTTTCTATCCTCGAGCCCAGTGGCTATATCTTTTGCGTCACCTTGTTTTAGCCTTACCCACCCGAGAGTAGGGGTGATCTCAAAAGCAAACCCTGTCTTCTCCCCCCAAACGTATAATTCACCGAAACCACTACGAGCAATGACATAGTAGCTATCTTGCTTTGAAATATCTTCATCTAGCCAAAGCGCTAGCTCATCTTCATAATCAGCTGGATTGACTATCCAAAACAAACCTTGCTTAAAACGGCAAAAGCCCATTTTTTCCCAATAGAATAGAAGTCTATTAGGCAATTTACCCTGATAGTAACTTAAGGTAGCTTGATCAACAGGTTTTTGCCAGTCGGGTTGTTCAAATTTCTCTAAAAAGTAATCAAATCCTTCGTCTATAATAAAGTGACTCATTTTGTAATCCTTTAGATGCTTACTTGTACATATTAATCAGTGTCAATGATATTTGTTGGTAGGTGTTGGCTTGCTATTTATTATTACTGTTTTCCAATGCCTTATTAATTGCCCTGTGGTCGTTTACTTCTCTATCAAGCCCTAGTTGCATCAAAGTAGCAGGATGATACTGGTAGTTGTCCTGTTTGCTATTGGAGTTCGAGCTTGATTTGAGAGTCATAAATATAAAAACCACCCGAAGGTGGCTTAAGTAAAATAATAACAAACTATCCTTCTTCACTGTCAAACTGTCAAACTGTCAAACTGTCAAACTGTCAAACTGTCAAACTGTCAAACTGTCAAACTGTCAAACTGTCAAACTGTCAAACTGTCAAACTGCCAAATCACTTCACCCCAGTTATTATTGGGATAGTCTGGCATGATGTCGTCTTGCTTAAAGTAGGCACGACTGTTCGCTTTTGCTTGAGTGAACCAGTAGCCTGACTTAGGGCAAGGCTGATTTGCTGGACAACGCCCTTTGGCTTGACTAGTAATTTCAGGTTTAGCGGTAGGCTGGTTCTCATAATAAGGCGTCATGTCTTCACCCGCCTCAGAACGCTGCATAAACTCTTCATAAGTTATTTTGTAAGGGTCAATAGAGATAAACTTACTGGTGTCGATGCCTGTTTTCTCTAATATCAGAGGGAGGGTGTAGTCGGGTTGATCTTGTTGAACGTCTAAGCCTATCTCTAAAGCTTGAGTTTCAGCGTATAGTCTAGCTTGCGGTAAGTCTGGATAAGCTTCTATAAAAACTGATTCCATAGTATCGTTTGGGTTGTCATAACTGAGATAGCTGTTGATATGAATCTCTTCGGAGCTAAAATCTAAACTGATCATATAGACGTAATTGTTAATCTCTTCTTCAAAGTGGTATTGCATAGTAATATCTAAAAAAACATCAGTACCATTTCGTAGATCCCAAAATTGTAAGCTTGGTAGCTGTTTAAACTGATCAAAGGTTAGAGGGTATTGATAGTTTAGAAAGCTAGATGATACATTCTCATCAGTGACATAAGCATAACTATCTTGGACAGATATACGAGCACTAGTGACACGACGATCGTTCTGCCAACCTTGCTCTTCTAGCTGTTTAAACAGTTTTTGCACAGCGACATAGGCATCTTTTTTCGTAACAGCATAGCTACCTTGAGAGTTAGGGACGAAAAAATCAATTCGAACCGACTGTATACCTCGTTTAGGTTTATCATGAATATAGAAGCCTGAGGTCATACCAACATTATCAACAGTAAGTGATGGAATGTTAGGATAGTTGAAAGTCGCAGTCCCATTGTTAGACGGAAAGTTAATTTCGTAAAAAGTAACGCCTAAGCTGCCAATATTGAGCGGATTATCATCAAAACTCCAATACTGTTTAATGTCCTCATTATTTTTTTTAAAGGTTTCAGGGCTTTCTTCTACTGAAACATAAGCATGAGGCGGCATAGTATTTCCTGTTGTATCGTTTTTGCTGCAAGCTATTGTAGATAGTGATAATGAAACTGCTAGTAATACTGTTTTAAAAAGCCTATATCTAAACATAGTTGTTCCTAAGTCTTATTAATCCAACCTGCTATTTTAACCATCTCCCTCTCAACTTTTGCTCTTGTACTATCATTGTTCATAAGCTTGATATATTGGTCAGCAACACTGGTAATCCACTTCATTCTCTTAGTAATATCAGCCAATTCAATATCTGGTGGTGCAACATTCTTGAAGTCTAAATCGTCAGTATCTGCTTTAGAAGTATAGACCATTTGGATTTCGGGAATAGATGCCTTTCCTCTTCCAACTTCAGCTAGCCATAATCCTGCTTTAAAACCACTTTTCTGATAGATTATCTTTTGTAGCACTTCACGCTGCTCGTGATTAGCAAGCTTCATAAGATTTATTTTTTGTTCTACTTTTCTTTGTTCTCTATCTGTAGATGGTAACTTTTCAAATTCTTTGGTCGCATCAAAAGCAGGTTTGATGTATTGGCTTGCACTGAGGTTGCGAATTTTTGGTAGTACATCATATGCCCCATGTGAGTCATAGACCATTTTTTTAACTTCTGGGATATAGTGGTTAGTATTGCGTTGGTTGATACATGTACTAAAGTTAGTACTACATTGATTATATTCAAAATGCCATCCAGCGATATCTTGGTATAGCCAAAAGTTACCGAGCTTAAAGTTATATACAACACCTAAAGCTCCGCCATCTGCAGCACTTGACCAATGCCCTAATGCATCAGCAACAGTCTTACTGGCAAACGCCCCAAGACCCATCCAAAAATGACGCCCTTTAAACTGTCTATCACCATTGACATCGCTATGTTCCAAATAAAATTTAGCATACACCGCTGCTATTCGCCGCGCTCTTGCTTCGCCATCCTGTACTACTTTTAAATGAATAGTAGAAGATTTCTTATCCGAGTTTGTCGTAAGTTTCTCGAAACACTGATATTGAGCTATTGACCATGTGTAGCTACACGGCATTGTTTTAGTGGTACAGCTATTTTTTACTGTATTAGTATCGAATTTAAGTGTTGCCATTTCATACTCGCTATAAGTCTTTTAAACCCTCGATAGATTTAAATAATATTTTAGTTTCTAGCTTTTCTGATTTGGTATCCGTATCTGCTCTAACGGTTTTACCTTCGTCGTTTACCTTAGCTTTCATATTTAGATTCTTACCCAGTAAATGGTAATCAATGTTTTTTATAGGTAGTCCTGCCGTGTTTAGAAACTGCACCTGCTCATCAAAAAACTCTTTTTCTAGCAGCTTATCAAAAGGTAGCCGCGATAAATAACTACTATCAACCCCCCCACCAGCCCTCGTATGCTTACCACCTTTCTCCGTAAACTGCTTTGCCGCTATCGTAATATTTGCGCCATCCAAAGTGATACTCGCACCACCAGCCGTTAGCGTAATCTTATTCGTCGCTACTATCTCAACCTCTTTGGTCGAGGAGGCTATATTGACATCTTGCTTAGCCGTGGCTTCAAGCTTACCCGTATGGGCGGAGAGGGTGATATTCTCTTTGGCGTTGGTCATACTAAACTGACCATCGGCTATGATATTGAGTGACTCGCTACTGGCTTGGCTATGACTCTCCCCACTACTGATCATCATATCTTGCTGCGTGGTGGAGACCATCTCACCCATGCTTCTGTGAATCAGTGTATCGTCACTGATATAGCTGCTGTCTGCTGCGCTGTCGATCAGCATGTAGGGCATTGTTTGATGAGTTTTGGTTTGCTGTTCCTCTGCGATAGTTTCAAGTTGCGTCTTAATCGCTTTGTGGTCATTGACATGACGTCCAAGCCCTGTCGCCAATTGTGTTAAACGTTCGGCTAAGTGCTGACCACCAAGACCAGTTTGGGTCAGAGTAGGAGTATGCTGCTGGTAGTTATGCTGTCCTGCTTGTGCGTGGGTTTGTGCTTGAGTGGAAAGGACGAGGGCTTCACCTGACTTTATGTTGATTTGAGCATTGGTAGCTGCATTGATGCCTTCGCGTTTGGCGGTGTCTGACGGATTGATAACCCCCATTTTTAGACTGGCGGATATCCCACCACTGTCTACTTTTAGCTGCGAGTAAGCTTGTTCTGTACGATGATCAGTAATCCATTCTGATAAACCATTGTCCGTGTTGCGATAACCGCTTTCGACGGCTTGATCGTTATCCGTGGCAAATAGGCTAGGTCGAGTCGATGACAATAAACTACCAGTATTAATCAGATGTTCGCTATCACCGATAGACTGCATCAGGGTTTGGTCGTCCGCTCTATGGGTGAAGTGGGTGCCGTAGTTAGCGCCAGCTTGTGCCTCCAATCGGTTGATAGGCTGAGATGGACTATCCAGTAAATAGCTGCGCGTGGGCGTCATATGATTGCGGCTATCGATATCGCTTTGCGCTTCGGTGATACCTGTCATCGGCGGTAGGGCATGTCTGCTATATAGGTGACCGACCCATGGGGTATCAGCGGTAATGAGGCACAGCTGAGTTAAATGAATGCCAGATGCTAATGTCGACGCATGACGCTGTTGGTGGCGTGTGCTTTGGGTCAGCCCTGTGACATGCGCCAGACTATTGCGTGCCAAATGAATGATATGAGTAGCACGGTAGTGCTGATTGAGCGCACTGTGATCGACAAGCATAAAAGTATCAGCAACACTCAAATCCGTAGCATGGGCTATGGCATGATAGATGCTATATCGATTTTGATGACTGTTTGCCACGATGGTTGCTTCGTCTATGGTTTCAGTATCTGTTACTGGCGCAAAAGCAGCTGGTGTGTCTAATGTGAGAGTGTGGTTATTCGAATGGCTTACTTCATCAGAGTTACTGCTCATCGCAACGTCAGCGGACTGCGTTGGGTGTGCAACACTGCTGCTATTAAAACGCTGCATCGTTACTGAATTTGGTTGGGTGATGACCTGCTCACTCAATGCCAATACAGGTGCATGGACACGGTCATGTAACACTTGCTGGTAACGCAGCCCGCCAATATTTAGGCTGATTCCATCGCTATCACTTGGATCTGCGGTGGTAATAATGAGCTTTGGTGGACTGTGCTCATTCGTTTGCTCATGGCGCAGATAGGCTGTGAGTCCTTGACGCGCAAGCCGCTCGCAAATATGTGTCCAGTCGCTTATTTGCCACTGGGTCATGCGTGCTGGTGACCAGTTAGCATCTTCACCATTGTTGCTGTCATCGATGATTTCTATATCCAGCGTAGCCGTGCGCTCTGCTACCATCGCTTGTACAGTCAAATGAGTATCAATGTGACCGCGTATATGCTGATGCAGACGATAAGTGATGGGCTGGGCGAGCAGGCGATAATAGCCGTAGCTGCCATCATGATCTAGCTGATGCACAGCCGTTATATAAAGATGACGAAAGCTTAGGCCACTTGGAATATCAAAGCTCAAGGTCAGAGGGCTACCGATGAGATTGGTTAATGGCGTAAAAGGAGGGTGATGCCGCTCATGGATATAAACGTGTAGCACATAAGTGTCGATACCGTGCTGCTGGTGTTGGCGATTACCATTGGGGTTTAGTTGAGCAATGATATCGGCTTCATCAGCGCTATGCATGAGCTTATCTTGCCACGCACCATGAGCATTGATGTCTTGGCGAGCGCTCGGATAGGGCGCTTGAGTGCTGCCTTCACTGGCATAGAGCCGATCAGGGTGCATAGGCAGCACGGTATTGGTCAAGCGTAGCATAGTTATGTCCCTATTTTTTTAGCAGTGGCTCTCTTTTAGCATTGGTGTTTTTTGTAGCATCGATATCTCTAGTAGCAATGACAGTATGTTTTTCAGCATTATCAAACCAGCTATCAGCACTTAACCGTCATTGCTTAGTGACCATTATCGTCATACGTTCTACATAGCGATGTTATTCATTAAGGGTAAATTCGATACGGCGATTGCGAGTGCGACCTTCTTCGTTGTCGTTACTAGCGATAGGGTCTGAGTCTCCTTTACCAGTAGTACTGAGACGAGTCGCATTTATATTTCGACCGATCAAGTATTGTTTGACGGCTTCTGCACGCTTATTTGATAGGGCAAGATTGGCAGTAGAATTGCCGACATTATCGGTATGACCGGTGATAAGAACAGGCTTATCACCGACCCGCTGTAACACCCCTGCCATATCGTCTAAGATACCAAGACCCATCGGCGTTAGATTGGTGCTACCAGACTCGAACTCGACGATACGGTTGCCTAAAGTCTCGTCTATGAGGCGTTGTTCACCTTCTACCACGACCAGCTGGTTTTCTAATTGATAGAGATCAGTTAGGCGCGAGTGAATACGGTTTTGAATGGCTTGCTTTTGCTCAAGGCTGCTTACCTTGCCATGTAAGCTAATGGTCGTCCCATGAATGTCGATACGCCCCTGACGAATGTTAGAGATATCGCTATCAATGATAGTCGTGGCTATCTGTTGCCAGTTGGTTGGTATACTGATGTTCGAACGTACTTCGATTTCATCTCTGACAGGTTTATCAGGATACTGTGCTTTTAGTTTGTCGAGCAGTTGCTGTTTGTCTGAACTGGTAGCGACCACACCTTTGATGACCACTGGCACATTTTGTGAATTATTTGTCACATGAGTGTCGTTATGTTCCGCAAATACAACGGCGCTCATAGGTAGTGTGATAGCAGCGGCTAATAGCAGGTTTTTCGTGTGATTTGTTCGCTTGGATTTTGTTATTCTAGAGAGGACTTTCATTCAAGTACCTTTTTAATCTGTCTATTGTTGAGCAGTGACTAATTGCAGGGGTATGATGCATGGCGGCTACTATCAGCTGTTACGAATCAGCAGTTATCGTGAGCTATTATTTATTGTGCTAAAAAAGTTTTTTTAAACAATTGCCTGGTATCATACAGATATAAATTGTCTTGTAACAATACTTTATTAAACCGTGTCAATCCAATGTCTTCATCGATATAGCCTTGAGTCCAGTCGCTATGAGCGATGACTACCCAATCTTCAGGATAAGTTTTTTCACTTTCTGATATTTGCTTGAGTATACGTCCATCGGGTTTAGTAAAACTTATGAGCAGGCGATAGCAATTAGCGACACGATATAAGTAGGTATTCAAGTAGAGCTGGTGTGGCTGATAAAAACCATTGATGAGATCGTGCCAAAAAGTGGCCATGTGTATCGAGTTTTCTCTATCAGAGGTAAGTGACCAGCAGATGGCTTTATTCAAGCCATGGAAACCCTTAGTAAAGGTCGGTAAAAATAACAGGCCAGTGGCAATGATTTGCTGTATCAGCTGCGCTTTATCGATGTTCATTAAGATCGCTATATCATGCAACGTAGTGGTATTGATAAAATCATAGTAGTAAGTACTGGCATTATTATCGATGCTGAGTTGGCTATGGTTGAGGTGCTCCATAAGATCGCTATTATCAGTTTTGGATTTAGCCATACTTAAAACTTCATAAGTGTCATTCCAAAGCGCTGATGACTTGACGGGCAGATAGTTCATCCAGTTTTTCGGTTTATCGAGATGAAGCACGCCAAAACCTATCAATGGGTAATTTCTATAGCTACTATCGTGACTAGGGATCAAAACACCGGTGATAATCTCATTAGCTCTAGTGTCGATATGACTGAAATTTAAAAAGGCAAAGTTATGATTGCTGACATTGTCTATCGGAATTCCGCTAAATACACTTTCCGACACGGCTAGCGCTTCGCTGACCCATTCATCAATGGCATTGGTCTCAGAGATATGAGCGCGCGCCCGGACAAAGTCCCCGCGAGCAGGCAATTTTCCAAAATATACTAAAGGCAAAGAGTCTGGAGTCATGGCGTTTGCTCCTGCTGTTCAGTCACGGCTGAACGATCATCAGTAGCCGTCGTGGTATCAGTAGGCGGTTGTACTGGTGGACTATTTTCACTATTGGTATTAGGGACTATAGTAGATACGCGGGCTGGCGGCGTGACATTGCTTGTATTTTGCTCGCCAGTTGGTACTGGCTGATTGGTGCCAGAACCCGCATTGGGAGTATCGCCATCAACAGCATTATTATCAGAAATTGGCCTTGCTGTACGTGTGACACCAAGGGCAATAATCTCCTCTGGTAGTTTCATTCCGGTAAAGGGATTGGTAGAGCGACCTTGATCGGTAGTGGTACTACTGCCGCTGCCGCTGATGATTCTAAAGCGTACAGAGATAGTGATACCGTCACCAGACCATGCCATCTCAAAGATATCATTGCCAAGTTCAGTACGGCGTGCACTGTTAATGAGCCTTTCTACCCCAAAGCTGCCTGCTTCTTCAAAGACAGTAAAGTCTCTGCCATCATAGTCCTTGGCTCGAATACTGGCACCAGGTTGGCTACTTGGATTTGGCCATACAAACGTTGTCCACGCTTGAGTACCCATGCGATAACGCAACTGTTGACCATCGACTACAATGGTATATTCAGTCAAACCGCTGACGGGTAATGGCATAATTTGAAAAGTGGTTTGATTGGCAGCGCCACCAGTATTATTCGCACCAGCAGCGCCTGGGCTATTGCTGCCCATATAATTGGTAAAGTAACGGCCAAAATCAGCGACAAACTGCGGGTTGAGACCCAGACCTGCACCATTCCAGATTTTACTGGAGATTTGATCGCCGCGGCGAATGATAAAGGGCGATAACGTTTCGTTGACGAATCGCGCCACATAGCCATCTTCGCCGAAGAATTGACCGATCTCTGCAGGCGTCGCTTCTAAGTTTGCATTGGCGGTAAAGGGATACTTACTGCCTAAATTATCGAGGAAAGGCTTATAGACCTGCGCTTTCCAAACTTTATTAATCTCAGCCTTAGTGGGCGTCAGCAGCATGTTAAATGAACGAGTCAGTGGCTCACTCAACAACGGACGAACCAGTTGTTTTATTTCAGAGTTGGCTTGACTCAGGATCTGCTCATCTAATATCTGTAGAGATTTGGTTAACTCTGAGCCTTCGGGGCTGAGGGTTTGTGAGGCAAACAACAAAGCATCAGGGCCGATGTCGTCACTACGAGCGATATTGTTAAAGCGGGTTCTGATATCGCCTAAACTGACTAAATAGCTGTCTAATAATGACAGATCCTGATTTTCTTCTCTTGGCGTTACTAGCGCATGTATAGAGGAGAATTCTTGAGCAATCACACCTGAGCTTGCTTGTACTACAGGCGCGGCGTTACTAGAGCTGCCACCATTATTCATCGCAGCTTCTGCTTGCCGCAGCTCAGCAGGGCTTTGACGCAGGATGGTTTGCTTAAACCAATTGACAAATGAGCGACGAGATTCGCCACCATTGCCAGCTGCTTGATTAGCCGCTTTATTGTCCCATTGAGTTTGGCGATCTACTGTCTCAAACAGGGTTTTTAACGGTGACTCTGTGGCATTGGACAGCTGATTTAATAAGACCGCATGATCATCGAAGCTTGTACTATCCCGAACATATACTTGCGATAAAAAACGTTTCCATTCACTGATATATTCTTGCTTATAGCGATTAACCAGATATTGTCGTATCTGTTCAGGACTGCCCGTCAAGGTAAGGTCATCTTGGCTGCTGGTGGCCAACACCCAATCATCGGCGACCACTCTCGTAGTGGCAGCTTTATCAATCTCATCACTGACGAAAACATCCCATGCCTCTTTAGTAAAAGTGCCTGATATGACATAGCTACCAAGCAGTGCTTCATTAGCATTGTTTTGCGTAATCTGTGCAACCGTGACCGACGGGAAGCGGGCAGATGCGCGCATTTTAATCTCAGAATAAACCCGCTCACGAGCAGGTTGGCCTTTGCTAACTTTGGATAAATTGCTACGGGTTTTGTCTATCAGCCCTAAGTCATTTTGGATCAATGGAAAGGTGGGGTCGTCGACATGAGCCAAGGTAAAACTCAAGATACGCTCAGCTTGGCGAATCATCTTGTCACGCGGCATGTCAGCGCGATTGGCTTCGAGCCAGTTGCGCCAAAAACGGGTCATCTGATCACTCAAATGACTGGCCTCTAAATTGTCATGATTGCCAAGCATGAGATAAGCTTTGAGCGCGTTATAAGCATCTTCAACGTCTGTGGGATCCGACTGGATATAAGCATCATTAACGGCAGCATCAGTGCTTGAGTCATCAGTGCTTGAGTCTTCTGTACGGACTTCTAATTGATCGGCATTGGTATTTACTTCGGTCAAAAACGTTTCGATATTTTGTTTGGTTGGCGCTAAGACGATGATGCTGATGCCGTTATAATATTCTGCTAGCAATTTTTGCTTAAGCTTATCGCCTTGATAGAGACCAAAACTCAAAGACAGCGGCTTGTCGTCTTCATAGCCTTCAAGCTGCTCGATTCGACTTTGTAGAATATTGAGCGATTCAAGCTGCGATTGTAAATCACCATTAGAATTTTTTTGTAGCGCTGCGACTTGCTGTAAGTCAGCCACGACACGCTCAGTGAGCTGTTTATTATTGGCATAAGACCATGTCCACAGACCGACAGCCGCACACAAAGTCACGACAGCAGCTAGCGTCGCAAGCGCACGATGACTGCGCTTGTGTCGGTTTTTATGCTGCTTGACCAAATGCTTGTCTTTTAAAATGACTTTAGAAAATAGATCTTGTAAAAAATAGGGCTTGTCTGCGGCTTCTTGCTGTGCATTGAGCGGTATCGCAGGTGGGTGCAAATCGTAATTTTGTACCATTTGCAACGTCATTTGGCTGCTAACTTGCCCGTCCTGCAAGGCGCTGGTAAAGTAAAAGCCACGCAATATAGGCTTAAATTGGAAAGGATTGTCCTCAAACAACGCATGCATCAGCGTCCGTATCATGGGACGTAATGACTGAAATTCCATTGGGAAAGTCATTAGACTGGGAGATACCGTGCGCTGATGACGTAAGGATAGCTTAGTGGTGCTCAAATCTTTTAGACCATTGACTAATACGCCAAAATGCTCTTCGAATACGTCAGTGATATTGATGTTTTCTGGGTCTTCAGGGTAGGGGATGGTCGCGCCCCATACTTGGCTGCGTTCTTCTTGCTCATAGTCATTAAAGAAATCACGGAAGCCTGAAATCAAATCCATTTTAGTAAAGACCACATAGACAGGCGCATAAACTTCTAACTGTTCAGTTAAGTCTTGCACACGGCTGCGCAGATTCTTGGCCAAATCCAACGCATAGTTTGGGTCATTTTTGGTGAGTTCGGCGATACTGACCGCGATGATGATACCGTTGATTGGTGCTTTAGGTCGATTCTTTTTGAGTAGGCTTAGAAATGACAGCCATTCTGAGCGATCTTCTTCATATACAGAGTAACGTCCTGCGGTGTCGAGCAAAATACCTTCAGTCGAAAAAAACCAATCGCAGTTACGTGTACCGCCGACGCCTTTAACGGATAGCTTGTTACCTTGCTCCATAAAGGGAAATTTTAAGCCAGAGTGTAGCACTGCAGAGCTTTTACCTGCGGCTGGATTACCAATGACCATATACCACGGTAGCTCATATAACGCCGCTTTGCCTGTTTGATCGCCTATCTTTGATTTGCGAATGGTTTTAATGGCATCTTGCATTTGCTGACGTAGCGCTTGCACTTCTTGAGCGTTTTCATCTTTGGCCACATGAGGGCTATCGTCACCTTGGCTCTCGTTACCATTATCCTCCACTAAGTTTGCCAGCTCATCTGAGGCAAGCTTACGTTTTTTCCACAGGTAATAGCCAAGCGCCCCCAGCACCGTACATGTGATTAGGACGCCAATGATTATGACAAAGGTTTTAATAGTCACATAATCATAAAGTAAGACTAGGGCGACTATGAGCCCCAGAGCCAATAATACTCTTGGGTTATAGATAAGATGAAAAAACCTTGAAAACATGCGTGCTACCTAGTGTGAACTTAAGATAATAAAACGAGTATTTACCACGACAAAACACCATTAAAACTACGACTCAGATTTTTGAGAAGAGTCTAGCAACCAAAGAATATTGCAGTGCTTATGTTGAGTAATTAAAAACGATCTGTCTGACTCTTGTTGGTCTTCTTTGGCTAAGTCAATGAAGAGTGATAGGCTGATGAATGGCTTCAACCAATTATTCAATGGCATATAATGCCCTAAATGATGTTCGTTTACTAGAGCGCCTTGTGCTATAAATGCTTCAAGAAAGCTCATATACGTTGATAAGTCATAGGACTGCTTTAATGGATTAATGTCAGACATGGCGGTAATGGTCATGTCTGTTATAGAAACATTAGTCTTGTATTTTTCTTTGCTATTGATGTCAGACGATTTTTTTGCGGGCTTTATTGTCTGTTTATCAGTGGTTTTTAGCATGGTCGTATCGGTCGGCGACAGTGAAAGCATATTGTCTAT
Source organism: Psychrobacter sp. NPDC064578 (assembly GCF_044901245.1). Classification (NCBI taxonomy): domain Bacteria; kingdom Pseudomonadati; phylum Pseudomonadota; class Gammaproteobacteria; order Moraxellales; family Moraxellaceae; genus Psychrobacter; species Psychrobacter sp. NPDC064578. The sequence continues at coordinate 19,755 of NZ_JBJDPI010000009.1, forward strand.
TAATAGGTTTTTGATAGTAGTTAAATGATTAAAATAGCGACGATTATCACTCAAAAGCTCAGTGCGATGAGCTGTAGCTATCTCCGTTAATAAAATACGGGTACTGGCGTCAATATTGAGTAGCTCTTGAGCCGCTTGATTCGAGAATAGCAACAGCGCACCCGCCTCAGTTGGAACGACATTGGTCATTTGCTCAGCATACAAATGAGTGTCTAGCCATTCTTCACTTATCTGTGAATCTGCAATGAGAATTAAGCAAAGATCCGGCGCAGTTGATTTAGATAAAGGCAGTAGATGTCTATTGATGAATTCTGTAGGTGTGGCAATGGCAGTATTGTTAGCGCCATTATTTGCTACGGTGTTTGCGATGTCAGTGCTGTCAGTTATGATGGTCGTAATAGCAATCCGTGTATCAGGAATACCGTAAATTGCTAACTGTTCTTTTATGGTCGCGATTAAAAATGCTGAATCGGCGCTGGAAGGTAAGCATAAATAAATAGGAAGATTGGTTAAATGACCAGCAGAGGCTGCTGTCATTTTGTCATCACCGTTCTCTTTAGTACTATTATTTTCACTACTTATTTCGTTGGCACTCACCAAATAATGTTGCTGCCATTCGGGATGAATATGAATGGCTGCGTTGGACTGAGTCGTATCTTGTTGGTGATGTTGGTAAAAGTATTCGGCAAGGCTAGACAGCATCTCCTGGCTCAAGACTAGCTGCTCAAAAATTAATGCCTGTAAACGCAAGGTAGTATCATTTAACGCGGCTTTACGTTCGGTAAATCTCTCATCATCGAGATGGCTGTCTAAACTATTGTCTAAATCACTGTTCGAATCTAAATAATGGTCTGAATAGCTGTCGTCAAACTCTGAATCTGCTGAATAGGCATCAGAGATATTAGGATATGGTAGGGCGGCTGCATCAGGGAGTCTTGCAATCGGTTTGACCAACATTGGCATACCATCAATATCTGTCAAATCCTCGCTCAATACGGTTAGGTCTGCATCATTGTCCACCACTTCAGACCAACAGTCTCCTTCTGGTAGGCAGACACGGCTATAGATGAATAACTGATAAGTATTGGGCGGCTTAATAGCGTCTGTTTTATCTGTTGTTCCATCAAGTATCTCTGGTGAATCGGTTGTTTGTTTATCCAGTTTTTTTTGCCACCATAAGAGCGCCATGATAGAGCCAAGAAACAATAAAGGGATGGTAACAAACCATAGTAATAAGCCAGATGAGGTCAGCTGTCGCGCATTGTCTTTAAAGTACATCCAGACCAAAATGAGATACAACACCAAAATCATGACTAAAACAGATCGGCCGTATGACAGTATTTTTTTTGCGCCCACTTATTTAAACTCCCTATTTGTTGGGTTGTTCTTATGATTATTACCATGTAGACAAGCTTTTCGATCCAAATTTTATGATATCTATAAGCTTATTTTTACTATACTAGTTAACTTTATTTGTCTTTTTTATGATTCGATTGTAATGATAGGAATCGCTTTGAAAACGTTGTTAAACTATAAAATCGATAACCAGTAAGCCTTCTAAGTATTATTAAGTAAATTTTTATAATGAAATGGTGTTTTTAAGCTGTCTATAGATAAGCTAATGGATAGCAATAAATAAAAATTAGTGTAATTAAGTTAGCTTTATTTTAAAAGGGGATGATTTGTCTATATAATACTGACGAAATCGTAATTATCAACGCCTGTTTATTGTTATTTTGTTTTTATCGTCTCAACTGTCGCTGACTCTTGCCTATGATTTACTTGACTGTATCGGTCTTTACATTGCTCTCTATCCTCATGATGGTCATGCTTTTTGATCGGCAGCTATGTGGACGACTATTAGATAAGGTAATGGTGTTTTTTCATCGATTGCCTAGCCTAAAATTCAAGCGTCCATCAATAAAGACACCAAAGAAGGCATTTCATTATCGTATCAAGCAGTTTATTCGTTTTATTTCAGATATAGATGTTTCTCGTATTCCAGTGATATCGGCATTGTCTTTTTTGATTGTCATGGCAACGGTTGGATTGTGTTATGCCCTGATTACCAATCATTCTCTGGAGGTTTATCATGCCAATGATACCGTGGCTAGCACGACAAATCTGCAAATCAGCCAACTACTCATAGGAGAGCGTCTGCGTCCGCCGTCGCCTCCGCCAGAGGAGCTGTTTGCTGAACTAGAAGCTGAGATTGCAAGCTATCAAGCTGACAAGACAGAGGAAGGGTATTGGCCGGATAATCAGACAAATATACCTCAGATTGGTAGGCCGCTAATGCTCCCTGAGCCTGACTTGTCTGACTTAGACACGCAAGATCATAGCACTGGCTATTCAGGTGACATGTTGGCTGCACATCTAAACAATGGTCATATCAATATCAAAAATGCTGACCGTAATTGGCAAAAAATGAACTCGGATTTCGTCCAACGGCTGTTGACTGTGTATAAAGTAATGAGTGATCAATATGGCTATGACATGGTGCTGTTAGAAGGCTATCGTAGCCCTGCAAGGCAAGCAAGACTATTGAAAAAAGGGACTCATGTAACGAAGGCAGGATCATACAAGAGCTATCATCAGTTTGGTTTAGCGGGCGATAGCGCCTTTATCAGAAATGGTAAAATTGTCATAAGCGAAAAGGATCCTTGGGCAATGCGGGGCTATAAATTATATGGTAAAGTAGCCAAATCTGCCGGACTTGTGTGGGGTGGTGATTGGCGTATGATGGATCTTGGGCATGTCGAGCTGCGCAAAAAAGGCGTGCTCGGTCGCCCAGAAATGGCTGAGATTTTGACCAGTCAATAATGATAATAAAAAGCTAAGGTAAACTGAAAGTATGAATAAATGTATGACATTGCCAGTATCATTAATCGCCGCCACTTGCTTGCTAACTGGTGCGATCGCCGGATGCAGCACTGATAAATTGAGCAAGTCAAATGACAAGGTATCAGCATTGGCAGGCGAGACTCCTACTATAGATGCCATGAGCCATATCGTTGATAATGGCAAAAATAGTGCTGATTTGCAAAGCTTAAAAGCACAGCTAGAACTGCAGCAACAGCAGCTGGCGACCATGAGTGCTGAGCAGCAAGCATTGCAAGAAAAACTGAAGCGTCAGCAGATTACTCTAAATATAAAACCCACCACTAATGCCAATGCAGGACGTACCAAAGTAGGCACAGCAAGTACTGCCTATATCGCATTTTTGGAAGAAGAGAGTCAGTTTACGGATATTGAAGCGCTGGCTGCCAAAGAAATCAGTATTATCCCAAATCGTGAGAGCAGTCTGACCGTGAACATTCCACAAGACGCGCGCTTTATCGCTATTAAAGTGGGGCTGAGATATACCAAAAAACGTTCACAGTTTCTTATCCCACTTGCCAGTCTCAATTTTGATACGCCACTGGCGATCAATATTGGTGGATGCGATGTCAGCATTACTGAGGGTATTGACCCAGCACTGGCACCTACATTTACCACCAAACTTAAATATTATCAGCAGCCACTAGTCAGCTGTTCTTAGGAGATTGTCTTGAGTAAACACAGGGTATTATGGGGAGAAGGGTTGTTTTTGCGACCCCAACATTTTCAGATTCAAGACACTTATCATGACTCGCAACGCGCTTTGAGTATGATGCTGGTGCATCCTTATGCTTATGGAGTATCTGATGTTCAGATTGATAAGCAACTTTTGGAAAGCAATTTACTAAGCTTTCAAAGTATTTATGCGGTATTGCCCGATGGTACGATATATCATGCGCCTCGTACTGACACCTTACCCAAAGCCATTACCTTAGATACCCAAGACAATGGCGATGAAGTTTTCGTATTTTTGAGTTTAGAGATTGTCCATAGTGGCGGCAGCAATATACAGACGGATCGTAGTGACAACCCAGCACGCTATGTCAGGGGTGCTATTGAGACACAAGACCTATATAGCCAAGCCGCTGAAGCAGTCATTGACGTGATTAAACTGTCGCCAAGTTTGCAGTTAAGCCATTCTGCGCAAGCGCCTAGCCAAGATACCGTATCCTTATTGGTAGCCAAGCTCGTGCGTACCACTCAAGGCGTCTATCAAGTTGATGATGATTATATCGTCCCAAGTGTGCATATTACGAGTAACCCTGCGCTTATTGGTCACGTATATCGTTTGCTGACGATGATTAATACCAAGTCTACGTCACTGTATGACCATCATCGTCAGTCTAACAATGACTTACTGGAGTTTCGCTCCTCAGATATTGCCTCTTTTTGGCTATTGCATACGCTAAATACCGCATACTCTCAGCTCAGTCATTTATATAATAATGCCAAACTACATCCAGAGCGCCTTTATGAAGCATTATTAAATGTCGCCAGCCAATTGGCTACTTTTAGCTCATTATATAAGGTGGGCGACTTACCTTCTTATCATCACGATAATGCCAATGACTCATTTGTCAGTATCATTTTGATTATTCGTGAGCTACTCAATACCGTCATTGCCAGTAACTTTATCTCGATTCCATTGCGTCAGAATAAGCCATCTTATTATACAGGCGAGCTAAGTAGTGACAAGATCACGCGTGGCTCACAGCTGTATCTGTCTGTTAGCTCATCATTGCCGATGCACGAGCTCATCGACATCGTACCACGCCGATTTAAAATTGCGACGCCTGACTCAGTAGAGAAACGTGTCTTATCAGCGCTGCCAGGCTCTTCTATTTCACACGTCAGCCAAGTACCCAGTGCGATACCAGTGAGACCAGGCTTTAGCTACTTCACCATCGAACCGGTAGGCGAGCTATATGACGAAATGCTCAAATCTGAATCTATCTGTATTTATGTGCCAAATGGCTTTGATGATTTAAAAATAGAGCTGATGGCTATCGTACAGTAATTCTTTTTGTCTCTAGAGGTGCTGAGGTTGCAAGATGAGTATGCACTAGGGCGCGCTCTCATTTTGAGGACGCGCCCTCAATAGTATTTGAAATAATAAGCATTAGGAATAATCATGTCAGGGAATAATTCAATGGGTTCTGCACCTTCGTTGTTAGATTCAGGCGAGGTGGCTTCAAAGGTCTCAGCAACGGGTCTAGATAAGCGTATCAGTAGTCAGTCGCTGGTAGACATCATGTATGACGGTTTTTACTTGGTGTTTTTATTGCGTAATCATTATTTCAGTACAGAGCCGCGACAATTTCGTCAAAAAATATATGATTTCTTAGATAAATTCGAGATGAATGCGCGCAAAAAAGGATTTCTGTCAGAAGATATCCATGAAGCCAAGTATGCGTATTGTGCGTTGATTGATGAGACCATCATGACCTCGCAAGAGCCAGAGTTTCAAACTTTGAAAGATGCTTGGGAGCTAAATCCTTTGCAGCTGGATTTATTTGGCTCACAAATTGCTGGTAATGAGTTCTTTGAGCGTTTAGATGGGCTACGCGAGCAAGGAGAGAGACGTCTGCCTGCTCTGGAAGTCTATCACTATGCGATGCTACTTGGTTTTCAAGGGAAGTATCGTTTAGAGGCACCAGAGAAAATTCGTTATCTTATCTCACGCTTAGGGGATGAAATTGAGCATCTACGGGGTAATAAGAACGAGTTCTCGCCATTTTGGGCGATACCGGACCAAATCAAACACACGCTCACGAGCGAAACGCCACTATGGGTCATACTCACGGTCATGGCAGTGTTGTTGACCGCAATATTTGCTACCATGTGGCAGTTTACCAATAGTTTCTCGAATGAGCAGCTGTCAGCATACGACAATGTGATTCAAGAAAACAAAGAGCAAGCTCATATCTCAATTTTCCTACCTTAATTATTTTCCTTACTTTAAATGCTAACTTCTTTAACAGTTTTTATTTCAGCTGCATACGTTGTGCTGAAATAAAAACTGTTAGGACAGCAAGGTAATAATTGTTATATCGTTGGCTACTTATTTTTCTACTGAGTTTTATATAAATTTCTTCATGCCAATAAAAATAGTAGCCATAAAAAAACCCTCATCAAAGAGATGAGGGTTTTGGCAAATGCCATAATTGAATCAAAAATAATTCAAGAAATTTACAACTAAAATGTGGCTCTCCAACCTGGGCTCGAACCAGGGACACACGGATTAACAGTCCGTTGCTCTACCAACTGAGCTATTGGAGAATAAGCTGCAAGTGTTTAAAACCTTACAACGAGCCTTAGAAGTCTCTAACGAGTTCTTGCTAAGTGGGGCGTATTCTAGCAAAAATAAAAAATACGTCAAGCCTTTTTTGCATAATTATCAAAGATAATTGTTTTAATAAGGAGATAAGGCTTTTTTTGAGGTTTTTTGCCAAAAAAAACTCGCAATTGTGAGATAAATAAGAAAGACGCCACATAGAGGATAGGTGGCGTCTTCGTTTATAAGCACATGTTTAAGCACATGTCTAAGCATAGTAATTTTAAGACAGTGGCTGTTTAGTCTTTATTCAGCAACGTCTAGATCAGCCACCGCTTTTTCGATACGTGATAAGGCATCTTTTAGCGTTGCTTCATCAGTCGCGTAAGAGATGCGCATATAGCCACCAAGACCAAAGGCGTCACCAGGCACCACTGCTACGCCAGCCTTCTCTAACAACCATGCTGAAAATTCAGTACATGATGACAGACCAGCAGCTTTGATGAGTGGTTTGATGTCAGGATATACGTAGAAAGCGCCATCAGGATGCAGGCAGGTAATACCTTTAATCGCGTTCAAACCATCAACGACTAGATCACAACGCTTCTCAAAGGCTTCTACCATCGGCGTGAGCACGCTTTGATCGCCACTAATAGCGGCTTCGGCAGCCACTTGGCTGATCGATGTTGGGCATGAGGTTGACTGTGATTGTACTTTTTTCATCGCCCCAATCAGCTTGGCAGGGCCACCAGCGTAACCAATACGCCAGCCAGTCATCGCATATGCTTTTGACACGCCATTTAAAATGATCGCCCGCTCTTTTAGCTCAGGTGCGGCATTCAAAATATTGTAGAACTTATCGCCCGTCCAGCGGATGTGCTCATACATGTCATCTGACACAACATAAACTTGTGGGTGCTTTTTCAGCACTTCAGCGATGGCTTTTAGCTCATCCAACGTGTAAATCATACCTGTTGGGTTAGAGGGGCTGTTTAGTACCAGCATTTTAGTTTTGTCAGTGATGGCGTCTTCTAACTGCTCAGCGGTGATTTTGAAATCTTGCTCAGCAGGGCATTTGACGATGACTGGCACACCTTCTGCAATGATGACCATGTCAGGATAGCTGACCCAGTAAGGTGCCGGAATGATGACTTCATCACCTGGATTGATAAAGGCTTGCGCAAGATTAAAAAATGATTGTTTACCACCGACCGATACTAGGATTTCATTGGGCTCATAGCTGATGTTGTTATCACGTTTGAACTTCTCAATGATGGCTTTTTTGAGCTCTGGCGTACCATCGACAGCGGTGTATTTGGTAAAACCGTCATTAATGGCATCGATTGCTGCTTTTTTGATGTGCTCTGGCGTATCAAAATCAGGTTCACCCGCACCCAGACCGATTATGTCTTTACCAGCGGCTTTTAGCTCTTTGGCTTTATTGGTAATCGCTAGCGTAGGCGATGGCTTGATGTTGTTGACGCGGTCAGAGAGTTGCAATTCGCTCATGAGAGATCCTTTTTATAGTGGAGTGGGATTGGTGAAGCACTATCATTAATTGTATAACGTTTGAGGTGTCATTAGGACACGATATCAGGCAGTTTCAAAAACTGTCGGAAGGGAAGTTGATTTTTGAAAATAAATAACCGTTAATAAACATAAGCGCTTTCAACAGGTTGGATATTTTCATGATAAATACGTTGACTAATCAGCCCTTTAATTCAAATATATTTTTGATTTTTAGTATTGTAGCATGCCGTAATTAGGCTGTCTTATAAGGCTAGTAACATAAAACGACAGACCTAAGAGCAATTTTTCCAGTGCGTGAGAGTAGACAGGTTCAGTCAATTAAGAGACGCATTGATTGCGAAACCACAACAATAAATCGATAGTCTTGCGCTATGATTGTTTAGATTTAATAAATAAAATGGATGATACCTTAACAAAAAAAGGTTAATGCCATCAGCTGACTAAAGATGATAAGCAAGTATTTGACACCTTAATGCATGGTAAGTTTCGTACTATCAGCACAAATAAAAGGACGTTTACGATGACTGACTCTACTAAGAAATTACATATACTTATTACTGGCGCGACGTCGGGTATTGGCAATCAATTGGCAAAAGACTATCTACTAGACGGTCATCATGTCTATGCCGTTGGTCGAGACGATAGGGCATTGGCTGAGCTTGAGTCACTAGGCGCAGAAACGGTTGACTTAGATCTCATGGATCGGGATAAAGTTATCGATGCTTTTGAAAAAATTGAAGAGGTTGATTTGGCGATTTGTGGCGCTGGCATGTGCGAATATTTGGACATGCCAAACTTCGATAGCGCCTCGTTTATGAAAGTGATGTCGGTAAATATGGGTACGTTGTCACATGCTATCGAAGGGATATTGCCAAAACTAATCGCCTCAAAAGGTCGCTTGGTTGGCATTGGTTCAGCATCTGCTTATGTGCCATTTGCTCGTGCCGAAGCTTATGGCAGCTCAAAGGCTGCCATCCATTATCTAATGAAAACTTTGCAAATTAGTCTTGCACCGCATGATGTGTCGGTAAGCTTGGTCGTGCCTGGTTTTGTCGAGACGCCAATGACTAAGCAAAACGATTTTCCCATGCCCTTTATCCAAACAACAGCGCAGGCAAGCCAAGCTATTCGTGATGGTATCGCGAGTGGTCGCGATGTGATCGAATTTCCCAAAAAGCTCACTTTACCGCTAAAGGTATTGGGTACGTTACCAGATTTGGTGTGGCAGCAAGTCAGTGAAAAAATTAATAAAAAATAGCTTATATTGAAAAACTGCTAAAAACAAATTACTAAAAATATGGAAAGGAACGCATCAATGCTGTTTAACCGCCGTAAACGTAAGAAACTAGAGACAGTCTCTCATGAAGCCAGCAGCCTCTCAAAACAGACGACTAACGCTCAAGCTAAAAAACGTATTGCTATCATTGGCTCAGGTGTATCAGGATTGACTTGCGCTCATTATCTGGTGGCGCAACATGAAGTGACAGTGTTTGAGGCTAATGATTATATTGGCGGTCATGTAAATACCATCGATGTGGCGCTACAAGACGGCAAAAAAGCAAAGAGCAGCAATGTGGAAAACAGTACCATAGATACTGGCTTTATCGTCTTTAATGAGCGTACTTATCCAAATTTCTTTCGCCTACTGCATGAGCTACAAGTGCCGTTTCAATCGACTGACATGAGCTTTTCGGTAAAGAATACAGCGCGCCATTTTGAATACAATGGTCACACGCTCAATACTTTATTATCGCAGCGTAAGAATGTTTTCAATCCAAAATTTTGGCAATTTATCAAAGATATTTTACAGTTCAATAAACATATCAAGCAGCTACGCCAAGACTACGAAATGACACGTGCTAACGGGCAAGATGTTAGTATTTTTACTGAGCAAACACTGGGCAGCTATCTCACAGAAAAAAGCTATGGCAAGCTGTTTATAGACAATTATTTGCTGCCAATGGTTTCTGCCATTTGGTCAACCAGTCTGCATGAAGTACAAGACTTCCCACTGGTGTTTTTTGCACAGTTCTTTGACAATCACGGCTTGCTCGATGTAGTTAATCGTCCGCAGTGGTTTACGATCAAAGGTGGCTCAAAACAGTACGTCAATAAGTTAATTCCACGCTTCATCAAAGCGGGCGGTAAGGTGAGAGTAAACAGTCCCGTACAGTCTGTGGTTCGCGATGGTGAGCAAGTATTATTGACGGTTAAAAATAAAAGTATTACTGACAACAATATCGAAAGCTTAAACGAAAAATTGGTATTTGACGAAGTTATCTTTGCTTGTCATGCAGGCACCGCGCTCAAAATTTTAGAAGATGCCAGTAAGGATGAACATGAGGTACTCAGTCATTTTCGCTTTACCAAAAATACCGCCGTACTGCATACCGATGTCAGTGTCCTACCGAACAAGCCATTGGCATGGGCCAGCTGGAATTATCTGATTGATGAGAGTCTCGCAAAACAAAAAGCGCAAACATCAGCAAAACCAGTGCTGACTTATCACATGAATATTCTGCAACGCCTGACCAAAAAGCACAATTATTTGGTTACGCTGAATCCAGAAATCGTTCATGAAAATGTTGATGATAAGCACGTCATCAAGCGCATCGATTATAGCCATCCTGTGTTTGATAAAGCGATGATTAAGGCGCAAAGCAGATGGTCGAGTATCTCTGGTAACGACATGCACACACATTTTTGCGGTGCCTATTGGTTTAATGGTTTTCATGAAGATGGCGTACGTAGTGGTCTACGTGTCTGTCAGGCGCTCGGTCATGATATTGCGATAAAGGACGAGGTTGATCCGACTCATCTGCCTGATGCCGAGAGCGCACATACGCCGTTTCGTTATAAAGACCTGCCGGTAAAGGCAGATAGCAAATTGCTCACACTTAATAAGCGTGAGGTGGTCACGGCGCTCACCAATCAAGAGCTGATTGAGTACATTGAACGTTTACAACCGACTGTTAAAAATGATGAACCAAAGCGAAAGCGTCGCTTATTTGGTCGTCATAAAATGCAGTGATTTTGGCCGTGAGATCAACGAACACTATTGAAGAGAATGCTATGTCTATTGAAACCGACACGCCTAATAAGCTGTTACCCCATCAGTTATTTCATGGGACGACTTGGCACAGTCGGTTACTGCCAAGTGTGCATAAATTTGCGTACCCATACCGTTATTGGGGCATCAATATCAGCGCATTGGCTAAAGGGCTGGAGCTTCCTGAAGTAAGTACAGGTATTAGTAGCAAAAATAAGCTTTTAAAAAAGTTGCTTTCAAAAGGGCGACTGGTCAAAGGATTGTCATTATTTTCAGCAAATAAAAAAGCCTTGCAGCAGTTTTGTCCTGAGGATTATTTACAAGCTATTCCTTTACAAGAGTCAAATAGCCTAAGTAATTTATCAATTCATGATAATGATCGTTCAAATCCTATTCAAGCGCTCAATCATCGTTTAAACCAAGCGTTTATTGAGCAAGCGGGTAGTGCGCCAACAGGCGATATTATTGGGATGCTCATTTGCCGCAATGCGGGTATATATTTTAGTCCAGTCAATTTTTACTTAGGTTTCGATGAGCAGCAGATGCCCTCGCATTTCTTGGCTGAAGTCTCTAATACACCGTGGGATAAGCGCCATTATTATGGGTTTACACTCAATGGCGCGAATACTGAATTTTGTCATAATAAAGATTTTCATGTCTCACCTTTTAACCCGATCGACCAGCTATATAGTTGGCAGGTTAAGGTAAAAAAGCAGCCGGATAATTGCTTGCAAGTTCGTATTGCTATCGATATCAGCGATGAGCGCGGTGAGATATTAAAAACGGGTATAAAAATGGCTGGCGTTCTAATGACCGCCACAACGATTCGCAACAGCTTGCGAAAAAATCCGCTAATGAACATGACCTCTGTAACCCGTATTTATTGGCATGCTTTCAAGCTTTATGCGATTAAAAAAGTGCCTTATATTCATTATGATGAAAAACTGGCCGATAGCCAACAGAACAAAGCACCGACTCCAAAAGATATTCTTTGATCGTTTAAGGGCTAACGATCAGCCAAAGAAATTTATCAGCTTAACGCTTAAGCATAGAGCATTTAAACAAGGATGAATATACGATGTCAGCACGACCAACCGACCGAGCACCCGTTTCGACATTAGGGAAATTGACCGCACAGATGAGTAAAGTCGTCAATGAAAGCGCCATTTTTCAGCCCGTCAGTGCGGGAATGAATCAATTGGCAAGAAAACTCATCTTTCGCGCATTAGCGCATATCCAGTTTGGTAGCTTGACCATAGTCGAAGCATTCGATGAGCAAGCACCTAATACCGTCAGCTTTGGTAAAGTATCCGATAGTGTCGCGAGCAGTTCGGCAGTGGGTCGCCATTCACTACACGTTACCTTGATGATTCATGATCCTACTGTCTATCGGCAGCTGTTGCTTGGCGGCTCTATTTCGCTAGCAGACAGCTATATCAATGGTGAGTGGGATACGGACGATTTGACAGGGCTGATTCGGTTGGCAGCGCGTAACTTGGCGGTGTTGAATAAATTAGAAAATCGTTTTGCAGGTGTGAGTAAGGCGTTTGAAAAAGCGAAGCATCGGCTACGCAGTAATGATCAGTCTGGTGCCAAGTCCAATATTTTAGCGCATTATGACTTGGGCAATGATATGTATCAGCGGTTTTTGGACGATACGATGATGTATTCAGCAGCAGTCTATCGTACGCCTGATGTATCACTGAGCGCAGCGCAGCAGCATAAACTGGAGCTCATTTGCCAGCGATTACAATTGACGCCTGATGATCATGTGATAGAAATTGGCACAGGGTGGGGCGGTTTTGCTATTTATGCCGCCACACATTATGGCTGTCACATAACGACGACGACCATCTCTGACGCCCAGTATGACGAGGCGCAGCGCCGAGTCGATGCGGCAGGACTGTCTGATAAAATCACCCTGCTGAAGCAAGATTATCGTGAGCTGACAGGGCAGTACGACAAGCTAGTCAGTATCGAGATGATTGAAGCCGTTGGGCACGAGTACTTACCGACGTTTTTTACCAAATGTAATAGCTTGCTCAAACCCACAGGGCTGATGGTGCTGCAAGCGATTACTTTTAACGATCAAAACTACCAAGATTATGTTAATTCAGTCGATTTTATCCAAACGCACATTTTCCCTGGTGGTTGTTTGCTGTCTAATCAAGAGCTAAATACACAGTTTACGGAACAAACCGACATGGTCATCAAGCAGCTACATGATTACGGTTTTGACTATGCTCATACCTTGCGCGACTGGCGTGCAGCGTTCATGGCACAGCGTGAAGAAATTAAGGGTCTTGGTTATGATGATGCCTTTATTCGCTTGTGGGATTTTTACTTTTGTTACTGTGAAGGTGGGTTTTTAGAGCGCACCATCGGCGTGGTGCAGTTGACCGCAGTGAAGCCGGATAATATTGATGTGATGCATTTCTCTGATTTGTCTTCTCATGACACCCTCACCGATGAGCAAAGCAGCCGCCTGATTCACGATATTATGAATTCTCATGAAAGCGGTAATGCCAACAGTGATGGCCAAGACGCCTCCAAACGAAACATAGCGTCTTAACAAGTTGCGTTTCAATAGGCAGTGTCTTAACAAGCACTGACTTAACAAGCGATGCTGGAAACAAGCTGGGATTAAAAAACGCTAATTAAAAGGATGTGGTTATGGGTTATGTATTTATATATCTAGCTGCTGTGCTTATATTTTTGGGTATTGACGCAGTTTGGCTCAAGACTATGACTGGCTTATTTTATGAAAAGCGTATCGGGCATCTGCTTGCCGATGAGCCAAACATGATTGCTGCTGGCGTGTTCTATATGTTTTATCTACTGGCTCTCTGTGTCTTGATTTTATATCCACAAATCAAAGCAGGCGCTTCGATTGGTCATATATTCTTGCTTGGTGGCCTAATAGGGCTGATGGCTTACGGTACTTATGACTTTACCAGTTTAGCGTTGTACAAAGGTTTTACACTGGATACAGCGTTGGTTGATTTTGCTTGGGGCGGTATCTTGACAGGTTCAGTGAGCGCCATTGTCGCTTGGCTTGCTTATCGTTTTCATTGGTTGAGCTAAAGTTAAATAGCTTAAGATTTACATAACCTAGACCATTCAATGACAGAGTGCCGTTTGTGCTCTCTTGTGAGCTGCTGTATAAATGATACTTACTATCAAAACGCCCTAAATCATTCAAGGATTTTTATGCCGCAATACAATACCAGCTCGACTGCCAAAAAAGCCCCATTAAATCATGAGCTATATATGTCGATACTTATGACGCCTGATATGGCGAATTTTATTGGCAATGTGCATGGTGGTGATTTGCTTAAGATGCTAGATCAAGTCGCTTACGCTTGCGCCAGTCGCTATAGCGGCAATTATGTGGTGACGCTGTCTGTTGACCAAGTAATGTTCCGTGAGCCTATATATGTTGGCGAATTGGTCACCTTTGCAGCAAGTGTCAACTATGTAGGGAATACTTCGATGGAGGTCGGCATTCGCGTCGAAGCAGAAGACGTTCGAGCCCGTACTGTACGCCATACCAACAGCTGCTATTTTACGATGGTCGCTATCGATGATAATGGCAAGCCCACACCTGCGCCGCCACTTGATATCAAAAATCCCATGCAGCAATGCCGCGCTGATGCCGCACTAGAGCGTAAAAACCTGCGTCTGGAAAGTTCGCATCGACCCAGTTGTGATATCGGAGATATGATTGGTGAGCTGGCTAATTCTCATGATCGTTAAGAGGAATAGACCTTGTATAGTCAGTTAAACGGCTTTCAATATAGGGTCTATTGATCTGGTTAAATACATATCTGCGTTCAAAAAGCCTATATCGAGATTATTATGAGCTTAAAACCATCGGAAGCCGAGTCACATACTCCTATTTCTCATCAGCCAGCGCCGCATAATAGTCGTGCTCGGGGTGCTGGCACGCTCATTAAAGGCACCACTTCTGATGGTAATTCTCATTCTGTATTAGACGATTCTGCTAAGTCGACAACCAATAAAGACCAGCAACATTCCGCTTCATTGGTAACGGTATTAATTGCCGTTGGAGCCAACCTCATCATTGCGATTGCCAAAACGGTAGCAGCATTTATGACGGGTTCTGCTTCTATGATCGCAGAGTCAGCGCATTCGTGGGCAGATGCAGGTAACGGTACTTTATTAATTGTCGCCGAGAAAAAGGCGATCAAACCTGCTGATGAAAGCCATCCCCTCGGCTATGGCAAAGAAGCTTATGTCTGGTCGATGATTGCCGCTTTTGGTGTCTTTATGGCAGGTTCGATTGTCTCCATTTATACCGGTATCACCGAGTGGAATGCTGCGGAAAGCGAGACCAACTATACCATCGGTTTTATTGTATTGGCGATTGCGTTTGTGCTCGAAGGGTTTTCGTTAGGGCAAGCTTACTTACAAAGTAAAAAGCATGGTGAAGCGATAAATGTCAGCGCCATTGGCTATGTGGTCGATACGTCAAACCCAACTTTACGTGGTGTATTCTTTGAAGATTTGGCAGCTGTCATTGGCTTGGTTGTCGCTGCTGCTGCCATGGGTATGCATGCTTATACGGGACAGCCGTTTTGGGATGCGCTCGGCTCTATCATTGTCGGAATATTATTGGGTGCGGTAGCCATCTTTTTAATTAGCCGTAACCGTGACTTTTTGGTCGGTTATAAAGTATCAGAGAGGATACATGGCTATGCATTGACCGAGTTACTCAATCATCCAGATATCGATAGTGTGTCGTACTTACATTTGGAGTGGGTGGGACCCAAAAAGATATTTATGGTGGCGGCAGTCGATATCGCTGGTAATCAAAAAGAAAAAGAGATTGCCCAAAAATTCGAAATTATTGAAAGTCAGTTCCGTGCCAATCCTTTATTTCAGGAAGCTATCCTGACATTATCTGTACCCAATGCTGAAACTTTGAGCTTACCTAATAGTTATAATCAAGATGCATAATAAAGAGAAACTAAGTCTTCAGTCTGCTATAGGGAGCCCTGTTGGGCGTTCAATCATAGTTCGCTCATTAAGTATGGCCGTTGTCACTATTAGCGCAGTAGCCAGTCTGACTCAAGCACAGGCTGAGCTGGTAATTCATAATGAGCCTGCTCAACAGCAAAGCGTAAGTATCAATAGAATAAGTGCGAATAGCGCTTCTATTAACAATAATACTTTTATGAATAATATCTCTCCAACAGATACGTCTATTGTGAAGCTGATGGAAGTGATGCACATTGATGAGCAAATAGAATCTATCGTTAACGGGCAACAAGCGGCTATCAATGTACAAACGCAAAATCGTACTGAGTCAGTAAGTGATGGTAACTTAAATGAACGTCAACAGGCGCTACAAAAGCAGATTCAAAAAGTGCTAGGTCAATATGCCAAGATAATGACCAATGGTATAGGCAATGCTACTGACAAGCAGACGTTGACGCAAGCATATATTAACGCAGCAAAAACTTACTATACGCAAGCGGAAGTTGATGCTCAAATTGATTTTTATGATACGGTGATGGGTCAAAGTATCTTGTCGAAACAGCCACAGATGACAGCGGCATTTCTAAAGCAATCTTTGCCTGAGGATACCAGTGAGACAGAGGCGCAACTGGATGAGCTTTTACCGCAGATGCAACAAATAATCCAAGGTGTTTTTTAACTGATAACTGACAATTTATCTACTTTAAAGCCCGTTTCTGAGCGCGAATCTTAAAATCATTACACATAAATCATTACACATAAATCATTACACATAAGTTAGTACACATAAGTTAGTACACACAAAAAAGGTCACTATAAAAGTGACCTTTTTTGCTGATATAGACTGTCTTATTGATATACCTGTTTTATTGGTATAACTGGTTTGAGTACAAAGATATTATTTCTTTGGTGCATTGGCACCGATGAACCATGCATCTTTATCGACAGTACGGCTTATTTCCGTTAATAGGTCAGCGGTATCTTCGTCACCCGCATCACCAGCAGCATCAATCCCTTCACGCAATGATGCCGCAATGGTCTTATAACGATTGGTAAGCTCACGAACATGCTGATCGACTTCAGTAATATCAGTCGGATAAGTCTCTAAAATAGAGTCCTCGACCACACGTTTAGAAATACCATTGGCTTTACCACCAAGGATAACAATACGCTCAGCGACCGTATCATAAGCTTCAGTTAAGCGACCATAAGTATCATCTAATAATTGATGAACACCGATAAAGCCAGTACCTTGCAAATTCCAATGACATTGCTTACTGTCCATACTCAAATCAATGAGATTCGCCAGATTAGCGTTCAATAAGTCGATCATTTTCTTTGCGGTTGCGTCATCTATTCCACTTGCGTAACGTTCTCTCATGTTCTACTCCGTTATGTGTATTATTTAATGAAAATCTCATTTGTTGTTATTGGTATATTACTAATGAACTACTTGTTGATTCGTTATAAATAATAGCAGCTTAAATGAAGATTGAAAGCCTCAAGCGTTAGGCTTTATTAGGTGGTCGTGTAATGAGTTTGTTAATCATGAAAAGCTTTGTAAATTTAGCGGATACTGTGTGCGTTTTTTATAACGAAGGTACTATTTATTCGTTATAAATAGGGCGTGTGACGTCATATCTGGATGCTAATATTGTAAGAGAAGATGACAAGATAAAACCCTTAATTACCTTTAAAAACCCTAGCTTAGACCCCACATTGTTATAAACCTTCAGAAGAAGAAAGCCATTATGCGAATGCCTGAACCGCGCTCGTCGCGTCAGTTAAATCAATTGGCCACTCAGCTACAGGGCGAAGCTGAAATTAGTGGTGTCAATGCGTCTGGGACGCAAATATCAAGTCGTGCTTTTGAGATGGTTACCGAATTTGAGCCAGCAGGCGATCAACCGCAAGCGATTGAAAAGCTCGTCAACGGTATTAATTCTGGTATGGATGAGCAGTTACTACTGGGTGTAACGGGCTCGGGTAAGACCTATACCATGGCAAAGGTCATCTCTGAGACGCAGCGTCCAACCATTATTATGGCGCATAATAAAACGCTTGCCGCGCAGTTATATGGTGAATTTAAATCGTTCTTTCCAAATAACGCGGTTGAGTATTTCGTCAGCTATTATGACTATTATCAGCCGGAAGCCTATGTCGCGGCAAGTGATACCTTTATCGAAAAAGACAGTGCCATCAACGATCATATCGATCAGATGCGTCTGTCAGCGACGCGAGCACTATTAGAGCGCCGTGACGCGATTATTGTTGCCTCGGTATCGTGCATTTATGGTTTGGGTGATCCAGAAAGTTATTTAAAAATGCTGCTGCACGTCGTCGTTGGGGACAAAATCGATCGCACTGCTACCATTAAACGTCTCGTTGAAATGCAATATACGCGCAATGAGCTAGACTTTGGACGCGGTACGTATCGGCTGCGTGGCGAGCTGTTAGATATTTATCCTGCTGAGTCTGAGCAGCTGGCGGTACGTGTGCATTTATTTGATAATGAAGTGGAGAAAATTACTTGGTTTGATCCATTAACAGGTAAGACGGTACGTAGCGTGCCACGTATTACTATCTATCCAAAATCGCATTATGTGACGCCGCGTAATAAACTAGAAGCTGCCAGTCATACCATCCGTGCTGAGCTTGAGCCACGTTTAGAGTATTTCCGTGAAAACAATAAACTGATTGAAGCACAGCGTCTTAAAGAGCGTACTCAGTATGATCTTGAGATGATTCAACAGCTCGGCTACTGTAACGGTATCGAAAACTATTCGCAGCACCTCTCCGGTCGTCCGTCAGGAGAAGCACCGCCGACCTTATTTGACTATATTCCAGAAGACGCACTGCTGTTCCTTGATGAGTCACATGTCACTGTTTCGCAAATCGGTGCAATGTATAAAGGCGATAGATCGCGTAAAGAAAATTTGGTCAATTATGGCTTTCGTTTGCCAAGTGCGATGAACAACCGTCCGATGAAGTTTGAAGAGTGGGAGCGTATTAAACCTAAGACTATTTATGTCAGTGCCACGCCTGCATTGTATGAGCTTGAACACAGCGAGCAAGTGGTCGAGCAAGTCGTGCGTCCAACGGGTTTGATTGATCCTGAGATTGAGATTCGTCCTGTATTGACGCAGGTCGATGATGTGTTATCAGAGATTACTAAGCGCCGAGAAAAAGATGAGCGCGTGCTGATTACCACTTTGACCAAGCGTATGTCAGAGGATTTGACCAGTTATCTAAAAGAATACGATGTCAAAGTTGCTTATCTGCATTCGGACATCGATACGGTAGAGCGTATGCAGATTATTCATGAGTTGCGGACTGGCGTGCATGACGTACTGGTCGGTATCAACCTATTGCGTGAAGGTTTAGATATGCCAGAGGTATCATTAGTCGCGATATTTGATGCCGATAAAGAAGGCTTTTTGCGTTCTGAGCGCGCACTTATTCAGACCATTGGTCGTGCTGCGCGTCATATTAATGGTAAAGCCATTCTGTATGCGGATCGTATTACCAACAGTATGCAAAAGGCGATAGACGAGACCGACCGTCGCCGTGAAAAACAAGTGGCATTTAACCTTGAACACAACATCACGCCAAAAGGGGCACGTCGCAGTATCACCGATAAAATCGATACGGGTGACGATCAGAATGCCAATGACAATCAAGTGATTCCAATCAAGAGCAATCTGCCTGATGTTGATATTAGCATCTTACGCAGTCCTGATTTGCTGGCGAAAGAAATCAACCGTCTTGAAAAGCTTATGAAGCAAATGTCACGTGATTTGAAGTTTGAAGATGCGGCGAAAACGCGTGATAAAGTGCTAGAGTTAAAAGCGCATTTGATCTAATAGGTTATTTGAACTGCCGTTAATATCAGTTTGTATCTAACAAAAAGGGTGAGTTGCCAACGGTGCAGCTCACTTTTTTATGGTCTTCTTATGACCAAAATAGCCTCGCTTTTGTTCGAGATTATTAATAACTAATAATTGGTTATATCAAAACTTGTGTTTATACCAAATGCCCCTTAATATGATATCAATGAGCAATATGAACTTATAACAACGGACGTTAAGGCACATAATCCATCATGCAAAATAATAAATGCTTAGAATTAAATGCGAATGAAAACTCACTAGGTATGGCAGATTCTGCCAAACAAGCCATTATAGAGTCTTTAGGTGAGGGCTTTCGTTATCCAGATAATCCACGCGCGGCGCTCATCAGCAAAATTGCCACCATCCATGGTGTGGCAGAAAACCAAATCTCCTTAGGCAATGGCTCGACTGAAAATATTCGAGCTACCTTACAAATGTTGCAAAACAAAGCATTGAAAGAGGGTAAGCAGTTTCAAATGGTGATTCCTGTGCCAACATTTGATTGTGCAGAGATGTATGCAAATTCCATTGGCGTGCCTGTGGTCAAAACACCATTAACCGCTGAAAACTATGATTATGATTTTGATGAATTACAAAAAGCAGCTGACGATTTTGATGGCATCAGCCTGCTCTATATTTGCAATCCAAACAACCCAACTGGCATCATTACATCAACGCAAAAGCTCAAAAATTGGGTAAGTAATGCACCAGATAGCCATTACTTTTTATTAGACCAAGCTTACTTGGAGTACGTATCAGACCCAAGCTTTGAAAGTGGGATTGAGTGGGTGAAACAAGGGTTATCAGACAACCTGATTGTTATCCATACTTTCTCAAAGTTATGTGCCTTAGCAGGTATGCGAGTGGGCTACGCAGTTTCTAACCCGCAAGCTATTGAGAGTGTCGAAGCGTTTATGTCTATGGATAATACCAACTTGTCAGGTGCGGTTGCTGCTATTGCGACGTTAAATGATGCCAAGTTTTTAGCGCTAAGTTTGCGCAATACCAATCAGTCGCGCCAGATGATTGAGACAGTATTAGATGACCTTGGATTGCGTTATTTACCCTCACAGACCAATTTTATTTTTCATGAAATAAAGGGTGATTTAAAAACTTATATCGATAGAATGCGTGACCATGGCATCAAGGTTGGTCGCGAGTTTCCACCTATTACAGGCTTCAATCGCTTGACGCTTGGCACACCTGATGAGATGGCAGCATTTATTAAAGTATTAAAGCTGTTCCGTGAAAAAGGCTGGGTCTAAGTAGTGCATTAAAAAATTGATAATTTGAAATATTGATAAACTAGCAAGACTAGCGCGTGTCCTCAATTCAATCGATTACTTGCTAAATGGGCTAAAAATGGCTAAATTTTGCCAAACATCGTCAAATAGCTTCTTAATACTCGATATTATTTGCGCTACTTTCCTTGTTTAACGGCAATTTATCTCATGTTTATCACCATTTTTGAAATGAGGACATGCTCTAGTAGTCGCAAAAATGCTAAGAATTTTACAAAGTGAGTTGCCTATAGGGTGGCTCTTTTTTATTTAACGGATACTATCAATAAATGAGCATCTTACTCATAACAGCTGCTAACGAGTTTCATCGCTCAGAGCGCTTGTAATCAGGGTAAATGCCACTTACCATAACCATTATTATCCGAATGCATCTCACCATCCATATATAAACCCTACTAAATAATCAGAGTAGCAAAAAAGACGAGCGCAAGTGCTACGTCCGCTGGCTGAGCGAGTTTGACATTGTTCATCGCAAATTTGGTATGGGTATCAATTAGGCGTATTACTATTGTGCTTACCAATTCATTAATAGAATTAAACTCTAACGAAAACTCATTGGGCATGGCAAACTCTGCCAAAAAAGCGGTTATCGATGCTTTAGATATCGGCTTTCGTTATCCAGATGACCAGCGTGCAGCTTTAATCACTAAAGTTGCGAAAATTAATGACGTGACTGAAATTCAAATATCTCTAGGTAGCGGCTCCAGTGAGAATATCCGCACCGTCGTACAAATGCTGCAAGACAAAGCGTTAAGAGAAGGCAGAAACTTCCAAGTAATTGTGCCGCACCCAACCTTTGCTTATGCGGAATTATATGCAACCTCTATCAATGTGCCGGTGGTAAAAGTAGCACTGATGCCTGAAAGCTATTCTTTTGATTTACAAAATATGCAAAAAGCGGCTAATGATTTTGATGGTATAAGCTTGTTTTATCTCTGCAATCCCAACAATCCAACAGCGACGATTACTGACACAGATGAGTTAAAATCGTGGATAGGAACAGCACCAGACCATCATTATTTCTTGCTAGATGAAGCCTACTCAGAATATGTCACTGACCCAAGTTTTGAGAGTGGGATTGCGTGGATAAGAGAGCAGCGCTCAGACAATATTATCGTGGTTCGGACTTTCTCCAAATTGTGTGCGCTAGCGGGTATGCGTGTCGGCTATGCAGTTGCCAGTCCGCAAATGATCACTGAGCTAGAGGCGTTTATCTCAGTGGATAACACCAATCTGTCTGGTGCTGTCGCCGCGATAGCAACCTTGGATGATGAGGCGTTTTTGGCGTTGAGTTTTCATACTGCCAATCAATCGCGTCAGCTGGTTGAGCAGACGTTGAATGAGCTTGGACTACGCTACTTACCATCACAAGCCAGCTTTATATTTCACGAAATCAAAGGCGATGTACAAACCTATATCGATAGAATGTGCGACCATGGCATCGCTGTTGGTCGCGAGTTTGCGCCTATCACTGGCTTTAATCGTTTGACGCTTGGCAGACCTGATGAGATGGCAGTGTTTGTTGAGGTGTTGAAATCGTTTCGTGAGAAAGGCTGGGTGTGATTAAGCCAGATAGAGTGGTTTTATCATTAGAAAAGGGGAGTTGCCTAGTTTGCCATTTCCTTTGTTTATTGCAATAGGATAAAGAAGCCACAGCTAACATTCTATTTTTACCAACATCAAACGCAGTTTTACATATCCTGTCTTAAAAAATATCACGTCATCTTATAGTATTGATTCATAAAGCACGAACGAACAAGCATGCAGTTGAATGCTTGGTGATAGTCATAAAATCAGTCGTGCTAACGTATATTATAATTTTAAGGTCAGGGATATATCCATGTTTGATATCAAATCATTTTTTAAGAGAGAAGTAGAAAAAAAACTCATCAATGTAGATGATTATATTTTTATGCCTGAGCGAGTAGAGATGGAGCTGGAGGGCGGAGTATTAAATTGTGTACTCAACAGTGATGGTCGAGTCGATATTTTTTATAGTAAGCAAGGCGTGACAGAGGTCGGCTCGGCATCACGTAAGCATCCCTTTACGGCATTCGAAACCGAACTATATCATGGTGTTTATGATGACGTTATTAATGATTTGATCAAAGAAGTAGATAAGATTATTGATGACTCTTCTAAGTATTTTAGCCGCAGTAAAATACTGCCTTTTACAGCAGCTTTGTCACAGAATCCAGTTGACAAAAACAAGTTCTAAGCCAAAATAATAAGATAAGTGATGGTACAAAGACTTAGCAATAAAAAGGGTGGGTTATTTATAACGCACCCTTTTTAATTTTTATTCTCAATGAACATTACTTTGATGCTTTAAATATCTACTGCAGTTAACGATACTTATATTTTCACCCCGACAGCTTTATTTGCAGCAGCTAATACAGCGACGTTAGTGATAGGGCGAGATTGTTCACCCTCTATTAAATGATTCGCCTGTGCTTGAGTGAGCAAGCTTTTGGCAAATCTAGTACTATCATCTCGTGTTTTTAAGGTATTAGTATAATACCATTCACACTGAAACGCCTGCTCGGTGATATCTAACAGCATATAGCCGTGATCAGTTTGGTTGTTGAACTTCTGATGTGGATTGGCTTCTGGCCCAGCACCTTTTTCAGGAAACGAGAGCGAGGTTAGAGCAGGGCAGACGAATTCGACAGCCAGTGATCCTGAACCTGTGCTTGGATTATAGCTGTCCCCATCAAACGGATTTTTGCAGACATCAAAGGCAAACGAAGCGTGATAGTCGCCAGTTAGAACGACTGTATTATCGATATTATTGTTTTCAATAAAATTGAGCAGACGATCGCGAGCACTGGCGTAACCATTCCATATGTCTCCCGAGTTGGTGGCAGATGCACCTCTAAACGGAGCTAAAATGACTTGCTGCCCCAGTATCTGCCATTTGGCATCGCGGCGTTTGCCTGCCAGCATGTTTAGATGAAGCCAGTTCTCTTGTTCGAGTCCCAATAGTTGGCGTTCAGGCTCATTACTGGCAGTAGCATCAAGCTTTTCACGGCCAAATATACGTGTGTCCAGCATATTCAAATCAAACAACTTACCAAACTCGAAGCGTCGATAAATCCGCAGCTGGCTGTCTAGCTCGTTGCTGCTATCATCACGGATAGGCATCCACTCGTGATAAGCTCGAACCGCTGACATCTTGCGCTCTATATAGCTGCCTTTGCTTTCAGTATGGAACCCAGCGCCCCCTTTCCATGAGTTATCTGCAATCTCATGATCATCCCAAACGGCGATAAAAGGGTGCTGGCGATGGCATTCTTGTAAATCAATATCAGTGCGATAACAGGCATAGCGACGACGATAATCTTCTAAACTAATAATCTCGTTTTTGGGGTCTATAGGACGTTCTTCTATTAAGGATTGATCACGATAAAACCCTTCTTGATATTCGTAGATATAGTCACCCAAATGCAGTACGGCTGATATATCAGCTTGCTTAGCGATATGTGCATAACCATTGAAGTAGCCAAATCCATAGTTCGAGCAAGAAACCACGGCCAAGCGCACACGGTCTACTTGGCTGGCTGGTAAGTTTGATTGCGGGATAGTACGAGTGCGACCAGTGGGCGAGATATAACCCAATGCTTGAAAGGTATAGTAATAGGTCGTATTGGGCTGTAGAGACTTGGGATCGACTTTGATAGTAAAGTCAGATTCAGAGGTGGCTAATGCTCTTCCTTGAGCAACGATTTTTTTCATCTCTGGGTCTGTTGCGATAGTATAGCCAACAGGGATGCTCGTGGTACTGATACTGCCGTCATTGGTAATTCGTGTCCACAGTATTACTCTATCCTGTAGAGGGTCACCACTGGCAATACCATGCTTAAAAGGTGAGGCGCCTTGATAACCCAAGTCATCTAAGACGTCCAATTTATCACTCTGGATATTTTCATCGTCGTCTGATGAACAGGCGCTCAGCTGGGTCAGTAGAGTGCCAGCCACAGTGACTTGACCACCTAATTTTATAAACGCACGTCTTTTCATTTGTCATCCTTGATATCAAGTGAATTCCATTTCATTTACACCTAATTTATACGAATAGGCTGGGTTAAGCAATCGCTAACCCAGCCTGTGTCAATATTAATATCAACGTCAAAAATACATTGTCAAAACTGTGCTTTGCTACTTATTACAAGTTTATTTCATAAAACTGGTATAGCAACTTTGTAGAGATTTTGCGACGACTTTCGTGACCAGCTGTGTGCGATATTGCGAATCTATAGCAGCATTGCCCAATTCAACGAGTGTCACTTGCTGCGGCGCTTGCTCACTGACGCAGCCACAAACATTACTTTTTACAGCTTCTTGTTGTGTGTCGGTCATAGCCACGCTAGCCACACGCCAAGCAGTTTGCTTTTCAATCTGACTGCGGCACTGGTTATCAATCGCTGATTTAAAGACATTCATACCAATCTCATTTGCAGTACCGATAGCAGTACCTGCATTATTATTCATGCCACCAGTCGTTGTGCATCCAGATAGAGCAAGAGTAGCGAGCATAGCCGTTGATATTAAGATTTTTTTCATGAGTCTGATCCTTTAAGATTTTTATTGGTTTTAAGGTTTATGCTTAATAGAAACTGGCATTTGGTACGAGTTGATGTTTGCTAATTGACACGTATTTTCTCCAAGCAGGTCGTATATTATCAGCAAAACTTATCAATAACACCACCAACTATTATTAGTATTGAATAAAGCTTTTTTTATCAAAGCTTGACGTTATCAATCCAGCCACGCATAAGGGTGATAATATGCATAGGCTTTATAACCAATATAGCCGATAATCATCAATAAACCACCGACGATAAATAACCAAGTGGTGAGGTGTTTGCATGAAAAAGCATCAAAACGGTCATAAATACTCGCGATGAAAAGAATGATGCAACCCAATAGCAATATCAGTGTTAAGGTTAGCTCATAACTATCTACGCTAAAGTGCAGCATACCAGAATCCATGAATAAAATTTATCTTACTTTAACGAGTTCATTAACTGAGAGAGGTGAAATATTCATGAAGTATTGCTATATTTGGGTAGCGTGTTTATTATTTTCCACTGTTAATGCTATGCATCGAGATATCATGAAACATGCATGGACAGGAATATTTATTTCATCAAAATAGGTTTCCTAAATTCAATTAGAGATTCAATGGATAAAAAGCTATCAATACCCTGTCTTTTAATTGCTTTGACACTCAGCCTGTTTTTTATCAGGAGTGTATATGTGATGTCTGATTATCACGTACAGCAGTGTCATTGGAAAGGAGCTGGATCTAAAGTTATGGGAGATGGATTTACTTTCAATGATGATGTTCGGCTTAAAGATGGCGTAATTCTCATAAACAACAAACCAGCGGCAAAAATAATGGTTAGAAAGTATCGTCCTTATGCCGATAACATTATTATAATTAGTGACATAGAGTATTCTGAGTTAGAGATGTATTATGAAAAAGGCTGTTATTAAATTGAAAAATTAAACCCATATATGCGTAGCTAAGCATAAAAAAACCAGCTAAGGCAATGGCTCTTAGCTGGTTTTATTTTATAAAGTTAGGGCGTGTCTTCAATTCAATCGATAAATCTCTAAATGGGCTAAAAATGGCTAAATTTTGTCAAACGTCGTTAAATAGCTAGGTAATATCCCGATATTATCTGCACTACTTTCCTTGTTTGACTGCAATTTATCTCATTCTTATCTCCATTTTTCAATTGAAGACACGCCCTAGTGTCGGTTTTTTAACTGTTTTAGACATTTTTACCGTGTTGCTTTTGCTGAATATCTTTTGCAAGCTTGTAACACTCATTGATGTGGTCATTGGCGATTTTTTTGAAAATCATATAGCCCATTGTAGCAGCAACCATTTGACCCCCTAGTGGGATGAATTTCGTTACTTGTTTGGCAGCGATACGACCACCAAAGCCTTGTACGGTCTTTTTAACAATACCACGAGTCGCCATCAACCCTGCAAAATCGACAGTACGATCTTTTAATGCGCCCCAATGAATGGCTCGTGATTCTAAATCAACTGCCGCCTTACGATCTTCAAGTAAGCCAAATCGTTCGCTAATGTCAGGTAATAGTTGAGTAAGCATACCTGCGTCTACTGCCACATCAAAAAATGGTACAGGAACGATGGCAACACCAGCAGAATATTTGGCGCGTTTTTTAACCAGCTTTTGACATTCTTTTTTTACTTGTTCAAGATCCAAGCTAGGGTCAATGGTATTTGGTAGTTTTTCAGCCAGTGGTGTGGTTTTCATAAAGCATCCTTATAAATGGTTAAAATAAAAAATCAAATCTCAATAGATAGCAAGTATCTCAGTTGCTTACCATTTTATGGATTTCTGAGCGGCATACAATCATTGCTTTGTAGCAAAATGCAGAAAAATGCAGTCGCTATACACCGTTTTTGTAAATGAAATATTATGCATATTATATGCACAGCGTATGAATTATTTGCTCTATGCTAGTATTAAAATATGGCTTATCACAATGTGCTGCAACAAAAAACGATAAACCAAGCCGCCAAAAATTGTCATTGTGACCCTCTGCCAAAGCCAGTAGAATATGCACATGCTAAATTTAACCCCCCGTTATACCAGCACTCGCATCGACGAGTTGCCCGCCGCGCTGCAACCACTTGCCGCCCAATCATTGACGCTTGCCCGCCTGTATGCAGGTCGCGGCATTACTCAGCCTGATGAGCTAGAGACGCAACTCTCAGCG
Organism: Psychrobacter sp. NPDC064578; assembly: GCF_044901245.1. Taxonomy (NCBI): domain Bacteria; kingdom Pseudomonadati; phylum Pseudomonadota; class Gammaproteobacteria; order Moraxellales; family Moraxellaceae; genus Psychrobacter; species Psychrobacter sp. NPDC064578. Next base: position 47,442 of record NZ_JBJDPI010000009.1, read on the forward strand.
CTATTGCCAGCCGAAATGCTACATGGTGTCACCGAAGCAGTGCGTCTATTAGACGTTGCCATCGATGACGGTCAGCGTATCCTTATCGTGGGTGATTTTGACTGTGATGGTGCGACCAGTACCGCATTGATGATGCGCGCGCTCACAAAAATGGGCGCAGTCGTTGGCTTTTTAGTGCCCGACCGTTTTAAGTACGGCTATGGTTTGACACCAGAAATTGTTGAATTGGGTATTGAGAAGTATCATCCTGAGGTGATAGTGACCGTCGATAACGGTATCTCAAGCCATGAAGGCGTGGAACGTGCGCAAGCCGATGGCATCACCGTGATTATTACTGATCATCATTTGACGACTAAAGAAACACCGCCTGCGGAGGCTGTGGTTAATCCCAATCAGCTCGATTGTCACTTTAGCAGTAAAGCGCTCGTAGGGGTGGGCGTGGCATTTTATGTGCTTGGACGCTTAGCCAAGCTGCGCCGCGAAGCCGGTAAATCTACCGTGCAAGTGAGTCAATATTTGGATTTGGTGGCATTAGGAACGATTGCCGACGTTGGGGTGCTTGATAAAAATAATCGCATTTTAGTGCATCATGGACTGGCGGCTATCCGCCAAGGGCGCTGCTCGCTCGGTATCTTGGCACTCCTTGAACAAGCAGGGCGAGATCCTAAGCAGTTGCAGGCACAGGATTTTGGGTTTGTCTTAGGACCTCGTATCAATGCCGCTGGTCGTATGGACAATATGCGCATCGGTATTGAGTGTTTGTTGACGGAGGACTGGGGTACGGCGCAGCGTTTGGCGCAAGAGCTTGAGCAGTTAAACCGGACGCGTCGGCAGGTAGAAGGCGAGATGCGCGCGCAAGCGGATAACATCGTACAGACATTAGCCGCTGCGGATACAGACATGGACGATGAGACTACAGCAGATAATCATGACAGCGGCGATGTTATTATTCAAAATAGATCTGAGAAAAAGACGAATAATAATCATAAACGCAGTATCGTTTTATACCAAGATGATTGGCATCAAGGCGTCATCGGCATCGTCGCTGGACGGTTAAAAGAAAGTCATTATTTGCCAAGTATCGTTTTTGCACCCGCGAATACAGAGCGTACCGCTGAAGATGACCCTATCAAAGGCTCGGCGCGTTCTATCGCTGGCGTGCACATTCGTGATGCGATTGAGCAGGTTGCCGAGCGCCATCCTGATTTAATCAGTCATTTTGGTGGTCATGCGATGGCAGCAGGCTTAACGATCAAACGTCGTAACTTTGATGGGTTTGTTATGGCTTTTAATGACGTCATGGCACAGATGGATAATGAAGTGTTTGCTGAGCAAAAATTCACTGATGGCGCGTTGCAGGCGAGTGACTTTAGCTTGTGGTTTGCTGAACACCTAGCTGATGCCAATATTTGGGGTCATGGCTTTGCAACGCCAATATTTGATGGGGTCTTTGAAGTGTTAAGCTTTAAGATATTAAAAGACAAGCATCTTAAACTGTCGCTGCGTTACCCTGATGTGCAATATCCGATTGAATCAATTTATTTTAACTTTGATAGCGAGATATGGGATTATCGTGCAGAAAAAGTGCATGTACTATTTCAGCTAGACATCAACGAGTGGAACGGCAAACAAAGTCTACAGTTGATGGTAAGGGATTTAGCAGTCATACAGGAATGATGGCATTATCTTATTATAAGATACTTAATAAGTAGCAAATATAGCGTCGACTTTGTTTAAGGTTGACGCTTTTTTAGTATTTCCATTCGATGGTTGGAAATTGCCAGTCATAACGAATAGCGAGCATGCGTAAGGTAAAAATCGTACCCATAGTAGCGATGTCAGCAATCCAAGCTGTCACACCCAGATTGTGTAGTGCGAAATAAAGGATGCCGCCAGCCAAAGCTGCCGAAATATAAATCTCTTGCTGCAACACCAGCGGAATCTCATTGCAGATCATATCGCGAATAATACCGCCGATAATAATGGTGATCACCCCAAGTAATAATGCCACGGGCACATTTGCGCCCATACTATCGGCAACCTTGATACCGATTAAGGTAAAAACTGACAGTCCAATAGTATCTGAGAGTTTGAGGAACTTATTAACGCGTTTAGAGTTGGGGTGAAAGAATATTTGCATCACTAATGAAGAGAGGGTGATAACAGTCAGGTAGCTCATATCTACCATCCAAAATAGTGGATGGCGATCTAAAATGACATCACGCACAGTGCCGCCACCGATAGCGGTGACAATAGACACCAGTAAACAACCAAAAACATCGAAATTTTTATGTTTTGCCAGTATCGTGCCTGAAATACTACAAGCGATAATACCAATCATATCAAAAAGATAAATGAGAGAGCGTGGGTCAAACGTAGTGATTAGTGCTGAAGGGTTCAATGCGATAGCCAGCATGAGCAAGTCTCACTAAGTTTGTATGATGATTGTCTGATTATTTTTAGCCAATGCAGTAGAGCTTAGGGCGTGTCCTCATTTTAAAAATGGTGATAAAAATGAGATAAATTGCCGTCAAACAAGGAAAGTAGCGCACATAATATCGAGATATTAAGAAGCTATTTGACGATGTTTGGCAAAATTTAGCTATTTTTAGCCCATTTAGAAAGTAAACGATTGAATTGAGGACACGCTCTAGTGTTTAAACCATATATATCGGTCTTATTTCACCAAACGTATAGAAGGCAGGTGCCAATCAAAACGCAATGCTAGCATCCGTACAGCAAAGATAACGCCCAGCATAATAAATTCATTCAATCCAGCATTTACACCCAAACGATCAAGCAGCAGATAAGTGATCGAACCTACAATACTAGCAGAGATATAAATCTCGCGTTGAAGTAACAGTGGTATCTCATTACAGATGATATCGCGTAGCAGACCACCAATAATAGCCGTCCAAACCCCCATCATAATAGCGATAATAGCTGACATATCTTGTGTCAATGCTATCTTAAAACCAATCACGCTAAAAGCCGCCAACCCAATGGCATCAAACAGCTTCAATGCCTTATCAATTTTATGATACAGATGAAAGAATATTTGTAAAATAAGCGATGTCACTGTGATGACGATCACATAATTGAGGTCAGTCATCCAAAATAATGGATGACGGTCTAGCGCCATATCACGTAGTGTACCGCCGCCGATAGCATTGACCATCGCAACCAAGATACAGCCAGCAATATCAAAGCCTTTGTGCTGTGCCAGCAGTGTACCTGCGATCGCACAAGCAATCACACCAACCATATCTAATAAATATAATAAAATATCAGGAAAAATTAAATCATTAACCATGATTATATTACCAATATAATGGCCATCAAAATAGATTGGCTGGGCTGGGCTGGGCTGGGCTAGATTAGTTTGGTTTTGAAGTTGTTTATATCAATAATTTAAGTAGAGTTAACCTAACTTTAGGTAGTAGTTTAGCCATCTTTTGCAAATAGAATAAGCCCAACGATAATCAGAGCAATACCTATTAAACCCATCGCTGATGGCAAAGTATTATTGAGCAATAGCATACCGCCAATTAAGGCAAATATCACTTCACTTGCCTGAGTGGCATCAACCCCAGCCACTTCGCTCGAAGTTTCCGCTTTTTCACGGGCATATAAAAAGATGCTGGTTGCCGCCACGCCTGCCAATAGAGCCACAAGTAAGGTATTGAATACCTGCTTAGTATCAGGCAAATCCGGATGAACGACAAGACCCAAAACCAACCAAAATGGCAGACTGCCCAAGGTCATTAACCATACTTTGTTAAAGGCATTTTGTAGGAGGGTGGTTTCGATAGCAGGTATACGTGAGATTAAAGTTTGCAGCAAAGAGCTCGGCAAGGTTTGAGTGGGGTGGTTAAGGTTTAAGGAATCGACCGCGTCCGCCGTATAACTCATATCGGCTGACAACGCAGGTGCTTCTGTAATAAGTGAGGTGGTTTTTTTACTAATCTCGTTGGCTTGGATATCAATTTTTTGAGTGCTAGTAGGCTCGGCACTACGCTTGCGAGCGTTGTAAGATACCTGCCAAACCAACTGGTTACCAATGGGATAGCTAAAGGCGGCTATTAGGGCAGGCACGGCACCATAAAGCAGCATATCTTTCATAGGCACTGCATCAGCATCTAGCAAAGAAGCGGCATGCAGTCCTTCACTGATATTGACCAGTACCACACCAGCAAATACTAATAACGCATATGCAATGAATTTTTTATCAAAACGTTGTCCGAATGCTAGCAAAACGAGTAGGCTTGCGACCACTGTAAACATAAAAGTCGCGGCGACTACCCAGCCTGCGACATGATCAGCCGCGTAGCATATTCCTGTATAAAAAATTCCAAAACCAATACTGCCCGTAATACACCAAAAGCCCCAATGTTGACGGAATATAGTCATCAGCTCTGTAATACGCCCAAAACCATGCTGCATAATTATAATAGCCGTGAGTATTAGCCACATAAATGCATAGCGAAGGCTAGCTGACCAAAACCAATGCCCACCAGCCGCACTCATAACTTCGTTTAACACAAACGTCGAGCTAAAAAATGCCCCCGATAATAAGCCCAATAAAATGAGTTTGACCATACCTATATTCCTATCCTTGGGTCGCTATTTATGTTGAATATCCGTTTAGATGATTGGACTATTATTTACCTTTAGCATCTGCCCAGATGATTTTATGCAGTTGCAATTGGAAGCGTACGGGCAGCGCGTCAGCCAACATCCATTCTGCAAGTTCGCGCGCCAACACAGGTATATCGGGGCTGACTTCGTCGTCGATATCCTCTGCGACATTAAACATCGGCGAAAACCAAACCGTATCGACCAATTCATTTAATTTATGCTCAGACAGCTTGGTTTTCGACCAGTCGTAATCTTCACGATTCATAATGACAAATTTAATTTGGTCATGCTGAGTGAGGTGGTCGAGATTTGACCATAGATTCTTATCGACTTCACCTGAGCTTGGCGTTTTGAGATCCATGACTTTACTGACGGCTTTTGGCACGTTTGCTACCGTGAGCGCGCCTGCGGTTTCAAGCGAGATTTCATAACCGTCGCTCAGTAAGCGCTTCATCAGCTCAATGGCGTTCGGCTGAGCTAAAGGCTCTCCGCCAGTCAGACAAATACGCTTGCAAGGATAGCTTTTGATGGTCTCTATAATGGTTTCTAGCGACTGCCGCTCGCCGCCAGTAAAGGCGTATTCAGTATCGCAATAGACACAGCGAAGTGGACAGCCAGTCAAGCGTACAAATATCGTTGGCAAGCCTGAGGTCAGCGCTTCACCTTGCAAAGAATAAAAAATTTCTGTCAAACGTAGACCTGCTTCAGGGTCAGTGACAGGAATGGCGGCGGTGCGTAATAGTGATTCACTCATAATATGTCAAATACAGTTAAAGATTGCTAATGGGATGAGGCATTTATCAATCGTAATAAAAAGGCAGGTTCTGGTATGGGCGTTTTGCGTTTGGATAAAGCCAAACCAAAAAAAGGGATTATAACGCACCACCCTCTATTAAGCTGCAAAAAAGACGCTGAAGTTTTCTTCAGCGTCTTTAATAAAGAGGATCTGTCGCTGTCCGTACGGTTTGGGTACGAGACTCTAAGTATTAAAAATACTAGGCTAAACGCAATAGCTCATTGACTGATGTTTTAGCGCGGGTTTGTGCATCGACTTTTTTGACGATGATAGCAGCATATAAGCTATGCGTACCATCTTCTGATGGCAAGCTACCCGGTACGACAACAGAGCCTGCTGGTACACGGCCACGATGAATCTCACCCGTTTCGCGATCATAAATGCGCGTTGATTGACCAATAAATACACCCATCGAGATAACAGCGCCTTCTTCGACGATTACGCCTTCAACGATTTCAGAACGTGCACCGATGAAGCAATTGTCCTCAATAATTGTTGGATTCGCTTGCAATGGCTCTAATACGCCGCCGATACCAACGCCACCTGATAAATGCACATTTTTACCAATTTGGGCACATGAACCCACGGTCGCCCACGTATCTACCATCGCGCCTTGATCGACATACGCGCCGATGTTGACATACGATGGCATCAAAACTGCACCTGCTGCGATGTATGAACCTTTACGAGCAACAGCGGGTGGTACAACACGTACGCCTGATTCTTTGAACTGTGCTTCGGTCCAGTTGGCAAACTTAGTCGGCACTTTGTCATAGAATTGCACATGTTCGCCCGCTGCCTGAACATAGTTGTCGTTTAAGCGAAAAGAGAGCAAAACGGCTTTTTTTGCCCACTGGTTCACGACCCATTCGCCATCCTTTTTTTCTGCAACGCGCAATGTGCCGTTATCTAATTGCTCAAGTACTTGATTAATAGCATCACGCACGTCCTGTGGCATCGTGCTTGGGCTGTATTCGTTGCGTTTTTCAAAGGCTTGTTCGATGGTTTGTTGTAATGACATAAAGGTTCCTAAAGTTAGTGGAAGGTAAAGCATATATTATCGTTAAATAACTCGCATGACTTGGCGTAAAAACTTGCTTGCCGTATTGTCGCTAATTTGGCGACTTTTAGCAAACGAGTTAACCGCCAAGATGAGCGCTGCGGTTAATTGTCTGAGCTATGGCTTTCTATCCATTCTAAGATATCTTCATAAACTGTTTGGTGGTCTTTTTCATGCAAAGGCTCATGACGCATGTTTGGGTAGAGTTGGATATCTACTTGACTGAAATTTTGCTTGTTTAAGCGCGTGACAATTTTGCGAATGCCGTTGCCCATATCTCCGATAGGATCATCTTCGCCGCTGATAAATAGCATCGGGAAGTTTTTTGGAATAGTCATTGCCCAGCCTTTGTTTAAGCCAGTTTCCATCAGAAAGAATAATGTCATAAAGCCATTATTGGTGAAATCAAAGCCCGTTAAGGGATCCGCTTCATAGGCTTCAATGGCAGCAGGATTTTCAGTTAACCATGCAAATTCTGATGAAGAGATGCGATCTTCAAGCTTACTATTCAAGACTTTATTCATCACCTTGGCAAATATTGCATTTGGTTTTTTAGGGGCTACTTTTGCCAGTACTTTATTGACTGGGAGTAGTACTTTAGTCAAGGGGTTGGCATCTGCTGTACCCATCAAAATAGCACCTGTAAAATTGTGTGCATGGTGCTTTAGGACATTACGCACAATAAACGAGCCCATAGAGTGACCCATCACAAAGTGCGGCACGTCAGGATGGCGGTTTTTTAAGCTATCTGCCATGACAATGACGTCTTTTAGCAGGGACTGTACTGGATGCTCTTCACCAAAAAAACCTAAATCTGCTGATGTTTTGACGGTCTTTCCATGTCCCAAATGGTCATAAGTTGCCACTGCGATACCATTATTCGCTAAAAACTGAGCGAAGTCTGCGTAACGTCCGCTATGCTCTGCCATACCGTGGACAATCAGTAATGTGGCTTTTACCGCTGTGTTTTCATGGCTTGGTTCAAAAAAATTATGATGCAAGTAATGAATATTATCGGAGGAGAGAATGTGGTCGCTACCTGTATCGGTGTTGGTACTCATATAGGATTCCTTAAACAGTTTTAATGAATGTTTTTAATAAATGGCTTTAATGGTTTATCATCTTAATGAATAGCAGGCATGACAATTTGAAATCGCCTGCTAAAATTTGGCTTATTATACGGCGCTTACCATGAACTATTGTACTGGACGTTGGTAAATCGTTTGACCTTCTTTAATGGTTGTGATGACTTTGATGTCTTTGAGCTTGCTTGCCTCTATAGTTAATGGGTTGGCATCCAAGATAACCAAATCAGCCAGTTTCCCTGGCGTCAAAGTGCCTTTGCTGTCTTCTTCAAAATACTCATAAGCGGCATTGCTGGTAATGGCCTTTAACGCTTGATACGGCGTCGCTCGCTCATTTTTACCAATGATTTTACCTGAGCGCGAAGTACGATTGACTGCTGACCAGACTGTAAATATCGGGTCAACAGGTGTCACTGTGTCATCAGAGTGATTGGTGTATCTAAGTCCCATTCTATCAGCAGTGGCAATCGGGCTTGAAAAGTCGGCACGTTTTTTACCTAAGTTTTTAACGTGTACATCTCCCCAAAAGTAAGTATGGTTGGTAAAGAAGGACGGTACCATATTGTATTTTTTGAATGCGGCTAGCTGATCAGGTCGGGCAAATTGAGCATGAATGGGCACAGTACGGCGATCTTTATCAGCTGCTTGACCAGTCTTTTTGACGGCATACTCGTGTGCCTTGATGAGCATATCGGTTGCGCCATCACCATTATTATGGATAAAGAGCTGATTGTCACGAGCATAGGCTTTGACAAACATCTCGTTCAGCTCATCTTGGCCGACACTTGGTAGACCGCGGCAGTCCTTTTCACAATCTGGAACCGGTGTGAGATAAGGTTGGCTAAAATAGGCGGTCTTGCCTTGTGGCGAGCCATCTGCGACGATTTTGGTACCCTGTACTTTAAAACCGTTTTGATAGGTCTTCCAGACGAAGTTTTTATCAGCCAAATTCTCATCTAAGTCACTCACTCCTGCTAGTGCGACCAAGTCAATTTTGAGCTTACCTGCATCGGCTTGTTTTTGAAAAAACTGAATAGTGTTTCGAGCCGTTGAGCCATTGTGTGCCGTCGTTATGCCATTCTTTGCATAATACTCTTGCGTCTGCTCAAAGAATTTGCCTTGATTCGGCGCTAACACTTCTAGCATATTGCGCACGAACGGATACATCGCCGTTTCTTGTACGAGACCGTTTGGTTCATTAGAGCCTTTAATTCGAGCAATATTACCGCCTGGTGGATTTTTACTGTCAGCAGTGATGTTCATCATGGCCAGCGCCTTGCTATTTGCCACGCCCATGTGACCACTTGTGTGTTGTAAATACACTGGATTGTTTGGCAATACTTTATCAATTTCACTTTTGGTCGGATGACGCCCCTCAGCGAGCTGAGTTTCATCATAACCCCAACCAAATATCCAATCGCCATCAGCAATGTTATTGTCCACTTTATAATCTTTTAGCGTTTGCATCATTTTGGGAATACTATCGACTTGACCGATGGGCGGCGGGTTGAGATTGACCTGACCCATGGTGTTCGACACCATATCAAAATGACTGTGCGGATCGATAAAGCTGGGTAATAAGGTTTTATCTTGTAGATTAATCTGCGCGGCATTTTTATATTTCGATTGTGCCTCTTGTAAATTGCCCACATAGGCAATCTTGCCCGCTTGAGTGACTAAGGCTTCAGCCATTTGTGGCTGATCGCCCTCCATCGTGATGATGTTGCCATTGTAATAGACAGTTGCTGAGTTGCTCATATCCTTGGGCGCGGTCTGCATGGTAGTGCAACCTATGACACTCATTAATCCAATGCTCAGTACAGTTGGTTTTAGTAATGTGCTCATATTCATTACGTTATCCTTAAAAGGTGATTTGATGCTTACATCCGTGTGTCATAAGCATTGGTACGTGGTGGGCTTTCTATATTCTAAAAGTATTCATATTTTATCAGTGACTGTTGTTTTAAAAGATAGGAATGTTGCAACCAATTTAGCGATAAAGCCTTGTGCGGTCAATGCTATTTAAGAGTTTTGCACTGACAACTGTGGCATTGCCAATTGGAGGAGAAGGTCGATCTATAAAGCTGCTGAATATAATATCTTAAAATGCAAATTGACAAGCGCTGTATGACATCCTACGAGACGTCATGCTCATTTGGCATAAAAGATGAAAATCACGATATTAGTTGTCAATATTGTTTCACAATCAGGTATGATTAATTAGATAAAGCGTAAAGTGATAAGGCTAAAAATGAGATGATAATTTTATGAAATAGTCATAAAAAGCAATTGCTTGCGTGTGAATTTGTCTTTTTTTAACCTTTTATTTTTGCGTCATCCTTTTTGCTTTAGAGGTGCTACCAACGGGGTTTTATACCATTATGAAATCAACTATCGAATTACTCGAGCACACGGATTTCCCAGCGATCAAACGTCGTGAGTTAACCACGCTACAGGTCAATATGGGTTACTTATGCAATATGTCTTGTGTGCATTGTCATGTGGCTGCCAGTCCTTACCGCACAGAGATGATGTCGCGTGAGCTTGTTGAGTTGATTCTAGAAGTCTTGCAAGCACAAAATATCGAGACGCTTGATTTAACGGGCGGTGCGCCTGAGATGCATGAAGACTTTAAGTATTTGGTCACAGCCGCACGTGCCTTGGGTGTAAAAGTAATTGATCGCTGTAATCTGACTATCCTGATGGAAGAAGGCTTTGAGGACATGGCACAGTTTTTGGCAGACAATGCGGTCGAAGTGGTGGCTTCTCTGCCATGTTATTCATTAGAAAATGTCGATAAGCAACGCCGTAAAGGCGCATTTGATGACAGTATATTGGGATTGCATAAAATCAATGCGCTCGGCTACGGCAAGAAAGGGTCAGAATTCACGCTGAACCTCGTTTATAACCCGCAAGGTGCGACGCTGCCGCCCAATCAGCAACAACTAGAAGCAGATTATAAGCACGAGTTAAAAGAACATTTTGATATCGAATTCCATCAGTTATTTGCCTTGACCAATATGCCCATTCAGCGTTTTGGTGCGGTGCTATTGGCTAAAAACCAATTCCATCCCTATATGGATTTGCTCAAAGCCAATTACGTGGCCGCCAATTTAACCGAAGTCATGTGCCGATCGACCATCAGTGTTAATTGGTTAGGAGAGTTATTTGATTGTGACTTTAACCAGCAATTAGAGATTCCATTGCCCAATAAGTCCCGTCGGCATCTAAGCGATTTATTAACACAAAATCCTGCTGGCGATGATATTGCCATTGCAGATCATTGCTATGGCTGTACGGCAGGGCAAGGAAGTAGCTGCGGTGGTGCGCTAGAAGAAGAGACAACAGATCAGACGATAGAAAAAATATCATTGATTTAAATGGAGTGACTCATGTCAGTATTGAATAGCCGAAGATTTAATAGTACAAGACTTAATAGTAAAAGCCTTTTTTTAAGCAGTGGTTTATTAATCAAAACGGCAGTGACCACTTCTATCCTGTTAGCCAGTATGGCAAGTTATGCGGATTTTAATCACAGCACTTGGGATAGTTTACTGAATAAAAACGTCACTATGACTAATGGTGGCAAAGCCTCAGTCGTTAATTACAACGGTATGAAAGCCGATAAGAGCAAGCTTGATAGCTACATGGCAGCAACTAGCAAAGTCAGTCAATCAGAGTTTAATGGTTGGAGTAAAGATGAGCAATTGGCATTTTTGATCAACGTCTATAACGCTGGCACTGTAGAGCTAGTCTTGACTAAATATCCTAACATCAAGTCGATTAAAGATATTGGTGGAATATTTGGTTCGCCATGGAAACAAGATTTTATCACGCTATTAGGCAAAAAGCGCTCGCTTGATGACATCGAGCACAATCTAATCCGTGGCTCCAAACGCTATAACGAACCACGTATTCACTTTGCCGTAAACTGTGCGAGTATTGGCTGTCCAGCATTGTTGAATGATGCTTTTACAGGTAGTAAATTGGATAAACAGTTGGAGCAAGTGACCAGTAAATTCCTTGCAGATAGTAGTCGTAATCGTCTCAAAGGTAATACGTTAGAGATATCACCAATTTTTAAATGGTATAAAGAAGACTTTGAGACTAACTGGCGCGGTACTAATGATTTAGAAGGGTTTTTGGCTCGTTACAGCTCGTCTTTAGGGCTTAATAAGTCGCAAACCACTGATCTAAAAGCGGGTAAAACGAAGATTGGCTATACCAATTATAATTGGAGACTTAATAAGAAATAATGGTAATAACAAGTAAGAGTACTGCTAACTATGACGGCTATGGCAACGGTTTCTATCATTATTCCAGTACTCAATGAGGCAGATAATTTGCCTTTATTGTTTGATAATATCAATAGGCTAAATCCAAACCCGCAGCAAGTGATAGTGGTCGATGGTGGTTCAAACGATGATTCTATTGACATAATCCAAAGTTTTATTAATGAGTTAATACTTGATAATAATCGTAAAATTGATTGGCAAATGACTGAGTCTAAAGCAGGGCGCGCGCTGCAAATGAATACAGGCGCAGCGTTAGCAACTGGTGAGGTATTGCTTTTTTTGCATGCCGATACGCAATTGCCACTGAATGCTATCGAGAGCGTTTCTGAAGCGATGAAACGGGCAGAGTGGGGACGTTTTGATGTGCAAATAGCCAGTCGTCAACCGACACTGCGATTGGTCAGTCAAATGATTAATTGGCGCTCACGGTTGAGCGGAATCGCGACAGGCGACCAAGCTATTTTTATTAGCCAGTCTTTATTTAAGCAAATTGGTGGCTATCCTAACCAAGCGTTGATGGAAGATATTGAGCTTTGCAAACAGTTAAAAGGTATTGCTAAACCTGCTTGTTTAAAAAGTAAAGTCATCACATCAGCAAGACGCTGGCAACAGCACGGCACTTGGCGGATCATTATTTTGATGTGGCATCTACGTTTTGATTATTGGCGCGGCGTATCAGCTGATAATATCAAAGCGCGTTATTATAAATAAAAGAATAAGCTCTTACAAAGAATAAGCTCTTACCATGAATCAAAACCAACAAACTTGCATTATTCTCTTTGCCAAATTCCCCGCACAGGGCATGGCAAAAACGCGCTTACAGCCGGCTCTTGGCATTGAAGGTGCTGCGCAAGTGGCACGTAGACTGCTATTGCATAGTATAGAACAAGCCGTCGCTACTGGCTTCACGGTTGAGTTATGTGTCAGTCCTGCGCCGACAGATCCATGCTGGCAAGCGCTTAATTTGCCTGACTCACTGCATTATTCAGCGCAAGCAGAGGGAGACTTGGGTTTGCGTATGTTAACCGCCAGTCAGCAAGCCTTAGCATGTTTCGAGCAAGTTATCTTGATAGGTACGGACTGTCCGAGTCTTACAACCATTCGTATTCGACAGGCTGCCCAGCAGTTAGAAACACAAGATAGCGTCATGATTCCTGCTTTTGATGGTGGCTATGCACTGTTTGGTTTTAAGCAAGTTGCTGCTCGTTTATTTAGCACTATCGAATGGAGTACGGCGAGCGTCGCAAAGGTTACTCAACAGCGCTTGGCAGAATTGAGCTGGTCTGTAGCGTTGTTAGCACCTTTGCCTGATATTGATGAGCCTGAAGATTTGCGGTACTTACCAAATGGCTGGCTTGATGGTTATAAAGTTATTGAGAATTGAGAATGCCTTATCATTTAGGGTTTTTAGGTATGAAAAAATCATCGAGCTATTTTGTTGACCCTATTAGGTTGATTATAGTTCGATGGCTTTTTGGTAATCATAAACTGGTATGGCTAAGGCAATAATGCTGAAAGTCTGGTTTTAGTATCTTCACTCATCGCCTCTACTGGCGTGACTAACGCTTGAGCTAAAGCTGTATGGGCAATAGAGTCAGGCTGTTCAGCAGCTAACAAAGCAACCGCTTCTTTGATGACCTGCTGCGCATTACCCGCATTTTTCATTAGGTTTTTTATGGCATAGTCTGCACTAACGGCTTCTTCGGTAGGGTGCCAACTATCAAAATCTGTGACCAATGCTAGCGTTGCGTAAGCCATACTCGCTTCACGAGCAAGCTTAGCCTCTGGCATATTGGTCATACCAATGATGTCAGTGTTCATTTGGCGGTACCAGTGTGACTCTGCACGAGTGGAGAACTGCGGCCCTTCGATACAGATATAAGTGGCTTTTGCATGACATTGACCTTCGGCTATCTGCGCCTGAGTATAAGCACGCGTTAGAATATCCGCGACTTTAGGACATAAAGGATCAGCCATCGCGACGTGTGCCACTGCGCCTTCCCCAAAGAAACTGCTGTTTCGATACTTAGTCATATCGATCATTTGATCGGGAATGACCATATCTAAGGGCTTAAGCGCTTCTCTTAGCGACCCCACTGCCGATACCGAAATGACGTAACGTACGCCCAAATTTTTGAGGGCATAAATATTGGCACGATAAGGCACTTCGGAAGGTGTGAGCTTGTGACCTTGACCATGACGAGTTAGAAAGGCGACCTTTACGCCATTTAATTCACCTAAGACAATATCATCAGAAGGTGTACCGTAAGGCGTCGATATGCTGACACTATGTTTATTGGTTAAATCTTGCATCTGATAAAGACCACTACCGCCAATGATGGCGATATCGGCAGATACTAATGCTGATACTGCCGCTGACTTTTCTACACTAGATATTGTCATAAAGGTTTTCCCTATTTTTAGAGTAACAGATAACGTTGCCAAGATATGTGGTGACGAATTTATAAATTTAGACGGGATCTACTTTAAGTGAGCTGCCTTACAAGATAACGGCTTAGGGTTTATATATAAAATATAATCAAGCCTACAGTATGGTAAAAGTGCATTAAGAGCTACCATCTAGTCATTTTATATCAGTATTTTTTGGTCAAATAACAAATAGTCTTGTTTATATTTAGATGATTATAAAGGTTTACAATAGACACAGACTTTGTTTAAATGAATTGTCTAATGAAACATTGTTCCGCATAGCAAAACTATATTTGGCTATTAATTCATTACAAGAACGGCTGCTCCTTTACTTAAATAGCTTCGCATACAAAGTGTGAGTGTAGAGGGAATCTGGATGGCAGTTTATTTATAGCAAGAATTGCTATATTATTACAGGTCTGTAACGCATCACTATTGATATATTGATGCCGTTAAGTGTATTAACTCGATTATTTCAAGGATGAATTCAATGCTCAACTCTCTAAAATCCCCGTTACTTTTATCAGCAATGTTAAGCGCCACTTTAGGTCTGACAGCATGCTCATCACCAAGTTCAGAAAGTACAGACAGTACGGCAACAGATAGCGCTGCTACTGACACTGCCGCCGACAAGCTGGACACCAAGTTTCTTACCATCGCCACTGGCGGAGCATCTGGCCCTTATAACATCATCGGCACTTCCTTATCAGAAGTCTATGTCAAAACCTTTGGGGTCAACTCAAAAACGCAAACCACTGGCGCTTCAGTCGAAAACGTCAATCTATTGACTCAAGGAAAGGTTGATATGGTGTTGGCGCTTAGTGATGTGGTCACCGACGCGATCGAAGGCAAAAACAACTTTGATAAGCCGATAACCAACATACAACAGATTGCGGTCTTGTACCCTAATGTGGTGCAAATTGTCACCACCAAAAAATCTGGCATCAAAAATATTGAAGACCTACGTGGTAAGCGCATCGCTGTGGGCGATCAAGGCTCTGGCACAGAAGTAAATGCTCGGACGCTATTAGAAGGGTTTGGTATCACATATGATGATGTGACCGTTGATTATTTAGGCTTTGCGGAAGCAGCGGACGGTATGAAAGCGGGTAAAATTGAAGCAGCTTTCTTTAGTAGTGGTCTGCCAAACTCTTCATTGATGGAGCTAGAGCAGGGTCTAGACTTACAGTTGATCACCATCAATCAAGACAAGCTAAAAGAAATCATCGCAACCAAGCCTTACTTTAAGACCTTTGAGATTCCTGCTGGCACTTATGGCAATGACGCCGCGATTCCAACCGCAGCAATCATGAATGCTCTATTGGTTAGCTCTGAGTTGTCTGAAGCAGATGGTTACAAGCTGACCAAAGCATTATTTGACAATTTAGACGGTCTAAAAACAGCGCACCAAGCGGCCAATGATATTAGCTTAGCAACCGCTCGTGAAGGTATGGTCGCACCTATCCATCCTGGCGCTAAAAAGTACTATGATGAGCAAGCAGCTAAATAAGCGATTAGGGTTATTAATTGGCGTGGCAGGCATTGCCGCGCTGGTTTTTTTTACGCTATGGCATCTCTTTGTCCGTCAGCCTGTGGTGGAAGTGCGTGTCGCAGGCATCGATGTTGCTAATGATAAAGTTTGCTACTTCGTAGAGCCAAATTTTCAACTGCGCTGGATACACTCTGTAGAAAAACAATGGTGGGAAGAGCAATACCAACGTATAGACGGCAGCAGTACAGAAGACGCTGCATTGCTGCTGACCACCACTTATTTTGAAGCTTTTGGGGCGGGTACACCCTCAACCGAAGCGCTTGCTCCCATACAAAAACCTGGTTATCTGGGTTATCAAATCAATGAGAAATTGCCTAAGCTCAATTGGGTGGTCTCACGGCTTACCAAAGGTGAGATTGACTATGGTAACTACCAGATGCTCATTCATCGCTGGGTGCCAGACTATTCTGAAGTAACGATCATGCCGACAACGTATGGTTTCATTGATAGATTTAACAAGGATTTGTGTCATGAACTCCCAAGTGATGGATCACAATAATGTGACAACGATGTCAGATAACCATATCAATAACGACTTGCCTATACATTCCAACACGGATGCTGATACTCATGTCGACGCTGAACTTGAGGCGCAAGCCCACAATAAAGCCATATTAGAAAAGTATGATAGAGAATCCATCACAAGGCACATCACTCAAGGACCAGTGAAGTATTTTATCGCTGGACTTTGCATTTTATATTCACTGTTTCATTTATATATCACTTTTAATCCCATGCCAGCGCTGCTACAGCGTTCTGTACACGTGGGTATTGGTTTTGCCTTAATTTTCTTAATTTTCCCCGCAAGTAAAAAAAGCAGCCGTCAGCGCGTTGCATGGTATGACTGGATTTGGTTTGCTCTGTCATTGTCTGGCATGGCTTATCTCATATATGAGTATCAAGATATCGTGACCTCACGTGGCGGTATGGCCAATCAGATGGATGTGATATTTTCGCTGATTACGGTGGTCTGCGTATTAGAAGGCAGTCGCCGTATCACAGGTTGGATTTTACCGATATTGGCAGGGATATTTTTGGCCTATCCGTTTGTCAGCCACTTAGACTTTATGCCCGATAGGCTGCTGACGCGTCCTTATGACATGGGTGATATCTTTGGTCAATTATTCCTAAAAACCGAAGGCTTATACTCTGTTGCGATTGGTGCATCGGTCACTTTTATCTTCTTATTCATTCTTTTTGGTGCATTCTTAGCGCGCTCAGGGATGGGACAGCTGTTTAATGATTTAGCATTGGCAATTGCGGGTCATAAAAAAGGTGGTCCGGCAAAAGTAGCGGTCATCTCCAGTGGCTTTATGGGCAGTATTAATGGCTCTGCTTTGTCAAACGTAGTCAGTACTGGTGCGTTTACCATTCCGCTCATGAAAAAGGTTGGTTACCACAAAGATTTTGCCGGTGCAGTAGAGGCAAGTGCCTCTGTTGGCGGGCAAATATTACCACCAATTATGGGCGCGAGTGCCTTTATCATGGCAGAAACAACAGGCTTGCCGTACAGCACGATTGCGTTGGCAGCATTATTACCCGCGATATTGTATTATCTTGGCGTCATTGCGCAGGTGCATTTTCGCGCTGGTCGTCGCGATCTAAAAGGTATCGCTAAAGAAAGCTTGCCAGCTGTCAAAGAAGTGTTAAAAGCTCGCGGTCATATGCTGCTACCGATTGTATTTTTGATTTTCTTATTAATTAGAAATGTGCCCGTTGGTTATGCAGCGGCTTATACCATTGGTTTTACTGTCGTGGTTAGTATGCTGCGAAAAGAGACTAGAATGGGTTTCTCTGACATTCTGGGTGCATTAGAAGATGGCGCACGCCAGTCGCTCGCGGTAATGGCTGCCTGTGCAGTCGTCGGTATTATCATCGGAGTCGTGAGTCTAACCAGCTTTGGAACGGTGATGACCTCATCAATTGTCACACTTGGTGCAGGGTCGTTATTTTTCACGCTCATTTTGACCATGCTTGCCTCGATGGTATTGGGCATGGGACTACCGTCTATTCCTGCATATATTATTACAGCAACGATGGCAGCACCAGCCTTAGCTGGCTTTGATATTCCAATTTTATCAGCGCATATGTTTGTTTTTTATTTTGGTATCTTTGCCAATATTACACCGCCTGTGTGTCTAGCCGCCTTTGCTGGTGCGGGCATATCTGGTGGCGATCCGATGAAGACAGGGTTCTTATCTCTCAAATTGGCACTCGCCGGATTTATCGTGCCGTTTATGTTTATCTATAGTCCAGCGATGTTAATGATTGATCCTACTGGGCTTGCGGTAACTGCTAAGGACTTCCCGCTACCACCTATTATCGATATTGTCACGGTAGTATTGACGTCAATTACGGGTGTTCTCGCGCTTAGTGCAGCATTAGAGGGTTATTTTAAAAGCGATATGAGCCCAGTAACACGCGTTGTTTTGGCAATCGGAGCTTTGCTATTAATCTATCCTGGAATAACGACTGGTCTAGTGGGTGGCATGATCGTTATTGCTATCGCCATCCTTAATACTAGAAACAGTGGCGAACCAACGCCAACTTTAACCATTTAAGGCGTTGCGGTTAAAGGTTTTAATAATTCGTTAAAGTCATAAAAAAGGGTGAATAACATAAAATGTTATTCACCCTTTTTACATGCTCAGCTTAAGTTTTAAGTATTAGCTCATTAAAATCTGACACTTAGCAGCCAAGTTTGCCTTCTGCTGCCAATGCTTTTTTGCTACGAATTGGTGCAGGGCAGTCTTCGCCGTAGTACTGACGATCGGCAAAATAGCTTGAGCGTACCATTGGGCCTGCCCAAATGTTAAAGAAGCCAATTTTTTTGCCGTAGTCCATATAACGCTGGAACTCGTCTGGATGGACGTAACGATCGACAGGCGCGTGGTTTTTACTAGGTTGCAGATACTGACCAACCGTAATCATATCCACATTGTGCGCTTTTAGGTCATCAAGCAGCGCATAAATCTCTTCTTCGGTCTCACCAAGGCCAACCATAAAGCCGCACTTGGTCGCGATATCAGGGCGACGCTCTTTATAGAGTTTGAGTAAATCTAATGAATGCTGATAGTCAGAACCTGGACGGAAGGCTTTATATAAACGAGGCACGGTTTCGATGTTATGGTTAAAGACATCTGGCGGTGTTTCAGTTAACAAGTCTAGCGCGATATCCATACGACCACGGAAATCAGGCACCAATATTTCAATGAGGCAATTCGGGCTAAGTGCGCGAGATTCATTGAGCACTTCAACGAAATGCATCGCGCCGCCATCTTTTAGATCGTCACGATCCACAGAGGTGATTACCGCATACTTAAGCTGCAAACCTAAAATAGTCTCGGCAGTGTGACGCGGCTCATCTGCATCTAGCTCATTCGGACGACCATGACCGACGTCACAGAACGGACAGCGACGGGTACAGATATCACCCATAATCATAAAGGTCGCGGTGCCATCAGCGAAGCACTGCGGCAGGTTAGGGCAGGCCGCTTCCTCACAAACGGTATAGAGCTTTTGCTCACGCAAGGTGGCTTTGATACGAGCTACTTCAGCAGGCGAGGACATTTTAACCCGAATCCAATCTGGCTTTTTCTTGGCCTCGATGGTCGGAATCACTTTAATTGGGATGCGGGCAACTTTATCGTAGCCACGTAGCTTTTCGCCTTGAATGGCTTTTTTAGGTTTGACCTTAGCAGCAGGCACATGTGTTTGTACGGCAGTTGTCATAATAAAGTATCTCTTAACCCTTTATAGTATAAGGGTTTATGGAATTATTAGAATGTGTTGTGAGTGAGGACATTATAGCAGAAACTTAGGGGCTAATTTTCAATGAATAATGTTTAACTGATCATTTTGAGGTGGATCATTAAGGCTACTATGGTTTGTCTCGCAACCATAGTTTTAAATATCTATATCAATATCCAACTCATTCAGGATTTCTATGGCAGCACGAAACGCTTCTTGAGTGGCAGGTGCCCCGCAATAAGGCAAGCTGTGCATTAATACTTCTCGAATCTCAGCGACAGTTGCGCCGTTATTGATTGCACCTCGAATGTGCCCTTTTAGCTCAGTGGGGCTTTTTTTGCGCAATTAAAAAAGCAATGGTGATTAATGAGCGGTATTTGCGTGGCAATACTGAGTCATCTTGCCACGTGCTGCCCCACGCATGCTCAATGATCCAATCCTGTAATGGCTGAGTGAACCCAGTCGCTGTATCCAGTGAGCGTTTGACATGTGCCTCACCCATGACCTCGGTGCGAACTTTTAGACCGTTTTGATAATTAGCGCTACTCTTTATATCGCTGTTCTCCATATCGCTGTTATCCCTATTTTTGTTTTCCATTGCACTACTATCCATATCATTATCCTTAATGTTTATTCATTTAATATATGGTTAATAAAAGCTACTTTTTAAAGAGCTATCTTTCCACATGCTATTTTCAAAAGAATATTTTATCAAATAATATCCTATAAAGCGTTTAGCAGTCACAGCGTATTTATTTAATCATAAATCGAGCAGTGCTTGACTAAAATGACAAGCTGTATATCGATTGTGCAAGGCTGCTCAATCATATTGTTGATGGTACTATTTATATAATAAATGTTCAATATGAGCCCTTTATAACCGCTTTATGAGCCTTTTAAAGGCTGAGCCATTAACATTTAGGGCGTTTTAAGCTATGATTGCACCAATAATTATTCCATCTAGTATATAGACGCAGGCGGTCATGCTGACTACCCACGTAATGTACTAATACTCCCAACTGACGAGGACGACTATTGTGTTAGAAGCTTATCGTAAACATGTCGAAGAACGTGCTGAGCTAGGAACGGTTCCGCTACCACTGAATGAAAAACAAGTAGCAGAGTTGGTTGAACTACTAAAGAATCCACCAGCAGGCGAAGATGCGTTCTTGATGAACCTGCTAGAAAACCGTATTCCTGCTGGCGTTGACCAAGCGGCTTACGTTAAAGCAGCGTTTTTAGCAGCGATCCTTAAGGGTGAAACCTCTTCACCACTTATTAGCAAGCAAAAAGCCGTTCAAATCCTAGGCACGATGCAAGGTGGCTACAACGTTCAACCATTGGTTGCGGCACTGGATGACGCGGAAGTGGCACAAGATGCTGCTGAAGCGTTGAAAAAGACATTGCTGGTGTTTGACGCGTTCAATGATGTGACTGAAAAAGCAGAAGCGGGCAATGCTATCGCTAAAGAAGTGGTGCAATCTTGGGCTGACGCTGAATGGTTCTTGAACCGTGATGCTGTGCCAGCAAAAACGACTTACACGACGTTTAAAGTGACTGGCGAAACCAACACCGATGATTTGTCGCCTGCGCAAGATGCGTGGAGCCGCCCTGATATCCCATTGCATTCATTGGCTATGCACAAAAACTCTCGCGACGGCATCACTGCTGACGAAGAGGGCGTTGTCGGTCCAATGAAGCAAATCGAAGCGCTTAAAGAAAAAGGCCATCCGCTAGCTTATGTTGGTGACGTGGTAGGTACTGGCTCTAGCCGTAAATCTGCGACCAACTCAGTATTGTGGCTCATGGGCGATGATATCCCTAACGTGCCAAACAAACGTGGCGGCGGTCTAGTACTTGGTAACAATATTGCGCCTATCTTCTTTAACACCATGGAAGATTCTGGCGCATTGCCAATCGAAAAAGTAGCCGTTGATAACCTAAACATGGGTGATGTGTTTGACATCTATCCGTATGAAGGCAAAATCACTAAGCATGATTCTGATGAAGTGTTGTCTACGTTCAAATTGAACTCACCAACATTGCTTGATGAAGTTCGTGCTGGCGGTCGTATTCCATTGATCGTTGGTCGTGGTTTGACCAATCGTGCCCGCGCGTACATGGGTCTTGGACATTCAGATATCTTTGCTAAGCCAGAAGAGCCAGTTGATACGGGTAAAGGCTTTACCCTAGCGCAAAAAATGGTCGGTAAAGCTTGTGGTCTAGAGGGCGTACGTCCGGGCATGTACTGTGAGCCTAAAATGACGACTGTAGGATCGCAGGATACGACTGGTCCGATGACTCGTGATGAGCTAAAAGATCTAGCATGTTTAGGTTTCCAAGCAGATCTAGTAATGCAGTCATTCTGTCATACGGCTGCTTATCCAAAGCCAGTTGACGTTGAAACTCAGCACACACTACCTGACTTTATCATGAACCGTGGCGGCGTAAGCTTACGTCCTGGTGATGGTATCATTCATAGCTGGTTGAACCGTATGCTACTTCCAGATACCGTTGGTACTGGTGGTGACTCGCATACGCGTTTCCCAATGGGTATCTCATTCCCAGCAGGTTCTGGTTTAGTAGCATTCGCAGCAGCGACTGGTGTTATGCCACTTGATATGCCTGAATCTGTCCGTGTACGCTTCGTTGGCGAACGTCAGGCTGGTATCACGCTACGTGACCTAGTACATGCGATTCCTTATCAAGCGATCAAAGAAGGTCTATTGACCGTTGATAAGAAAGGCAAAATCAACGAGTTCAATGGTCGTATCTTAGAGATCGAAGGTCTAGAAGATTTGACCGCTGAGCAAGCGTTTGAATTGTCTGATGCCTCAGCTGAGCGTAGTGCTGCTGGTTGTACTATCACTTTGTCTGAAGCGTCGGTGACTGAGTACTTAAACTCAAACATCACGCTACTTAAGTGGATGATCTCAGAAGGCTATGGCGATGCGCGTACTATCAGCCGTCGTATCGAGCAGATGCAAGAATGGCTAGCAAACCCAAGCCTATTGCGTGCTGATGCTGATGCAGAATACGCCATCGATATGACTATCGATATGAGCACTATCAAAGAGCCTATCCTTTGCTGCCCGAACGATCCAGACGATGCAAAAACATTGGCTGATGTCGCTGGCGATACCATTGATGAAGTATTCATTGGTTCATGTATGACCAACATCGGTCATTTCCGCGCTGCGGGTAAACTGCTACAAGACGTACCAGCAGGTAGTTTGAAAACTCGTCTATGGATTGCGCCGCCGACTAAGATGGATGCGCGTCAGTTGATGGAAGAAGGTTACTACAACATCTACGCTCAAGCCGGTGCTCGTACTGAGATGCCAGGTTGTTCACTATGTATGGGTAACCAAGCACGTATCGCACCGAAATCTACGGCGGTATCGACGTCAACTCGTAACTTCCCGAACCGTCTGGGTCAAGGCGCTAACGTATACCTAGCTTCTGCAGAGCTTGCAGCCGTAGCAGCGGTACTTGGTAAATTGCCAACCAACGAAGAATATCAGCAGTACGCTGGTATGCTTGATAGCATGGGCGAGGAAGTGTATCAGTATATGAACTTTGATCGTATGGATTCTTATACTGAAGAAGCCGACAAAATTAACGTTGCTCAGTTGACCTAATATTGTTTCAAGCTTAAGCAAAACGTTTTTCAGTTCTAAAAATAGAAACCCCGTATCATCATGATGCGGGGTTTTTTGTGCTATAAGTATAGCTATTATTAAATCTTTTAATAATAATAGCTAAATAAGTTTTGAGTGTTTTTCAGTATTGCTTTTTTTAAAGTATAGGAGTTTTAATGTCTACTGGTATATACGTTGAGAACTGTAAAAATGTGACTATAGAGGGTAATAGATTTCAAAATATAGATAACCCAGTTGTAATTAAGCGTACAAAAGGTATATATGCTGATAATAATGTAGCTACTTATGACAGTGGGTATTTTAGACTAACTCGATTGACAATTGCTATGAGGAGAATAATTAATGGGTAATAATAATCCGATGTTTGACTTAGAAGATTGCGAAGATATTGAGCTTCATAATAATAAAACTAGTTCTAACACTCTACTTAAAGCTAAAAATGCAAAAAGCATCAAAGCTAGTAAAAATGAGTCTTCATCAAAAATCAATGCTATTCGCAAAACTTGGCATGAAACAGCTTTTGGTAAAATTATAATTGGGTTAGTTATTGGTGTAATATTAATAATAGTAAAGCTGATGTTCAGTTAGAAAATTTGAATAAATGATATATGTTCTGATATACGGAGTTAATTATTATAAACCGGTTTAAGTTTTTCAATATAAGCGGTAAAACCTTCTTTAAAGTCATCAGTAAAATCCATTATTTTTTTATTGTTCATCTTTAATATTTAGTGTTCTATTAAGTATTATTTTGCTATAAGCTGCGACTGGTTTCTCTCATTATCTTATGTATAATATGGGGGCAGGCGGAAACCGTGGCTCTGCAATTCATTCATCTTTTTCTATCTCGGGACGGACCGATACTTTGATAGGCACTTTTTTGTTGACGCTCAAGTGCTTTGGAGTCTTGGTTGATTACTTTATCCCCACTCAAACGTCGTATCGTCTATGTGACTATTTTCGAGCTTATCGCTATCATTTCTTCTACTTTCGTATTGATGAAGCTGAGCGGTAGCGACGCGGCAGAATCCTTACCAGTTGCTGTGATGGTGTCATTGGCAGCGGTGATTTGGAACCTCTTATACAATACAGCTTTTGAAGCGTGGGAACGTCGCAAGCAGGTGGCAAAGCGCACCTTACTCATTCGCAGTGCGCATGCATTAGGATTTGAAGGGGGATTGGTGTTGATTTGCTTACCACTTTATATGATTTGGTATGATGTTGGCTTAATCAAAGCTTTTATGATGGAAGCAGCGTTACTGCTATTTTTCTTGGTTTATACCTTTATCTTTACCTTGGGTTTTGACAAGATATTTACCTTACCGCATCACTATAAGACAGCCTCTGATTCTTAAGAGTTAAAAGTGTTAAAGATATGCTTAATACAGAATTTTCTTGATATCGTATGACCTAAAAAAAAGGCTGCCATTAGGTAGCCTTTTTGATGATAGCGCAAAATAGAATGTGATCAGGTTATTATTTACCTTGATAAACCGGCTTACGTTTTTCCATAAAGGCGGTAATACCTTCTTTAAAATCATCCATTTTAGCAAGCATGGTCTGTTGATCCACTTCCATATCGAGCGCTTCATTGAGACCCATATAAGCGTGCGTATTAATCATATGCTTCATTGATGCCAATGCTTTTCCGGGCAGATTGCTCAGGCGCGTTGCCAATGCCAATACGCTAGCATCCAGCTCGTCGCTACTGACCACATCATTAACCAAGTTTAAGCGTGCCATATCTTCCGCTTTGAGTTTATCGCCAAGCATGACCATCTCCGTGGTTTTTGCCACACCAATCAATTGATTCAGTAAATAAATGCCGCCAGCATCTGGTATTAGACCGATATTGACAAAGGCTTGCACGAATTTGGCATTATCAGCGGCTATGCGAAAATCACAAGTCAGTGCCAAGTTCATGCCAGCACCTGCCACTGCGCCTTCTAATTTGGCGATAATAGGCTTATGAATATTACGCAACTTTAAGCTAATCTCAGCGACTTCGCCAACCATAAAGTTTAGCTTATTCGACAGCGCCTCGCTTTCCATGCCGTTTTCTAACATCTCACCGATATGACCGCCACTTGAAAAGTTATTGCCTGCGCCTTGCAGGATGATGACTCTGACGTCTTTGTCTTCATCTGCGTTCGTCAGTGCATTCATCATGGCATCTTTGAGCACTGTGCTAAAGGCATTCAGTGTTTTGGGATCGTTCATCGTGATGGTTGCGATATGGTTTTCTACTTGATATTCGACGAGAGGGTGTGACATGGTTGATATCCTTAATTGAGTTTTCTGTAAAACGTTTTTGGTAACACTAGCTATTGGCAGTAAATGTGACAAATATTGCAATGGCAATTACTATAGCAGTTTGAGCTTATTATAAAAGCAGGATGTGTGCGCGCTTAAGACATGATTCAGGTATGGTGTTTTTTGCTGCTATCATATTGCTAAAATTATTAAACCTACCATTCAAAAATAAGGCTACTATCTGTAGAAAGGTTGAATTATGCTAGGGCATGTCCTCAATTCAATCGAGCATTCTCTAAATGGGTTGAAAATGGCTAAATTTTGCCAAACTGCGTCAAATAGCTGATGAATATCTCGATATTATTTGTGCTATTTTCCTTGTTTAGCGGTAATTTATCTCATTTTTTTCACCATTTTTAAAATGAAGACACGCCCTAGAAGGCAGGTTTTCAAAGACTGATTTTTATTTATTAAACCAACAAGGAAGTGGTTATGCCAATTATTCATGTCAATAATGTTGAACTTTATTACGAAGACAGCGCGCCAAACGATAAGCAAAAACCCATCATGGTATTTGCCCACGGTCTGCTGTGGAATACACACCTATTTGACAAGCAAGTCGAGTATTTCAAAGCTGGTTATCGCTGTATTACGTTTGATTTTCGGGGACAAGGTCAGTCTGAAATAACCAAGTCTGGCTATGATATGGAAACCTTAACCGAGGATACATTGGCATTATTAGAGGCGCTAGATATTCATAAATGCCATTTGTTAGGGCTATCAATGGGTGGGTTTGTCGCCCAGCGTGTCGCACTCAAACGCCCTGAGCTATTGCTGTCGCTTACCCTGTTAGAGACTTCTGCTGATCCTGAAGATCCCAAAAACGTGCCGCAGTATCGTAAGCTGGTCAAAGCCATTCGTTGGCTGGGTCTCAAACGCGTGAGTAACAAGGTCATGCCTATTATGTTTGGCAATACTTTTTTGACAGATAAGTTGCGTAAGTCTGATCGTAAGCAGTGGTTAACGATGCTACAAGGCAATCGCAAAGGCGGGGTCATTAAGGCAACGATGGGCGTCATTGAACGGTCAGGCACCTACGATCAGCTAGGAAGTGTTACGGTGCCGACATTAATTGTGGTCGGTGATGAGGACACAGCAACCCCTTATTCAAAGGCTGAACGTATGCATTTTGCGATAGCAGGGTCTAAATTGGCAGTAATCAAGGGCGCTGGTCATACCGCCACCGTAGAAGAGCCTGAGCAGGTCAATCGAGTGATTAACACCTTTTTAGCGGACTGTGTCTAGTTTTGAGTTGGTCTTGAAATAGCCTTAAATAAGGCATCGTTTTAATAATAATAGAGTAATGAAATCTTTGTGCTAAAAAAAGCCGTTATCTTGAATGTGATAACGGCTTTTTTATTGAGCGCATGTAAAAGAGTGCATTTAAAATATTAATTTGAAACATTGATTTGAAATTAGGGCACGTACTTATTTTTAGCCCATTTAGGCGCTTTCGTTCAGGTTCAGGACATGCCTTATTAACCTTAAGGTTTTTATTTATAACCGTGCCGTATAGTCATTATTGCCGTCATCAAGAGTGCCACATGCCTCGGCACGATTGACGATTTCTGTTGCCCACGCGCGATGGGTAGCAGGCTCTAGCATGGTATTATTATATTTAAACACCGCTTTCGCCTCGCTATGCAAGATTGCTTGCGCCTCATCTAAAATGCTCAATGGTACGCAATAGGCTTGTTGCACCAGCGCAATTTGGCTTGGATGAATGACTGTTTTGCCGACCAATCCTAAGCTAACATCGCGGGTCAGCTCTTGCATAAATAGCGTTGGCTGATCCAAATACTCAAAGACAGGCGCTGTTAAATAAAAGCCATGTGGCACAAAGCAGCCGAGCAGCTGATAGGCAAGGGTGCCGATAGGAGTATCATAAACGATGCTGTTTTTGGGACGTCGCAAACGCAATGCTGCAAATAAATCATTGCCACCGATACGCAAAGCAAATACAGGCTGGCTAAAGGCTTCTTTAAAACCAATGGCCAATTCCTGATTATGATGTGGATTAAATAGCGCTGCGGTTTCAAGCGTCGGCATTAATAGTTGCTCAGTACTCAGATTTTGACAGGCCATACGCCAATTAGACAGACTATACATATCGACTTTTGGCATGACAAAGCCATCAATCAAATCGATATGGGCAAAACCTGAGAGCTGCTCTAACATCGCTGGATGACGCGGACGTATAAATACCAGCGGGCGTGTTGGTTGCTCAATCTGAATGTCGGCATGTTTTGATGGGTCATTGATGCTATCGACATGCGTCGCCCATGTATGCAGCAACGTTTGCAAGCGCTCAATTGCCAGCTCAACATCATTATGGCTAACCGCATCTTCTAGGCAGATGATAATACTATTAATCGTTGGTAATTTATCACGCTTAATGACTTGCCAAATATCTTGGCGAGTTGCTGGCATGTATAGGCTAGCCCCCAACTGATACGGGTGATGCGCATGTGGTTTGAGCATCGCATGACGCTCAGTAATAAGGTGAGCGTAAGACTGGGTGTTTTGATAAAGAGTAGACTCGTTGTTTTGCATATCTGACATAATTGGCATCATCAATAGTGATAAGTGAATGGGTATAAAATCTAAGAGGTATCATCAAGTGGTATGGCTTAGCAGCAATGACCGCAAACCCAAAAATACGTTTGGTAATGTCAAATTCGTTTAGCCGACAAGAAGGAGTAGTTTTACCTTTTTCTTTCGCTGCTTTGAGTTTGAGACGGGTCTGGTTTATAAAAAACGCGAGTGTAGCAATGATTAATGGTCTTCGCTACGTTGCTTGATAAGCGTGATGGCTTGATAGGGATGTATTTTATCACCTAATACACTAACAATGATATTTCGCTGGGCACATAAATGTCTTAGCAGTATGGTATCAGGATGATCAGCGCTGGCTAATAGTATGCGTTCAGGGTCACGGCGCAATATCGCCCGTGTTGCCTCTGCAATCGTTGGCTTAATGCGGTTACGATTGGCGATATCGTAATCTGCTGCCAGCTTGTCGATTAAAGCAGCTGTCTGATAGCGCGGCTGCTGAAACGTCGGCAAACATTGCAAAGATGGGGCTAATGCACGGCGCGCTGCATCGATATGAGCGATGAAAGCTAAGCTATGGTCGACCTCAATTAAGTTATCATAAAACACGCTGCGGTGTAGCCCCAATGCCGGCTCAGTATATAAGCTACGTGATATAAGCCCCGACACCGTACTATTTAATAATCCTGACGGAATTAGCCAGTCATCGATACTAGCTGCAAGCCAAGCAACGCCAGCTGGATCAGCCAGCGTTAATAAGGGAATAACATCTGCCCCTTGATGAAAGATATTGGCAAAGTTTGCATGACTAGGATCGCTAAATTTTTCTAAACTATGAGCAAGCTCTTGATAAATTGCGCCTTTGCCTGTCCAGCCGTCAACAAATACGATAGGACTGTCTGGATGAGCATTCAATATCATTTGTAACGCAACTGGATCAAGTCCGCGGTCGCGAATGATGCTGATACCATAATGCACGCTCGGCAAAGCAGAGCTGCTATTAACGTCTGCTAACGCACGCTGCAACAAAACGCCAACTGGCAAACCTGCGCGTACCAAACTGACTAAGACTAGCGGGCGCTCATTATTAACGGTATGTTCATTTCGAGATTTTTGAAAAGTATGATGTAGCGTATAAGCCAAATTAGCAATATCAGTGGCAGCCCTCTCAGCTCCTTGCTCTAATGCTTGCGTGTATAGCTGCTCATGCATAGCAGTAGGCGCTTGCTCCAAGGTCAACATATCAGAATAATGACGTTGGCCACTTTGAATGAGCGCTTCTTTTTGACTGACTGGCACATCGGCGACCGCGTCTTTAGCGACGATATCGAGCAGTACGGTCACATCACTGGCAAGATAGCTGCCTGAGCCATATGCTTCTAATTTTTGAACATTAGGGTTTGTTATATGATGGGTCATAAAATAATTTCTACTTCTATAAACGGCGGCGATTATTGTTTTTATTTAGGAGAGATTAAGTGTTTAGAATGATTGAGAGCTAAGTCGTTCATTTAACTGACCATGATTGGGCATACCATACCAGTCAAGCAGCTGTAAAAATGGTAAATCTGCCAGACTGTCACCAAAGCCAAAGCTTGGTCGTTGACTGTCTAAATGATTAGCTAACAAGAACTGTACCGCATGGCGCTTATGAACTGCGTGCGGCAATATCGCTAGATTATTCGCATTCACGTGCACATAAAAATCCTGCTCAAAGTCTCGTATTAACGTTGGCAGTTTTGCAGCGAGATCTATTAATGCTTGATGGTCTTTTTGCGCATGTTTGATAGCCAGATAAATGGTTAATTCTCTATTATCAGCGCCCTTACTAAAGCTATCGATATGTGGTGTAAAGACCAGCTGGCTATTGTCATTTTTGCTGTGATTCGCGAATAGCTGGCTCAGCTGCTGCAATTTTTCTTGCAATGGCGCAAGCTTACTATACATATGCTGTTGCCAATGGGCTTGTAACATACCGTCTTTGTCAAGAATAATCGCGCCATGAGTCAAAACTTGCCAACTGTCAAAATGCAGTTTAACACGCTGGATTTCACTACGGTCACGTGCCGTCACTACAATTAGATCAGTGCTAGCAAGTAGCCAGTTAAAAAACGTGGCTTGGCGCTGACTCATAAAACTTAATGGCTCGCCTTGTTTGTTAACGGTTGCGCAAACTAAGTTTTCAGCTTCAGTGGTGGGTAAGTCCCATGCGTCAATTTTACGCTGAGTTTGAAAGAGCGTATCGTCCAAATCCATTAGCGCGTAAGGCTTGAGAATATCAGGATTGGCTTGAAAGAATGGGCTGGTCATAAAGGTGTCCGTAAGGGTTGAATGTGAAAAGCAGAGCTGGATTTAGAGGATGGTTTTAATGGGACAGTTCTTATAAAATAATTTACAGCGTCGGACTCACCACCAATACATTCTCCAAACCTTTCCACATAGTATCAACGCTATCAGCGGACGTTTCTACACACAAGACAATCAA
This sequence comes from Psychrobacter sp. NPDC064578, assembly GCF_044901245.1. Taxonomy (NCBI): domain Bacteria; kingdom Pseudomonadati; phylum Pseudomonadota; class Gammaproteobacteria; order Moraxellales; family Moraxellaceae; genus Psychrobacter; species Psychrobacter sp. NPDC064578. The sequence continues at coordinate 78,061 of NZ_JBJDPI010000009.1, forward strand.
ATCCCAATCGCTAGGTGTAACGTTGTACGCAAAGTTGGTCATACCAAGCCCATAATTATCATTAAAACTTAGCATCGAGGTAATTGCGCCACCAAGCGCAATCGGTGAGCGGGTTAACGCACTAAAATTAACCGTATTCTTACTATTCTCTATATGCGTATTTTGCGCAAGCCATTCAGCCAATAAAAACGGTAACCAAACAAACTCATTACTGCCCAATACTAAGATACGCTGTGGCAACTGCTCTTTATCAAACGGCTCTTTCTCAGGTTGAGCTTGCTTGTTAAAAACGTTAAAGGCAGTTTGAAACCTCAAAAGATAATGATCAAACCCATCGGTGCTATCTAGGGTTGGGAAACGTCCCCAATTGCCAGTATTACCTAGCGCCTGACTGCCTGCTTCAGTTGTATCAACCGACGGCATCGTGATCGGTTCAGGATTGGGCGCATCCGTCCAAGTCCATGCACCAGACAGTAGATGATGGCGTTGAAAGTGGATATTAGGCAGGCGTTTTGCGATTTGGTCAGATACAGCTTCATTGGCATCGGCTGCATGCTGTTTCTGGTTTAAAGACCAATCAACCAAAGTGGTAAGATGTACTTGCTCTAGTTGGTCAAGTCCTGCGTTACGAAGGGCAGTGACGACATTGACGCAAGTATTGCCTGTCGATGCTTCATCATCCACCATAATCAAGGTCTTGCTCGCTAATAACTGCGCTTGGGTCACTGTATCTGCACTTTGATAAATGAGATGCTGGCTGGCATGACTATGGTCTTCGCTGAAAGTGGTTAATAAAGAGTCGCTGCTACTGTCCTTATTGTCATCATGTTGCGCATGCCGCGTAGAGTTCAATAGTAAGGCTTTGGGGTAACGCGTTTGTAGCGCTTGATGTACCCCCGCAGATAAGCCAACCGCCGTCTCTGCCATACCGATGACTAAAATCGGCTCAGGCAAATCGCTAGGAACCAAATTCGCCAAGTCAGTAAAAGCATGACGCATGGTACTAGGAGCCACTGGAATATGACGACCTAATACTTTTGAGACAAACAAAAAGGCACGTTTTGGGTTAATGCGTTGTGCAAATCCAAGTAAGTCTTCTAATTGATAATCATTACTTGGTTCTGCCCCATTTTTCGTAGTGGCTGAATTGGTTTGATAGGTTAAATCAAGATTGCCGCGTGGTAGGGTAATGGTGCAGACATAGCTTTTTTTCATGGAAATACTGTTTGTAGTCATATAAAGGTTTCAACGTTATTGAGTGCTAAAATCGTAGTGTTTCTTTTGCAAGGTTTAGTTCTTGAGCTTTTTCTTGAAGTACCAGTTTTACAGATTCAGGTAAGTGAGTGTATTTGTCAGGATGAAAATCTTTGATCTTTAACCTATAAGCTCTACGCATTTCTTCGATAGTAGCTCCTTCTAACAAACCAAGAATCTTTAATGCTTTTAGATTATCAGAAGCTTCTGTAGGTTTGTCTTGGTTTTTAAGGGTTTCAAAACCAGAGTAAACATCCTCTAATATTTCATTGCTAATGCCCATTAATTTGCTCAGATTTTTAATCTCTGCTAGACCTTTTTCTATATGCAACCATTTTCCTGACTCTAGGTTATTGATTATTATCCGAGCTGATGCATAGAAAACAGTATTCTTGTCATTAGTAGTATTTGCTCTATTATTGAAATCCTTAACACATTCTCTCAAATCTATTGAAGTACCTGATAAGATTTTCATTTGATTTTTTAAAAAATCTCGTTCTTCTGGATTGCTTTCTATGTGATTTGAAAAAACATTTTTGATAACTTTGATATTGTCTTTGGACCAAGATTTTGAATCATTAGAATCACCTTTTTTTATGGAGTAGTAAGCCAAGATTTTTATTGTAGGAATGAACCATTCCATAAGTAAAAAAGAGCTAGAGCTTATACGAATTTCCTCTTGAGATTTGAGTTTATCGAGAATAACGCCATCCTTTAAAAGCGTAATATTAAACTCTAAGGTGATATCTTTATTTCTAGGCAAAATTAAAGCATTGATAGGCACACTTATTGAGTAAGGACCATTATTATCGTTATTGCGAGCACCAGTTATAAAGTTGCCTTCTTCATCATTAAAAATATCATAATAACTTTTTACATTTTGTCCCTGATAAGCAAGTTCAAGAATAACAACTTCTGTTCCATAAGGAATAGTATCCATACTTAAGTGTAGATACTTGCCCTCTAGCTTCGTAGTGTAGGAATAGTTTCTAGTGGCAGTATTATCTGAAACACTTTCATCATCATTTGACAAAGCACCTATTATGAAAAAAACAGCAACTAAAATTATTATATAAATCATATCTATTTGCTTACTTTAGTTATTAATTTTTATTGGAATTTTTTCTTACATTTGTACTAAAATTTTTGCTTTGTATATATAGTTTGAAATAAAAAAGGTGCAAGTATTATCACATGCTACTAGAATTAATGCTCTGTGCTTGCTGGACCTACGCAGATAGAAATTGCTAAAAACTCATTTGAGTAGCAGTGTATGCTTTTAAAAGTTGGGTAACTATAAATTTCTAATTATTTAGGTTAGATTTTATCAAGGTTAAAATCTTAAAAATATAGTGTAGCTCAACACTTGTTATTTCTAAGCCGGGTTATTATGATAGCGCGTATCGAAATAATCAACTACTAAATAAATCAAGTGTTTAGATGTATTTATTTAAGGTTTGTCGACACTATAGTGAATCATTAACCCTGACAACCTACCAACCACAAAGCACCGCGGCTTTGTTTGCTTAATTGCGGCGTAGTCAGCGGCGCAGCTGTCGTGCGTGACATGCCATATGAGCCAGATGAATTATCTAAACTGATTCCGGCGCTCGCGAGTAGGGCGGATAATAACTGAAATTTCACCGCATAGTTCATATTTTGTGCATGCTCATGGACGAGGCTGGACGTTACCATGCCGATAACTTCGCCAGTCGGCAGTAATAAAGGGCTGCCACTAGAGCCTGGCTGAATAGGCGCAGTAAATTGCAGATAGCGAATATCATCGCCAAACCCTGTCAGTCCTGAGATGCAGCCTTGCGTTACTTGTAATTGGCTACTCAATCCTGATAACGGAAATCCCAAGGTGGTGATGGTTTCACCTAAATTATCAGTACAACGCTGTGCTAAGGGTAAATAACTTGGCAGTGGCTCACTTACTCTAATAATGGCTGAATCACTACCAATATCGCTGAGCACCACTTGCGCTTCACGATCAGGCTGCCCTTGCTGACGCACACCAATCATCGCCGCCGATTCAATGACATGATAACAAGTCAGTAAATGATAGGGATCGATAGCAAACGCTGTCCCTGTCCAAGTTTCACCAGATTGAACTTGTCTGGGCGGACGTGCGTCACTGTTAGGATAACCTTGCTGCTGTGCACGCTGGGCATCTTGGATAAGGGCATGCGTATCTGGCGGACGCACATCAAGGCTAACTTGTACATGATGCTCAAGACTTGCCAGTCCTTGCGTGGAGCTTTCACCAAGGGCACGGCATTTAAATTGTCCATTGCGTCGGTATATCTCTAATATGATCGCCGCTTTAACATGGCGTTCACTTGCGGTAAATTCATAACGAATATCGCCCTCATTGAGTGTTAAGCTTACCTTGCTCAATTCAACGGCAGGTAAGTTTAGGCTTGGCTCATGATAAACATAAGCAATCAGTTGTAAAAAGCTTGCACCTTGTTTATCAAACAATGCAGGCAAATCCAATTGCCATGCATTTGGATCATCTTTGCTATTGAGCTGCGCCCATTCCTTCTGTTCATGAAGATAAGCAGGACTACAAGCGGCTTTTCGATGCTCATCCAAAGGCAGCCATAGTAGCCCAAGCTGCTCGCCAAACTTTGACTGATCTGTCGTTGCAAAGGCGACCGAACAATTCGCTGTCGCGATGACCGTATTTGCCCCTAACACTAACGTGGTTTGTGCTGTCATCGTTTGCCTCTTAGTGAATATATTCGGTTGTCATGGATGTATTATTGTCGATTCGTTGCCGTCAGCTTTTTATATTATTATTTTGACTTATTCAGTGATGTCTTCTTCAACCTTTACACCGACCATAATAGAGCGTACTTGGCAGGGGGTTATTTGTTGCGCGATATCAGCCAGTATCGGTTTATCGGTTAAGCCTAGCCAATAAGCAAATCCAACTTGGGTTAAATCCACACCGCTGTGGGTGGTGTAATCAATGCCACCAGAAGGGCGGCTATTAATCTCAAGCACACGGTGCTGACCGTCATCATCAGCTTTGGTTTGGACACTGACGATGCCATCGCAGCCAAAGGCTTTTATGAGTGGAATGACGACATCCATGACCACTTGCTCGTAGCCGATATGCTGGATTTTTCCTGTTTTATAGCGGGTGACAGCAGCCAATACTTCGCCATATTCACAGACGACATCGATAGAGTACTCTTGCCCTGACAAATAAGGCATTAGCAGCATGGGAATTGGGCGTTCCTGCACCATGACACTGTTTGCATAGGCATTAATAAATTGCGTGGTATTGATTTTTTTATCTTCAGTAAAATATAAATGCTCAAAGCTATCGTACTGTTCCCCATCATTTTTTGCTAAATCTAGTCGCCAAAACCCTTGAGCGAAAATACCCGTAACCGGTTTGACGCATAATGGTTGGTGACCGTACGTAGCAAGTAATGCTTCAAGCTCTGCGACATTATCAAAGCGCCACGCCTCGGCAACGGGAATATCATGCTCATGACACTGCTGCATAAAGGCAAACTTATCATCTATTACTTCTAACGCTGCCACACTCGCTGCACCCGTCAATAAACGAATGCCAGCCGCGTCAAACGCCTCACGCTGGGCTTCGTAATCAATACCATTGCGTCCAGTGAGCAATACTTTTACGTTGTTTTTCTGCGCTTGTTCTAACACAAACTGCCAACGCGGCATCAATGGCTCAACAGATTCCAGCACTACTTGCTCATCGTTATCTGCGTTGCTAGTAGAAGGCTCGAGGTAAACGCTGTCAGCAAATTCGAAAATCTCAGGTCTATTGTGGCGGTGTGAAGCGATAATGTTAAACGGAGTATCAGCGTGATTTTTTAGGGTTTGCAGGCTGGCTAACATATCACGCTGGCTTGACTGACCTTCAGCTAACCAAACGGCAGGTGACGCGGCAGTTGATGTTTTATGATCGTTATCGTTAGCAGGGGTTTTCATAATTCTCTCAGCATTATCGTAGGTTTTAGATATAATTGAATAATTCACTATCGTCATCGCAACACCATCAGGAATATAAGCAAGCCGTAATATTGCTAATAGTAGGGGCTATTATATACAAATGCTAAGCGTTATAAATGCTGCTGACAAAATAGCATGAAGGATTTGTAAAAATATTTTTTAGGGTCATTGGCATGTTATTGAACGGTCGTATGCTTTAAAAGTCAGCGGCCATCCATGCTACTATATGACAATTATTAGCATAACAAACACACGCACATAATAAATAATTAAAAGGATGTATGATGAGCCAAATCCAACCTCAACAACTGATTGCTGGTGCCAATGCGCCACTGCCAACAGATCATATTAGCATTCGTATTTTAAGCCAAAGTGCGGTCGATTGCGCGGCATATCGCCTGACAACTGACGGTAAAGTACGCGGTGATGGCGACATGATATTTTATGGGCAGACACGTAGCGATGATGACAGTGTGAGTTTCCGTGGTCATGATAGCGATGGGTTTTTTGATATTAATTTACCGGCGCAGCCTGCAAATATCGAGAAGATAGCATTAGCATTTTCTAGTGCGCAGCCGCTTGCACAAGTTGGTGATGTCGATATTCAGGTATTGCAAGGCAGCCAAGTGCTGATGACTTGCCAACTAAGTGCAGCCGGACGTAATGAAAAAGCCATTATTTTAGCGGAATGTTATCGTCGCCAAGGTAGCTGGAAGTTTCGTTTTATCGCCCAAGGTTTTGAAGGGGGGCTGAAGCCTTTGTCTGAGCATTTTGGTGTAGAGATTGCTGATGAAGCGCCCGCTCAAAGCCCTGTACAAGACCAGTCAAAAGGTCAAGCTCAGCCCATCAATACGCAGAAGGCAGGTAGTGCACCTCAAACAAGCACGCCGCCGCCAATTCCTACAGCTTCTCCAAATCCGTCAATTAACCTAAGCAAAATCACTTTAACCAAAAATCAGTCTAGCATCAACCTAAAGAAACGTGATGACTTTGGTAAAATCTCTGTTAACTTGAACTGGAACCAAAATCCGACTGCTAATCAGCAAGCACCCAAAAAAGGCTTGCTAGGCGATCTTTTCAAACAACATAAAGCGGGCGGTATTGACCTTGATGTTGGGGCGATGATTCATCTAAAAAATGGTGAAAAAACCTTGATTCAGGCCTTGGGCAATCGCTTTGGTAGCTTAACATCAGCGCCTTACGTTTGTTTGCGTGCTGATGATAGAACGGGACAGGTGAGCGGCGGTGAGTGGCTAGATATTAACGGTCAGCAGTGGTCGCAGATAGAAGAGGTGTTTATTTTCGCCTTTATCTATGAAGGCGCACCAAACTGGGCACAGACCGATGGTGTCGTGACCATTCATGTGCCCGACCAACCCCCGATTGAGACACGTTTGACAGAAGGTACAGGTAATTTGCCAATGTGTGCGATTGCGCGTCTGGTCAATCAGCAAGGTAGTATTAACGTTGAACGTATTAACCAATATTTTAAAGGGCATCAAGAGATGGATAAAGCCTTTAACTGGGGCTTTAGCTGGAAGCGAGGGAGTAAGTAACAGCTTTAAAAATATTCTTTAGCACACGTAAAAAAACAGCCCATCTAATCGTAGATGGGCTGTTTTTTCTCAATAACGTTGCTTCAATGGCTCATTTTAACGGATGAACGCTAATCCAACTAAAGCTTTGAATCCTTTACGCATGCGGCGTGATGGCAGGCATTAAGTCATGGAAAGTACGACCAGAAGCCGTTTCACCAATCGCATGCATTTTCCACTCGTTATTATGACGATATACTTTTGCCATAATCATCGCGGTATGCCCACCTTGCGCTGATAAATTGTAGCGCGCGACTTCCTGATTGTTATTGGCATTGACGATACGACAAAATGCATTTTCTACCGTTTCAAAGGTTTGACCAGTGAAACTATTGACCGTAAATACTAGAGAGACGACATTGGCAGGGATTTTTGAAAGATCGACATTGATAACTTCGTCGTCACCATCGCCGTCACCAGTGCGGTTATCACCAGTATGGACGATACTGCCATCTTTTGATTTCAGCTGACTGAACCAAATCGCATCGATGGCTTGTTTATTGGTATCAAACATGATGCACGAGGCATCTAAGTCAATCGAGTCACCGCCGCTACCACCACCGAATAATTTGCCCAAGAACCCACCTTTTTTGTCTTGAGGGTTTTGAGCAACGTCCCAGCCTAGACCCAGTTTTACTTGGGTAAGCTCGCCGCCAGCTTCTTTGCTTAGGGAGATTTTCTGACCTTTTTGTAAACTAACTGCCATGTGATATTCCTTATACTACAGTGTTATAGTAATTGTGAGTAGAGGGTTAAATAAAGTCTATGATGACGAGGAGTCGTTGTAACATACAGCTTTAAAAACATAATAATAGCTATAAGATATTGCCAAGCAAACTGTTACTGCCGCCGCGACCGCCTGAGCTAGTCCCTAAGACGCTTTGTAGCCAGCCTTGGTAACTATCACGATTACGAGAGCAGATAATGACTTTGCCTGAGCCTGAGAAGTTTAAAACCATACCTTCGCCACTGGTGACCGAATTGATAATATTGCCCATGAAGCCTTTTTTCTTACTGGTGGCGACTGACAGTTTGTATTCCAAACGCGAGTCCCAACAGACCACATGACCGTTATCAATAATGACGTCTTTACCAGGTTCAACATCAATCTCAAACAATGAGCCAAAACCCGATACCACTACCTGACCTTGACCTTGCGTCTGCATCACCATAAAGCCACCAGTATCACCAAAGACGGCGCCACCTAGATTACGTTGAATCTTAGCCTTCACATCGACGCCCGTTTGCGCCGCGACAAATGCGCCGTCACTGAGCGTATATTGCTGCGCACCGCAATCAATGATTTGCATATCACCGTCGAGCGTTGGCGCAAGTAAACAATCGCCTTCACCGTTCACGGCTTCAATCTGCTGTTGAAATAGTGACTCGTCGTTGGCAAAACGGCGCATAAGTGATTGCATTAGACCGCCTTGCAGCTTACCTTTTAGCTCAAGGTTTGATTCCATCATCACCATTGCATTGGCTTCACAATAGATGGAGTCGCCTTTTTTGAGGTTACAATGAAGAAATGGTTCAATGGTACCGATCAAGCTAAACGTGGCGGTCATAGGGTGCGAATCCTTATATCAGTATTCTATATGTTTGTAAGTCATGTCTGTAAGTCGGCTTAACCATAGATTTTCGCTAGCCTATTACTTTTAAAGCCATCAAATGCGATAGTAGGGCACACTTGATGGCTTTTCGGGCTTATATTATTAGCGCTAAATGTTAGTCAGCTCTTAAACATTAACGCCATAAGAAGCCGCTAATGGTCCAAGACCACCGCTGAAGCCTTGACCGACGGCACGGAATTTCCAGTCACCACTATGGCGATATAATTCACCAAAAATCATCGCGGTTTCGGTGCTACCGTCTTCTGATAAGTCATAACGTGCGATTTCAGCATCGCCATTGTCGTTAACGACACGGATGTAAGCGTCACCCACTTGACCAAAGTTTTGATTGCGGCTTTGACCTTCATAAATAATCGCACAGATAGCGACTTTGCTTACGTCAGCTGGAATGCTAGCAAGATTGATTTTGATTTTTTCATCATCGCCGTCGCCTTCACCAGTACGGTTATCACCTGTGTGCTCAACCGCGCCATTGTCTGACTTTAAGTTGTTAAAGAAGATGAAATCTTGGTCATTACGTACTTTACCTGCTTCATTGACCAAAAAGCCAATTGCATCTAAGTCAAACTCTTGACCGTCAGTAGCACGTGGATCCCAGCCAAGACCGACTGTAATATTGGTTAAACCCGGCGCTTCTTTTGATAAGTTTACGTTGCCGCCTTTTGTTAAGCTAATAGCCATATAAATATCCTTTTAATTAATAATTGAGTGGATTGAATGATAAAAAAAATAAACTAAAATAGTGCAGTGGTCGATATATAAATGCAAACAATGAATAAATTTACTCGTATGCCACGCCCTGCATATCATTACGATTTACTATACTAAGCGATTGCTTACTAAGCAAGGCGTATTTTGTGTGATTACGATATGATTACTAAGGGACATATCAATGCTGCAAGTCTGATACTTTTTAACCGTCCGAGCAACAGTCGTTAAGGTGTTGTTATCAAAAAGTAAATTAGATCGTCAGGCAGTGCAACATAAAAAAGCACTTATTCAACGGGTATCAAATAAGTGCTTTAAAGCAAAAACGGGTCATACCAACTGCTTTGGTACAACCCGTCTATTTTTAAACTAACTTTATCTATCCACTTTATACTATTTGATATTAAAAATTTTTGCTTGGGTTCTTAACATCGAACGAGCATCAAGTAATTGATTTGGCTTCTCGCTTACGATAATTGAGTGAAGCGACAAACGCCCAACCAATAAAGGTAATACCAATCAGACCAGTGATAAGCTCTGGTACATGGAATTTCACTGATAGCAGCATGATGATAGCTAAAGCACCGATAGCATAATGCGCGCCATGCTCCAGATAGACATATTCATCAAGGGTGCCTTTATCGACTAAGAAGATAGTCATCGAACGTACGAACATCGCACCAATAGCCAGACCTAGCATAATAACGATCACGTCATTAGTAATCGCAAATGCGCCAATCACACCGTCGAAACTGAATGAGGCATCAAGGACTTCTAGATATAAGAAACCGATAATACCACCTTTCATAATCGCGCTAGTTGCAGCACCAGTACTGTTACCTTGAGCGTCTAGTTCTTCTTCAAGATCACCCTCTAACATACCAGAGACCACTTGTACGCCAAGATAAACTAAGATGCCCCATACGCCAGCGATTAGGACCGCAGCTGATTGCTCAGGCTTGGCAAATGATACGGCAATCATCAAGACGATAAGCGCGACAAACACGCTCATGGCATCGACTTTGCCTAATTTTGCCAGACGGCTCTCAAGCCAATCGAACCAGTGTACTTCTTTTTCATCAAAGATGAAGTTTAAGAAGACAAGCAACAAGAAAATACCACCAAATGCTGAGATTTCGGCATGATGCGCCAATAGTCTGGCTGAGTATTCTTTAGGGTCGTTCAATGCCAAATCGATTACTTGCATCATACCAAGGTCGGCAGTAACAGCGACGATGACAATAGGGAATACCAAACGCATACCAAAGACGGCGATTAAAATACCCACCGTTAAAAATATCTTTTTCCAAAACTCGTCCCAGCCTTTAAGGACTGAGGCGTTGACCACCGCATTATCAAACGATAATGAAATCTCCATGACGGCCAAAATAGCAGTAATAGATAGGGTGGTTATCATACCGCCCATACCGCCATGTGAATATCCCCACCATGCCGCGACCGCTAGGGCGATGGCGGTGAAAATAAAGTCTAAATAAAAATGTCTCATGACACATCCTGTCTGGTTGCATAAAGCTAAGGTCGGCCTACTATAGGCACAAACCACAAAAAAAGCGGTTATCGCTAACCACTTTTTTTGCATAATTCTAAACGAAACATAAAGCATTACTAGTCATTTAGCTATGAATAATTGTGACTATTTTGCAACCATATTTTACAGCCATTATCATTGCTAATGGTGAGTACAAATAGAGGGCTAATACCTGCTTTATATTTTGAGTTTAATGGTCATATAGTAGTCTAAGCATGAATAAGTTATCACATTAGATAACAACGCCATACTGTTGACACATGGCTTGCAAGCCGCCTGAATAGCCTTGACCAACGGCACGGAATTTCCACTCACCGTTGTGACGATAGACTTCGCCAAATACCATTGCCGTTTCAACAGAGTAATCTTCTGCCAAATCAAAACGTACGACTTCAGTGCCTGTCTCTTCATTCACGACACGAATAAAGGCATTGGCAACTTGACCAAAGTTTTGACTACGAGCCGCCGCATCATGAATAGTAACAGTGACGACAATTTTATCCACATCAGCTGGGACTTGAGTCAGATTTACTTTGACGACTTCATCATCGCCATCACCTTCGCCAGTGCGGTTATCACCAGTATGCTCAACCGCGCCATTATCAGACTTAAGTTGGTTATAGAAAATGAAGTCATGGTCGCCGCGTACTTTACCTGCCGTATTCAGTAAAAACACACTGGCATCAAGATCAAACTCAGCACCAGAAGTTGCGCGTTCATCCCAACCAAGACCAATCAGTAACTTGGTTAAATTTGGGTCAGTCTTGGTGAGCGATAAGTTACCGCCTTTATTAAGTGATAATGCCATGGGATTGTCCTTATTATTAAAGTAAAAGGTTATTAGAGTAGGGAGAGGGGCAATATTAAAGCAATAGCAATGCAAGCTATCAGACGTAAGCTAAAGTAGCAAAATTGATAGTGGGATTGAACTGGTTGAAAAATTATATAGTCAAGGAATTTTAGAATCGCTACAAGGCGACCGACCGCAGATAGTACACTGAGTACATCTAGGGCGGGTAACACCGTAGCGGTTTAAAAGTGCTCTGACTATAGCTGCAAAACTATTGCTTAATGACGCTCTATCATAACAACAAAAAATGACCCAATCAAAGCCGATTGGGTCATTGTTATGTGTACGATCAGACTGACCATAAAAGTTGGCGTCTAAATGCGGTGGTTAACCTTTAAATCCATCCATAAACCTAAATTATCAGCCCTGACGATGACGAATCTCAAAACTTTGATGAATGGGCTTTTTAATATCAAAATCAAAACCAATGGTTTTTTGGGTGATATCAATAATTTCATAACGCTCAGTTAGTTGCTCATCGAGCTCAAAGCGGGTAAAGTTATTTGAAAAATATAAAATCCCGTCAGAGGTCAAGCGGTTCATCGCACGATTAATGAGGGCAGAGTGGTCGCGCTGCACATCAAAGGTACCTTGGAACTTTTTCGAATTTGAAAAAGTCGGTGGATCGATAAAGATGACATCAAATTGTTCAGTATTGTCTTTAATCCATTCAAAGATATCAGCTGCGACGAATTGATATTTATTGCGGCTAACGTCCAGACCATTTAATACAAAGTTTTGCTTACCCCAGTCTAGATAGTTCTGTGACAAGTCAACGCTGGTGACTCTTTTCGCGCCAGCAAGCGCTGCATGTACACTTGCCGTACACGTATAAGCAAATAAGTTCAGTACGGATTTATTACGACTGTTGTCTTTGATACGGGCACGCATATTACGGTGATCAATGAACAAACCCGTATCTAAATAGTCCGTAAAGTTGACGTAAAAATAAGCACCATCTTCACGTGCAACATGAAATTTACCACGCTTTTCTGTGGTGTTCTGTTTGCTATATTGGTCATTACCAGACTGGCGTGCACGAGTCTTGATAAATATTTGTTCACGGTTAATACCAAAAACTTCACGAATACCCATTAATGCCAAGTTAAAGCGTTTTTTAGCCGTCTCAGGTGGAATGGTTTTTGGTGGCGCATATTCTTGCACGTGCACATAGTCGCCATATAAATCGACGGCGACTTTGAAGTCGGGCAAGTCCGCATTGTAAACGCGCAAATTACTAACCTTATCTTTTTTAGCCAACTTCTTCAGCTTGGACAGGTTTTTTTGCAAGCGGTTGATAAAGTCTTGTCCCTCTTCCACTTCAATCTCACGTTTTTCGAAGCGACTAACGAGATTGCCAGTTTGTCCCGCAATCAACGTGCCATAGCGGAAATAAACGGTGATAGCACCATTATGACAGCGTAAGGTTTTTGGTTCTTTGATAGGTAAGATATCAACTTGCTCAACATTAGATGCTAATATGCCAAGCATTGGATCGATGCCGCTACCAGCAAAGCTGTCTTGCAAAATAAGCCCAATCGCTTGGTACAATGGCTTAATCATCTCTTCGTCACCCAAACGCTCACCATAAGGTGGGTTGGTGATGATTAGAGGATTGCTCAATCGACCGTCATCGACCAATGGCTTCAGGACAGTGCTCAGCTGGTCAAGCGCACGCGTCTCAAGATCGAGTAGTGGTAGTAAATCTTGCAAACCTGCGGCAATCAAGTTTTTCTCTGTCGCTAAAATCGCGCCGCTATCGGCATCAAAACCCAAAATCAGCGGTAATGTATCTGGTTGCTCATTAGCAATTGCTAAGGCTTCGCGAAAACGTGTCTGGGCATCATCGATCATCTGTTGCCATAACGTATCATCATGATGCTGCCATTGGTAAAAACCAAATTGATTGGCGGCTTTATCGATACCCACAGCATAATCGCAATGCATGAGTAGTGCTTCAATGATAAAGGTGCCAGACCCACACATTGGATCAATTAGCGCATTATAAAAAGGTGCATTACCAGCTTCATTTTTCTTGTGCCAGCCTGCACTATATAGTAGAGCCGCTGCCAAGTTTTCTTTGAGTGGCGCTTCAGTCATTGCCACACGATAACCACGGCGATGCAAACTGGTACCTGATAAATCCAAATACAGCTCAGCTTGCTTATCATTCACGGTTGCAAATATAGAAAAGTCTGGATTTTTACTATCGACGTTAGGACGGCTGTCGTAAACTTCATTGAACGTATCTGCAATCGCATCTTTGATACGTAGCATCGCAAACTGTTGACTGACGGCGACACGCTTGTCGACCGACAGACGAATGGCAAAGGTTTGCTCTAAACTAAACTGCTCAATCCAATTGACCGATTTTGCCAAGCCATAAAGTTGCTCAGCCACATCGTATTCGGCATTGATGTTTTTGCGTTTAATGAGCATTAATACCCGCGAGGCGACACGTGACCACAAACAAATGCTATATAAGTCACGCAAAGTACCAGTAACTGCCAGACGGCCTGTACTTTTGATTTCGCTTGCAATACCAAAACTTGTCAGCTCAGTTTGTAGTGGTGCCTCAAGCCCATCGGCACAGGTGATAATAAGGTCAAGCGACAATTCTGGTGAAGCTGCTGTTAGAGATGCGGGCGCGGTTGTTTCGGTCATACGGATACCTGTGGGCTAAATTGATAAGTAATGCACATCATAAAATAAGATGTTTAACCGCCAATTTTACCATAATTCAGGGCAGGATGGTTTAAAGTGGTGGTGTTTATCAAAGAGAGATTCAGCAGCGCTACCTTTCACAAAATCATGCTTATCATATTGAGGATTAAAACCTTAAGCCTAAAAATTGTGGAATAAATTGTCCAAGGGATAAATAATATAATGAGCTTATTTATCCGCTTTGCTCAGTGGTGGTGTTTCTGATACGACCTGCGTTGTAGTCGCAAAGGGTTTAGTGGCAATAGGATAATCCACGTCCTTTGGCATAAGCAGACGCATATGAGGATAAGGAGTAGAAATATTAGCGGCATCAAAGGCACGCTTGATATCTTCTTTTAGACCTTCTTTAATTTTGGGCATGCGAGCGACAGCGGCAGGCTTGACCCAAAAACGCACGATAAAGAACACTCCATACTCACCAATTTCATCCACGGTGGCCGAGGTTTCAGGACGGCTGAGTACCACATCGGTGTCAGTAAGCACCTGCAAAATTTCCTTGCGAGCAGTATCGATATCATCTTCAAAGGCGATACGCACACGAATATCGAAACGTATGAAGTTCTTGGAGGTTAAATTGGTCACCTCAGAGGAGGCAACGTTAGAGTTGGGAATAATGACGGTGATGTTGTCTCGCGTCAAAATATGGGTGGTGCGTAACGCAATGAGTACGACGCGACCCTCGTTGTCATTGATATGAATCCAGTCACCAACCTGAAAAGATTGTTCGAGTAAAATGGTAATACCTGCAATGAAATTAGCAAGCGTTGACTGGGCAGCAAAACCGACTGCCAAGCCCACAATCCCTAAACCTGCGACCAATGAGACGATATCGAAACCAAATTGCGCCATGACGCTGGCAAGTCCGAGTACCAATAGCAGCACTGACAAGATGTTTTGAAGCAGCTGCTCTATAGAAGCATTGAGACCATAATGCTGTAACACCTTATGGATAATCTGTCCAGATGACGCCCAAAGTACATAATAAATACCCGCCCATGTACTGGCTTTTGCAGTGGCTTTGATAGTCTCTGGCTCAAAGTAAATCTGGCTCATAATGGCAATCAAGCTGGCAACTATCCAGATATAACGCAAGACTGAACGGACAATCTTAGTACGGCGCTCATTCAGGCGGATTTTTGTCCTACTTTGCTTAAGGATGTAAATGGCAAGCCAATAAAAAAATCCCAACACTGCCAGCAGTATTAGGATTTTGATGGCAGTACTAGCGAGCTCTACCGCTTGAGACGACCAATCAAGTGACTCTTCATCGACAGAGCCACCAAGCGCAAGGTAGAGGCTAGTATGCAGGTCACGAACAATCTCTTTAAAAAAATCAGTAATACTAGCGATTGCCATTTTTTGGTCCATGCAGAGTTTTTAAAGTACCTCAAGTCGTCAGTGCTACCAAACACAACATGAGTGATGATTAATACGACACATCCTTGTTTTGAAAGTGTAGCTGAGCTGATGCTTAAAAGCTATCTTCCTGTGTGTCTTGGTACTGATAAGGTATTGCCATTTTGTGTTGAACATCGCGTAACGCGGTACGTAAGCCCTCTAATATCGTAGGATGATAAAAAGGCGTATCGAGCATGGCCTTAACACTCAAATCATTGGTAATCGCTGCCGCTAGAATGTGCCCAATATACTCGGCATCAGGACCCACCATACTAGCGCCTAAGATTCTATCAGTTTTTTTACAGCCATAGATATGTAGCAGGCCACAGTTGACGCCCATCACGCGACTACGTCCTTGATTGTCGAAGCTGACACTACCGATGACATATTCTAAGCTTGTATCCTGCTGAATGTCTGGTAGAGACATGCCGACGTTAACGATTTGCGGTGAGCAAAACACAATCGAGAAGGGCGTGGCGGGCGGGCGAATATGAGCGGCGTCTTCATTCTCGCAGACCATACTTCCAGCGCTATAGCCTTCATCGCTGGCCACATGCAATAGTGGGAGATTGGCGTTGGCATCACCAACGATATAGACATCTAAATCACCAATCTGACCTGTTTTTTTATTCAAGTGCTTTGGACGATTTTTGTCGTCAAGCTCAACGCCTAAGTGTTCAACTCCCAGCGGCTTGATATTATTGCGGCGACCAGTCGCAACCAGTACATACTCACCTTGCCATTGTTGCGACTCTCCAGCACTGTCTTCATAATCGATGAACGCGGCTGAATGGTCATTATCCGTGGCTGTTTGCACGCCGACATCGTTGATTTTGCTACCCAAATGCATGGTCAGTTCGCGGCTTAAGCAATCGATAGCTTTGTGATTGATATCATCGTCTTTGAGGCCTGCAACACGTTTGACACGATTAAACAAAGTTACTTCTACGCCTAAGCGTTTAAAGGCTTGCGCAAGCTCTAATCCGATAGCACCTGTACCGACGACGGCCATTGTTTTTGGTAAATTTGTGAGCTCAAAGATCGTATCAGAGGTGAGCATGGCGTCACCAAGCTTATCTGCCCAGCCATCTGGAATAAATGGAGAGCTGCCTGTGGCGATAATGATTTTGTCAGCGGCAATCAGCGCATCATTGACTTCAATGAATCCTTGGTTATTGATATGAGCGCGTCCTGAGATTTTTTTGTGATCAGGCCAGCTATCTACTTGAGCTTTGACGTAGCTAGCAAAATGAGCACGCTCGTCTCGAACGCGTTGCATGACTTGCTTGCCATCTATCTGGACAGTGGCATGGACGCCAAATTCAGCAGAGTGATTGGCTTCATACGCGCGATCAGCGGCGGCAATCAATAGTTTGCTTGGCATACAGCCGACCGCAATACAAGTGGTCGTCCAGAATCCGTCATTAATAATAACAACATCATCATGGATTTTACTGGCTTGACGAAAAGCATTTTGCCCAGCAGTACCTGCACCGATAATGGCAACAGATACTTTGCGAGTAGCTTTGGATACTGTGTTATCCGCTGCTGTATCGGATTGTTTATTCATATTATTCTCAAGTTATAAGATGTTTAGTATTCAGGACTATTTTTTAGATAATTTTTTTAAGAGATTCCTCTGATAAGAGATTGCTCTAAAAGATAGTCATTCAAAAACGACTTTCAGCCTCTGATATCCAGCGTTTATCGTAATGATTATTAGCGTCTATTTTAAAATGCTTTTTTATGACTCTTAGTTTTATTGGTTAAGGTTCTAAGGTTTCAAGCAAACGTTCAGTGTAGCCTTTGGCACGTAAATTTCGCTGAGCATGGGTCAGCTCGCCATCTTTGTTAAAAACGAATGCTGAGCGGACCAGTCCTAACGTTATTTTGCCGTACATGTTTTTTTCTTTAATAACGTCAAAGGATTGGCATAATTTTTCGTCAGTATCGCTGATAAGGGCAATGTTTAAATCATATTTGGTGATGAATTTCTCGTGAGATTCAACACTATCACGTGAGACGCCGATAATGTCATAGCCTAAATCATCAAACTCATGGAGATGAGCAGTAAATTCGGTTGCTTGAGTGATACAGCCTGGCGTACTGTCTTTTGGATAAAAGTACAGAATAAGCCCTTTATCAGTATTGGCAATCATCTCTTGGAGATTGATTTCATCATGGATAAAGTTGCCGGCAAGCTTTCGTACTATCGTCACTGGAAAGTCAGGTAAGGTTAGGTTTTCTGTGGTTGGTTTTGCCATTATAAAATCCTTATTCATTTTTGTTTATATCAGTACTTATGTCAGTGCTTATGTCGATTGGTAATCTATGCTGTGTGCTTATTATAAGCAGATTAGCAGCGATTCATAATCAGTTTTACACTTTGCGCCTGTATTGACAACAAAAAAGACTGGCAATAGCCAGTCTTTTATATATCAAACGAGATGTGTATTATGCTGGTTTTTGTGGCTGTTTTAAATCTAAGCCAACAGTGCATTGCTGCAAATCTTTTTGCATTTTTTTGACGTAAGGCAGTCCAGACGGATCTTTTTTGTCTTGGGCATAGCTCTCAATTTCCCACATCTGACCGATGGTCATGTTGCTACGCACGCCAATAGTGCAATTGCATAGTTTGGTCGCATCGCCTTTGTCAGCGACTTTATATTTGACCGCACCATTAACGCAGGTATTGATGTTATTTTGCTTAATATCGGCAGCGTTTGCTTGTGGCATCACAAAAATGGCAGCTAAAGCTAGGGGTAATAATGGCAACAACTTCATAAATATCCTCTTACGGGTAACATCAATTTTCTAAATTTTGTACTCAAAGTCAAGCAAAAGTACTCATAGTTCGTTGATTAATGTGGTTACTTATATCTTGTGATAAATGCAATCGCTCATACCATAACAAGTATGTGAGTTAAAATACAACGGCGGCGTGCTGTGTTAATGCAAGCGAATGTTTCGCTACTGTTGATTGCTATCACGCTTTCATGCAAGTGCAATTCTATCATTAACTAAGACTGATAATGGGTTGGGTCAGTGATGCCAGCCTGAGCAAATCCTTGACGGCGTAAGGCACAGCTATCACATACACCGCAAGCAAGACCTTGTGCATCGGCTTGGTAGCAAGATATGGTTTGCCCATAGTCGACGCCCAATGACAATCCAAGCTCAATGGTTTTTGCTTTTGACAGTTGCTGTAATGGCGTTTGAATGGATAAGTGATGACCGGTAACGCCCGCTTTGGTGGCAAGATTGGCCATATGCTCGAAGGCGGCAATATACTCTGGACGACAGTCGGGATAGCCTGAGTAATCGACTGAGCTAACGCCAATGACGATATGATTGGCATCGGTCACTTCAGCAACGGCTAGCGCATAAGACAAAAATATCGTATTACGCGCAGGCACATAGGTGTTGGGAATAGCGTCGTTATCGATCTCATCACGCTTTTTATTAGGGAACTTATCCGTATCGCCATCAGGAACAATCATACTGTGATCTGTCAGCGAAGAGCCACCAAGCTGAGCGATATCAATATCAATAATCCTGTGATTGACCTCGGCAGTCTCAGCGATGGCTTTTGCCGCGACCAGCTCACTATTGTGGCGTTGACCATAGTTAAAACTGACCGCAGTCACCGACGCATAACGTGCCTTGGCCCAATACAAACAAGTCACCGAATCAAGCCCGCCTGACAGTAGCACAACGGCATTTTGGCTTTTATGCAGAGCATTTAAGTCAGTATCGAAGGCTTGATTATTAGAGGCGCTTTGCGAAGTAACATTAGTCATAGTGGTATCTATTATTGGTTTGCGAAATGGGTTTGCGAAAAACGCCTATTTTAGCAAAAATACGCGCATTACAGAACCACGGAGCCATTATAAATACGATATGAAACCTTAATCAGCTCAAAAGAGAAATTTATTCATAAAAGTGTGGAGCTATCAGCAGTGCTATGGTCGAATGTTCATCATGCCCTAAGCTAAGCCATAAAAAAGACTGAATATTTAATCTGATAGTTTAATCTGATCTTTTCAATCTGTTAGCAAATTTTGTTATAATCGCTGCTTTTAGAGCCACTGTGCTATTACTTCCTTGCTAAAGGCTTTATCCTTCCATTTTTTAGCAAAATTCCCTTGTAAAGATATTGAGTAACTTATGACCGCAGCAACCTTGTTTACGCCACAAATTACGCCTGAAATCGATGATATGTCAGCTGATACAGGTTTGGATAATCATGCTTGGGACACTGATGGTGATAGTATGGAATATGAGGATGTTGCTGACGATCATACAAATGAAAACAGTATCGCCGCTGCACCGTCAACGTCTACTGAATCAGCAGAGTTCCGTAAACTACAAAAGAAGCTGCGTAGACAAGTCTCTTGGGCAATTCGTGACTTTAATATGATCGAAGACGGCGATGTGGTGATGGTCTGTGTTTCAGGTGGTAAAGACAGCTATACCTTGCTGGATATTTTACTATTACTCAAGCGTATCGCCCCGATTAACTTTGATATCGTCGCGGTCAATCTCGATCAAAAGCAACCCGGTTACCCTGAAGATATTTTGCCAGCGTATCTGAACGAGCAGGGTATTGCTCACTATATCTTAGAAAAAGACACTTATAGTATTGTTAAGAGCGTGGTGCCAGAAGGCAAAACTTATTGCTCGGCGTGTTCACGTCTGCGCCGCGGCTCGTTATATGGTTTTGCTAAGCAGATTGGCGCAACCAAAATTGCACTGGGTCATCATCGCGATGATATGTTGGCGACTTTCTTTTTGAATTTATTTCATGGCGGCACTCTTAAATCGATGCCACCGAAATTGCTCAGTGACGACAAGCAAAACCTACTTATTCGTCCACTGGCTTATGTCGAAGAAAAAGACATCATTGAATATGCTCGCTTAAAAGAATTTCCAATTATTCCATGCAACTTATGTGGCAGCCAAACCAACTTACAAAGAGCCATTATCAACGATATGTTGCGGGAATGGGATAATGCTCATCCGCAGCGTTTGGCCTCTATTTTTAAAGCCATGCAAAACGTGGCACCGTCGCAACTAGCAGACCGTGAATTGTTTGATTTTGAGCAGTTAAGTCTTGATCGTGATGATAATGAACGTTTGTTTGAAGGAGATAACATCCAAGCTGGGCAGACCGAGAGCTTGGCTGAAATTGGCTTACCTGTATCGCCAAAAACTCAAGCGTTCAATCCGAAGTTCGATAGTAAGCTGCTTTCGACAGAGTCTGATAATTCAGCAGAAAACAAGCATACGAATCAGAAGATTCCAACAATAAATCCTGTTATTTAACGATTCGCTTATTCGATAATATTAAGTGACATTTATAAAAAATAGCATAAACCGTTAGTGTAAAAAACCAGCTCATTATTGATTAATGGCTGGTTTTTTTATGTGTTAATAAATCAATTATTAATCATGCTTATAATAGCAAGATTGGTAAAATCAACTTTCTGCAAAAACAGGTAATGGGTCAAAGCTAACTTTTGAACGTGGTAATTTCGCTACATCTTGCATACGCCAGTCATCTTTACCATCACTACTTACTTGTAGATAATATTTTGCTTTTAAAGGATCTATATCTACCTGCGCACTGTATTTATTGCCCTCGACATGTTGAAGTACGACATCGTGATCTTTTTTGATATCGGTTGCATGTGAGATAGACAGATCTAGTTTTTCAGGATAAGCTAGAGGATTGCCATTCAGCAGTTTACCTGATTGCAGACTCTGTTCAGGATAATTTAGATAGAATACAACATCACCATTATCTGCAAACTGCATTTCGCCGTGCAAATTTAAGTCATAAGTCAATTTGTCACGTGACACATCATGATAAAGCGTCTTACCATCCATATACCAGTCGTCACGTACCACGCTATCCCGAATTTGATAAGAGTAATAAACAAAAAAGATACAGGCCACTACGACAAATGCTGGCATGCCAATAACAAAAATAACCACCATGTAATTCTTATACCATGGCTGAGTATCTTGATGCTTAAAATTTGATGCTGGAGTAGACATAAAATACCTATTAATCAGATATCTGTTTATCAGATATCTATAAACTGTATCAATGGATAAGCTGACAGCGAGACAGCTGCCAGTTTAATGATAAATCGTCCACCTGCTAGCCACTGACTCACAGGTGAAATATAGAATTATATACTAGGGCGCATCCTCAGTCTGAATGAAAGCACCTAAATGGATTAAAAATGGTTAAATTTTGCCAAACTACTGGTTAATAGCACGATGTTATCTGCACTATTTTCCCAGTTTGGCTGCCATTTATCTCATTTTTATTACCACTTTTAAAATGAGGACCCGCACTAGCTAAGCTATCAAGCGCTTATAAAAACCTACTGCCCTTGAGTAGTAAATACGTTTTGTTTACTGACTTTATACTGACCATCTTCACTGGTCACATTTAGGGTCACTGACGTTTGTTCAAAATCGATAACCTTAGGATCGCCATAAATACTCACAGGCATATCAAAGCTTTCACCTGCTTCTAATGGTACATCGTTGAATCGCAGCGCCAAGCTCAAACCTTCTTGTGGAGCAAGGGTTATTGTATAGGTATGCGGCTCTTGTGTTTTATTAGTCAGCTTGACGATATAGCTGTTTTCAATCATGCCTTGATTATTCACTGAAGACAACTGATTACGGTCACGGCGAATATCAATCTCTAACGGTACACGGTCCGTCAATGCATAAATAACGCCACCACATAAGATAGTAATAACGGCTAAATAAGCAAATAGACGTGGACTGATGACGCGGGTATTTTCTTTTTCTGACAACTGTC
Organism: Psychrobacter sp. NPDC064578; assembly: GCF_044901245.1. Lineage (NCBI taxonomy): Bacteria > Pseudomonadati > Pseudomonadota > Gammaproteobacteria > Moraxellales > Moraxellaceae > Psychrobacter > Psychrobacter sp. NPDC064578. The sequence goes on from NZ_JBJDPI010000009.1 coordinate 100,613, forward strand.
GTTCTGTCGTATAACGAATGAGTCCACGTGGATACCCGACTTTATCCATAATTTCATTACAAGCGTCAATACAAGCAGCACATTGGATGCAACCAACTTGCAAGCCATCTCGAATATCAATCCCAGTCGGACAAACCTGTACGCACATGGTACATTCGATACAATCCCCTAAATGTTCAGGATGGGTGCCTTTTTTACGTGCCCCGCGAGGTTCGCCACGTTCATAATCATAAGACACAACTAACGTATCTTTATCAAACATAACGCTCTGAAAACGACCATAAGGACAGATCTGTACGCACATCTGCTCACGCATGTAGCCCGCATTGGCATAAGTGGCAAAGGTAAAGATAAACATTGATACCCATACCCATGTTGGCCAATCAGGAATGGGAACAAAGCCAATGGTTTGCCAGCTCTGATATAAATAATCTGTTCCAGCGACATAACTGACAAAAGTTGCCGCGGTAATCACTGAAAATACTAACCAAATAAAATATATCAAAGAACGTTTAAAAGCTTTTTTTGCGCTCATCGGTTCTTTGTCAAACTTGATACGCTTGTTGCGATCGCCAATCACCCATTTTTCAACATATTGATAAAGATGTGTCCAGATCGTCTGAGGGCAGGCATAGCCACACCAAACACGCCCCGCATACACAGTCACCATGAATAAAGTGAATGCGGCAATAATCGCAAAGGCGGCAATGAAGTAAAAATCTTGGGTCAAAAAAGTCATGCCAAAAATATAGTAATGCTGCGAGGGAACATCAAGCCATATTGCTTGCCTACCATTATAACGTAACCACGGCAAAAGCAGAAAAGCGGCTAAAAGCGCATACATCGTGACGACACGAATGTTTTGATAAAAACCGGTGACAAACCTAGGGTGAACTCGATGCTTGGTCGCATCAAGGTCAATTTGCTGTACAGGGATTTTATTGGGTTGTGGTGCTGACATAAACGTGCCTCTTTTAAAAAAGAATCAGTTTGCTGGCATGATGAACAAACATCTTTAATCATCAGATGTATGAGTGTGTGATGTTATCAATGTCAGTAAGTAGCGGATAAAATTTTGAACAGAAAAATATTTTAACCCATCTACCAAATGATCGATTGCAATTAGCTTAATGAGAATGGGTGATTATCTTCTAAATTCGCCACTAATAAGTGGTTTTTAGGTACTGTCATTTTAGCATTCTCCCTATTATAAATGGGGTAATAATCTTAAAAACCAATCAATATATCAGCATAATGATCGATATATTGATCGTACTATATGCAGTATTAAACCGCATTTCATTTACTACTCAAATTTTGATAATGCGGTAGCAGTTAATAAACTCTCATCGAAGAATTCATAAAAAAAGGAGAACTGCAATAACAGTTCTCCCTTTATCAAATCTTATCCACTGATGCTATGACAACCATCTTTAAATATTAGTTAGCCGTCGTTTCTACAGTGGTTGCTACTTGAGTAGCAGTTGGTGCTTTAGCAGCAGATTGAGGGGTTTTATCTGATAATGAGTAAACATAAGCTGCAAGCAGCATAATACGCTCATTACCCAGTTTGGTTTCCCACTCAGGCATCACACCAGCACGACCATAACGTAAGGTTTCGCGGATGGTCTCACGATCACCACCATATAACCAAATGTCATCCGTCAAGTTTGGCGCGCCAGTAGAAGTCATACCTTTGGCATCTGCACCATGACAAAGTACACAGTTAGTCGGCTCATTAAAGATTGCCTCACCTTGAGCGACTTGAGCTTTATCAAGCTCGTAACCAGGTTGGTTGCCAGATATTGACAGCACGTATTCAGATACCGCACGTACCCCATCTTCACCGATTTGATCACGCCATGCAGCCATACCACCAACTCGACCTTTATGTAGCGTGGTCAAAATGTTTGACGCTTCTCCGCCATATAACCAGTCATTGTCAGTTAGATTTGGATAGCCTACCGCCCCTTTGGCGTTAGAGCCATGACAGACCGCACAGTTCTGTAAGAACAAACGACTACCAACTTTTAAAGCATTCGGGTTTTCTGAAAGCTTTTCTACATAAGGTGATAGTTCTGCAGTTTTCTCATCAATTTGAGCTTGCAGATCTGCTGGTGGTGTTTCACTGCGGCGCATCGTTGCCTGTAACTCAGCAAGTGCCGCTAAGGTCTCTGTTGCACCACTAGCATCCGCTTTTGCTAAAATGTTTTTCTCAAAGTTATCCGTAAATACTTTGTTATTACTCTCAAGCTCGCTATATAGCTCGTTCTTAGAGGTCCACGGTACAATTTCGCCATCGACTTCTACAGTGGCAATACCTTCCCATTTTGATGGGAAGATACCTGGGAAAAATACCCAATAGGCAACACCCCAAGCAATAGAGCCAAAAAATATCACGAGCCACCATTTAGGCAATGGCTTGTCGTACTCTTTGATACCATCATAAGCGTGGCCTGTCGTACCGTCATCTTCTAGTTCTGGCTTGTACTTCAATACCATTAGTAAGACACCGAGGATAGCAGCCCAACACATGATACTTAGTATGGTAATCCAAGAACTCCAAAAAAATGTCATCGTTTATCCTTATTGCGCTGCTCTTCAGACAGAGATTTTATATCCTCGTCATCAAGCGCAAGTTGTGCATCTTCTTCGAAGCGTTTTTTGTTTTTTGGCGAATACGCCCACCATGCAACACCTACGAAGGCAACAAAGGCAGAAACGGTCGCAATTGTTTGTAATTCACCAATACCCATTAGCGCTGTCCTTCCATCGCGGTGCCCAGTTGCTGTAGATAAGCAACCAAAGCATCAAGTTCAGTGGCACCAAGTACAGCATCTGGTGCTCCTTCGATATCTTCTTCAGTGTAAGGTACACCAAAGCGATCACGGAATAGACGCATTTTAGTTTGAACGTTTTTACCATTCACTTCGTTGGTAGCAAGCCACGGGAAACCAGGCATTACTGATTCAGGTACTAGTGAACGTGGCGCAATTAAATGCTGCTTTTGCCAGTCTTCAGAATAACGACCGCCAACACGTGCCAGATCAGGTCCAGTACGTTTTGAACCCCATAAGAACGGGTGATCCCACGTAGATTCAGCAGCACGTGAGTAGGGCCCATAACGTTCAACTTCAGCACGTAGTGGACGAATCATCTGAGTATGACAAACGTGACAACCTTCACGAATATAGATGTCACGACCCTCAAATTCTAGTGCAGTCCATGGCTCCATAGAGGGCAGGGGAGCATTCACCCCACCTTCTTCAGGACCCTTGTTGTCATATATCAATGGTACGATTTCAACTAGCGTTGCAAAGCTAATAGCAATAACGATACCGATAACCAACAAGCCTGTATTTTTTTCAATAATTTCATGCGGTGTACCAGACATGATCGCTCCTTATACGTTAGCTGCTGAAGGTTTATCAACACTAGGTTCATGATCAGTAGGATCTGCGATATCGACAGGCTTACCTTCTGGCATTTTAAGTGTTTTATAAACGTTATATGCCATCACAAACATACCCGATACATACAAGAAGCCACCAAAAGCACGACCAATATATGGGAAATGTGAGAACTCAACTGTATCAACGAAGCTATATACCAGTGTACCGTCTGGATTAGTAGCTAGCCACATCATGCCTTGGCCAATACCTGAAATCCACATAGATACGATATAGAAAATAGTACCCGCTGTCGCCAACCAAAAATGCGTGGTGATTAAGCTGATAGAATACATCTTAGGTTTGTTATAAATACGTGGTAACAGTACATATAGCGAACCAATGGTAATCATACCTACCCAACCAAGTGCACCTGAGTGTACGTGACCGACTGTCCAATCCGTGTTATGCGATAACGCATTCACTGTCTTAATCGACATCATTGGACCTTCAAAGGTCGACATCGCATAAAACGACAATGCCACAATCATAAAGCGAATGATCGGATCGGTACGTAATTTATCCCAACTACCTGATAGTGTTAGCACGCCGTTAATCATACCACCCCAAGATGGCGCAAACAGGATGATTGAGAATACCATTGCTAGAGACTGCGTCCAATCTGGAAGCGCTGAATAATGCAAATGGTGACCACCAGCCCACATATATGACGCAATCAATGCCCAAAAGTGAACGATAGACAAACGGTAAGAATAAATAGGACGACCAATCTGTACTGGAACGAAGTAATACATCATTCCTAAGAAAGCTGCCGTTAGATAAAAACCTACCGCGTTATGTCCGTACCACCACTGCACCATCGCATCAGTCGCACCGCCAAATAACGAGTAAGACTTAAATGCGCTAACAGGAATCGCCATGCTGTTTACGATATGCAGTAATGCAATCGTAATAATAAAGGCTGCAAAGAACCAGTTAGCCACATAAATATGTGAGGTTTTACGTTTGATGAGCGTACCGAAGAAAACAATGGCATAAGAGATCCATACCAAGGCAATCAAAATATCGATTGGCCACTCAAGCTCAGCGTATTCCTTGGTCGATGTTAAACCTAAAGGTAGGGTAATAACCGCTGATACGATAACGGCTTGCCAACCCCAAAAGGTAAACCAAGCTAAATAAGGCGCAAATAACCTTGTCTTACAGGTACGCTGAACAATATAGTAAGACGTTGCGAACAGGGCAGAGCCACCGAACGCAAAAATGACCGCATTGGTATGTAGTGGTCTTAAACGACTAAATGTCAGCCATGGAATGTCAAAGTTAAGTGATGGCCATGCTAACTGTGAAGCAATGAACACACCAATACTCATGCCGACGATGCCCCATACCACGGCCATTATCGTAAAGAATCTTACGATAGTAATTTCGTACTCACGGTCAACTGGGGCGACTGCTGTGTTTTGTAAACTCATTGGATGATTCCTTTACAGCCCGAATTATCAACAGAATTAACTAACTCTCCGCGCTATCTGCATCATAAAAGTAATAGTCAGATAAAAATAGAATCGCGGTACATGCTGTTTTTTGTCTTGCTTATCACCATAATATTATTAACTATCAATCTAAGCTTTCGCTTTATATCAGCTGGTATTGAGGCATAAAGGCGTTTTAAACGCACGACACTCACAGCTGGTCGATAGTAGGATTGTTAATAAATCATTAAGGTGAATAAGAAGATGCGCCGTTTTTGAGCATCAAACATCCAAAGAGGTGAAGTATTTATCTTAATTATTACCAAAAATTCTGTACTAATGAAGATAGATACCAATATCCATAGGGCCATAAAAACGTACTGACCATAGACGTATGCTAGCGGCGGCTGACAAAAAAACATGTTTGCGTAATGTTTAGTTAAAACTCCCGACTCTGTTTAAGGGTATTGTAACGCAATCCTAATCAAATATCATCAGAACTATGCGGCAAAATACAAACTCTTTGGTAAAAATCTTAGCAAGCAACTTATTATAGCTGTGCAATTTGTCTATTTTATACCCAATTTTATCACGATTCTAGAAATACATTTTGGTGATAGATGGACAGTAATTACTACGCTTAGATATCATGACCAGCAGCATTTTTGTAACAATGGCCGCATGAGCACTCTAAATAAGTTTTACTTATCATCAAGTCGACCCTTATAATGAGGCTAAATATAAGTGATGATAGCAGTTTTTGTACTGCTATTATGAGCAACTATTTTATCACTTGATATCCAGTCAGGCGAGTGAGCCAAACAACGGTAGCCTGAAATAACACCAATTAAGGACAATAATATGGCAGTTTTTTTGACAGATGAGTGGTTTGAGCAAGTTGAGCAAATGGGTAATGAGGCAGGCGAGCTAAATTTGCCGCCAGCACTGGCGAATATGATCGTCAATCTAAAAGTATCTGACACTGAGCAAGACATCGAAGCGAACTTTGCAAACGGTTTATTGCATCGCGGCTTGAACGCCGCCGCGACAACCACATTGTTGCTTGACCGCAGTATCTTGCAATCAATCATCACTGATTTCGATACCAATGAAATTATGGGTGCTTTTATGGGTGGTAAAATTCGCGTTGAAGGCGATATGTCACAACTGATGGCAGTACAAACGGCACGCCCAAGTGCTGAACAAAAAGAGCTATATACTCGTATCAAATCAATGACGACCATGGCTTAATTTTATATTTTCAGGGTTTTATCCTGACGATTGTAAGAAGACAAAAAGCCCCTAATGCTTATTAGGGGCTTTTTATTTGATGATACATTTAATGGTCATTCTTAAAAGTAGTGGATGACTCGTAAAGTAGTTAACTGGCTTTTGATTGCTGCGCTGCACTTTGCTGGTTTTCTTTATAGATGGCAGCTTGTAGCCAGACGTTCGCTTGTACGTAGTCATGCACTTTAATAGAAGCCGTCTCTGGCGTGTTGAGCGCGCCGATACGAATCACGAAAGGATCGGCATCTTGTTCGCGTAGTATCACGACATCAAACAGGATAATGGATTTATCATTAAATGTTGTTTCTTGCTTGCCGAGCACCTGACCTTGGCACCATGCTTCATCTTCTTGTCCCAAAGTATCACCGAATAGATAGGCACACATGTGACCTAAGTTGATCTCAACTGGCGCCATTTGCGCTTTGGTCTCTGGTTTCCATTCTTTGATTTGCTCTTGCAGATCATCGGGTATTTTTCCATCATTGGCGGCAACGATGTCGTTAAATGCACGGTGGTAGCGGATCGCTTCTTGATCTTCAACCATGATGACTTCGTTTTGCTCACTTAGCTTAATCTCATGTGCCCAAGCGCTAAAGTTCACAAAGTAAGACGTGTCTCGCTGATATAAATGGCGATTGGTGGTGTAGAGCTGGTCAAAGGCGTAAATAATACTGCCATCAGCGGTACGCAAGCGTAATACAGCATCATGTGAATTGTCATTGGCAATGATGCGCTCAATCTTACAATTGAGTCCATACGGGCTATCGACACAAGGATAAGCATTGATAAAGCATTCAGGCTTGCCATTTTTCATGGCCAATACTTGATTGATATGACAAGGCTGGTTTTCAGAGAGCAGTAGGCAGCTGTCTTGAGCGCTGACATTGCTATTGAGGCCTTTAGGCATGGCCGCCTTTTCGATCATTTTTTGTAGCCATTCTGGCACGTCATGACTCATGTCATCGGTCAGAATACTCCAATGATCGGCATGACCTGCAGATTGTTCATCAGTCATGGTGATTTTAGTGGGAGATTGGACGTTTTTGTATTGATAATTAATGGTCATGAAGATACTCAAAATTAGTCAGCGTGAGGTTTGGACCTGAAACGGCTATTGCTGACTATCATAAGGCTTTATTTAACACGATAGATTTATGATAGTTGGCAACGTTGTCATCAGTAAAGGGTCAACAAACCACAATGAATGGTTAATGACAATTGTCCTTAGCATACAATATATAGGTATTGACGCAAGTAATAGCAAGCCCCTCATAAAAAATAGTAACAAAAGCCAGTTTTTTATTAAAAAATACGCCCAGTTTTTGCTAATGACTGGCACATATCAGCCAAATTGTGTCAAACTAGCTCCCTTTTGACGGCTGTCTTTGGCTCGTCTGAAACCCTGTTTTTGTGTTCGATTTATATGTGACTATGGCAAGTGCAGGTGTGAGATGCATTTGCTGTTGCTCGTTTTATAGTATATATAAAGTCGCACGTAGATAAGATAAAGAGTTTGAATATGTTTCGTCCTTTAGCGTTGTTTATCGGCTTACGATACACCCGAGCAGAGCGTAGTAATGGTTTTATCTCTTTTATCTCGCTGATCTCGATGATTGGTTTGACTCTTGGGGTTGCCGTATTGATCACGGTGCTATCAGTCATGAATGGTTTTGATCGGGAGTTAAAAACCCGTATTTTGGGTATGGTCCCGCAAGCAACGGTCGTTTCCACCGAGATTATCAGTGATTGGAAGCAATTGGCTGATAAAATTAAAGAAGATCCTGAAGTGGCAGCTGTAGCGCCCTTTATTCAACTGCAAGGGATGTTGACGTCAAACGGTCAGGTTGCAGGGATTATGGTCACTGGTGTCGATCCTGAATACGAAAAAGATGTCTCTATTATCAATGAACACATGGTTCAAGGCAGTATTGATACTTTACAAAGTGGTGAGTTCAATATTGTGCTAGGTGAAGAGATGGTACAGTCTCTAGGTCTGCAACTGGGTGATAAAGTGACGCTAGTGCTGCCAGAGGCATCGCCTTCACCAGCTGGCGTGATACCACGATTCAAGCGCTTTACCTTGACAGGTATTTTTACCATCAGTCCAGAAGTGGATAGCCTCATGGCATTTATCCCGATGGGTGATGCGGCAAAACTGTTGCGTCTGCCAGATGGCGCGCAGGGTGTGCGTATGAAGCTCAATGACATCTTTACCGCGCCGATGGCAGCAGAAAAAGCTGCCGCTATTGCCCCTCAGCAATTGTATCCTAATGATTGGACACAAACACATGGCAACCTATTTGGTGCAATTCAAATGGAAAAAGCCATGGTCGGCTTGCTGCTATTTTTAATTATCCTAGTGGCTGCTTTTAATATTGTTTCAAGTCTAGTGATGCTCGTAACTGACAAAAAAGCGGATATTGCGATTCTAAAAACTTTTGGTGCATCTCCTCGTTTGATTACCCAAGTGTTTATGGTGCAAGGTGTGGTCATCGGTGTGATTGGTACGATTGCTGGTACGATACTGGGCGTGATATTTGCGCTTACAGTGAGTGATATTTTAGGCTTTATTAATCAAGTCTTTAATTTGAACTTGTTTGATGCGTATTTTGTTAATTATTTGCCATCAGAGTTGCGTGTACTAGATGTGGTATTGATTACAGGTGCGTCTTTCGTACTGAGCTTTTTGGCAACCATTTATCCAGCACGCCGAGCGGCTAAGATTCAGCCTGCCCAGACACTACGCTACGAGTAATCTCAAATGCCTAAGTATGGGACTAAATACTGAACTAAGTATCAGACTCAGTATTGAAATAAGTATCGAAAAAAATAAAATAAAGGAAGCGCTATGTCTGCCATTTTAGAGGCGAAAAATATCAACAAGATATATGATGAAGGGGCGGTTAGTACGCAAGTACTGACTGGCTTGGATTTGACCGTCCATGCTGGCGAGCGCATCGCCATCGTTGGCACCAGTGGTTCAGGCAAGAGCACTTTGCTACACTTGCTTGGTGGTCTTGATACGCCAACCAGCGGTGAGGTCTGGCTACATGGTCAATTGTTAAATAGCATGAATGAAACTGAGCGCGGTGCCATGCGTAACAAGCATTTGGGATTTATTTATCAGTTTCACCATTTATTAGCCGAATTTACTGCCATTGAAAACGTTGCTATGCCGTTGCTGATGCGACCAGAAGTCTCAACGACTTCAGCAAGAGAGCAAGCAATTGCGATACTAGAAAGTGTCGGACTTGAGCATCGTCTGGCGCATAGACCTGGTGAGCTATCGGGCGGTGAGCGCCAGCGTGTGGCTATTGCCCGTGCTTTGGTTACGAAGCCATCGCTCATTTTGGCAGACGAGCCAACTGGTAATTTGGACTATGACAATGCGCAAAGCGTGTTCGGATTATTATCAGAGCTGCAGAATACCATGCAAACCGCACTATTAATGGTGACACATGATCGCAATCTCGCGGCGTTGGCGGATCGTCAGTTATTGCTACGTAATGGTCATTGGGAGCAGTATTAGCTGTTTTTTAACACTGCATTTTTTAGCGCTTTATTTGTAATAGCGTAAATGGTTATGGTTGCTAAGTAGTAGGGTGTGTCCTGATTTAAGTCAATGGATATCTATACGGGCTAAAATTTGTCAAACGTCGTTGAACTGAACTGCTGATTAATATTTACTATGATCTGTGTTATTTCTCTTGTTTAACGGCAATTTGTCTTGCTTTTATCATCATTATTAAATGAGGATATACCCTAGAAAGACAAGATTATGTTCAACAGACACTAAGTTTTTAATAAAAATAAACGCAAAATGGGGCTGAAAAATGCCGCCAATTTATTAAAGAAGGATTATTATGATGGATAGAGATGACGACCCAATCGCTGCTTTTGGCAGTGCCGAAGAAGGCAATGAACCGTTAAAACCCTATATGGATGTGACGTTATTCGAGACAATTGATAAACAGGAACAAATAGATCTATTAACACCCGTTTTTGATGCCATTACTTTGGCTGGCGTTGATTATGATCTAAAAGCTCAAGACAGTGCAACGGGCAAACGTTATACATTGCTTAAAGATGAAAAAGTGGTTGAAGTTTTCGTGATGGACACTAGCCTTACGGACAACATCCTTGCTGCCATAGAAAAGAATAAAGAAGCAGAGTGACTGGTATCAACAGAGAAAATGGCTTTTGTTTTTAAGTCATAGCCAGCTTAAGGTGATATCGAGACATAGCATAGAATAATCGAGGACAGATGGTAACCTAGATTGCTGGCGTTAGCGAATGGTTGAAAGTAAAGGGTGGTTCGCTACGTTATGGTTACCATGACTTGAGAACAGCAGCATATATTAGGTTTTAGGTGATTTATCAGAAGGTTCTTGCTGACGTTTTTGCCAGCTCACGACGGTTTTATATCGCCAAACAGCCTTAAATGCCAGTCCACAAACGATGCTGGTCACAATCGCTAATATCGTCAACCCTATGCAAAAAGCAGCAATCGATACCGTGCCGCGATAGGTAATAAATGGATTTGCACCATCTGATAGTGCCCATAAGCTAAAATCAGCAATCATCCTGCCGATAAGCCGCAAACTAATCATCGGTACGTCAAGGATTTTGGCACCGATATAATAGCCTGCATAAAAGATGGGCAAGCTCGTGAGTGGATTGGTAATCCAAGTCAAGCCGAGTGCCATGGGAACATTGGCACGAAAAATCAATGAGCCAACTAGAGCCAGTAGCATTTGCCCTGGCAATGGGAAAAATGCACTAAGCACCCCGATATAGACCGCTTTATTTAAGCTATGTCGATTAAAGTGCCATAATCGTGGATCAGCCAAATGCGGTGCGAACAGTTTTAAGGTGCGACTTTCTAAGATTTTCTCTGGCGTAGGAAGTAGGTCTTTCAGACGTTTTTGGGGCACAGGATCGCCTTTTGTAATCGTTAGCTAAAGTCCGCTCAATCTCATTGATGGTCTGCTATAAAGTAATATTATTCATAAAGTGTACAGCTGAGAATATAGAGGATAATGATGTTAGATTATCATCATCGCAATATGTCAGTCAGTATAGGGTAATAGTTATATAAATGCTATTGCATGACGTATCAGTTGTTGTTTCTGGTTTTAGTATCAATCTGTGTTTTAGCATTCCGGTACATTTTCGTCGTATTAAGTGGCTATTTATCATAATAAATGGCTTTATTTAGGCAAAAACTAATATTCACCTCATCAAGCAAGGAGCGCTGGTGTACTGGTTGATTGGTAGCTTGATTATTATCGCCATGATGGGCGTTTTGGCAGTCGCAGATAGTATGGCGATACCCACTAGTTCATCGTTAATGGATATATTGAATACTCCCACCTTATCTTTGTCGCTCATTATTTTTGCTATTATACTGATTGTTATTGCCCAGTTTAATGTACCTTCTGCAAAACCCAGCCATTTATCGCAACATACTGCGGGTCTCTCTTCACGTAATCCTTCATATAATATTTCACATAAATCTAAACTCTTCTTTCGTATCTTGACTCATGTTTTAGTTGCTGTATTGGCAATTGGATTAATCATTGGCAGTGGGCTGCAAGCCCTGATTAGCCATCAGCAAGCAGAACTAACAGAAATCACTGAGCCAATGCGTGTACAAGCATTAGTCACCATCGAAGGAATAAGTGACAGCGTTTATGACGTCGCCACGGACAGTGGCTATCGACAAGTTGCTGTCATTAGTGATATATCACCCTTGGTGTCGGCGTTGGCGGTTGAAGATTTAGATGCCATGACCAGTAACTTTCTAATAGATGAAAATAATAGCCTAAGCAATAATAGATTGTATGAAAATAACAATAACAATAACAATAACAATAACGGTAAGGATGGCACGTACCGTGTATTGCTCAATGGTTATCCAAAAAATCCATCAAAACAATCATCCAAGAAAAATTTGGACAACAATCCGTTTGACCGCTTAAATTACTTACAACCTGGCGATCAGCTGTTTATGAGTTTAGCCCTTGCACCACTGGCGACCTCTGAGCAAGCGTTGAGCAATCCATCTGGTTTTGACAGTTATCGCTGGCTGCGAGGTCGTCATATTGATGGAGTCGCTAATATATTGACCGTTGGCACATCAAATGTCACCAATACTGAGGTATCAAAGCCAGCATTTTCCTCTTCTTCATATCTGCAGCGTTTTCAGACTTATATCAACCAAGGACGTTGGCAATTACGCCAGTATTTTTATCAAGATTGGTCGACACAGACCACAGCAGCGCAACAGGCAAAAGCGGTCACTTTAAGTTTGCTCACAGGTGATCGCAGTTTAATCAATCGCGATACCAAAGATCTATATCAGCTGGCTGGTATTTCACATTTGCTGGCTATCTCTGGCACCCATGTGTTGTTTTTAGCGATTATGCTGGCAGGTGCGGCGGTGTTGCTTTTTGATCGGCTATGGCCAAAGGTTTATCGTTATGTACCGCGTTGGCAAGTGCGCTGGTGGGTGATGATCGCTGCTGCTTTTATTTATGCGCTATTTACTGGTTTTGATGTACCCGCTGCTCGTACCGCATGGATGTTATTTGCGATAGGTTTGGTACGTTTAACATTATTGCCGGTTAGTACGATGCGGGTGTTGTTTGCCTTGGCAGTGTTGATGGCATGGCTTGATCCCTACGTATTATGGCAGGCAGGGTACTGGCTATCTTTTATTGCAGTGGTATTACTCCTTAAATATGATGATGCATCATATACGCAATCAGCTGTCGTATCAGAAACGGCACCTGCTCATAATGCCAGTGTAGTAGAGACTGCGTTCAAGCATATTTGGATAATAGTCAAACGTGTATTCAAATTACAATTTTGGCTATTTATTACTTTACTGCCTATTACATTGCTATTATTTGGCAAGGCGTCGCTGTGGGGTCTTGTCATCAATCTGTTTGCTATCGGTTTATTTGGTTGGGTGATTGTGCCACTTAATCTGTGGGCAGGGCTTTGCTATCTTTTATCACCTGCTATTGCTGATAGTATTTGGCTGCTCGTTAGCGCCATTGTCGCGAAATTGCATGAACTGATAACGTGGTTAACTTCATTACCTGCATTGTCAGAAGCGTGGCTTTATACCCCCGTGAATGTCGCCATATTGCTGATGGTACTATTAAGTATGTTGCCATGGCTACTACCACGAGGGTTTATCAGTCGTTGGCTGGCACTGCCGCCGCTCACCTTATTAATGATGACAGTATATGCCAATCAGCAATCACTCACGACGATACCGACCTTATATATCTTACCAACGGGTGACCCCTATATAAGCGCTGCTTTGTTGCAGTATCCTGTTGCCAATAATAAGCAGTCATCCACAACAGATACGCATAAGACAAACATCAGCTGGCTATTTTTATCTGACCACAGACCCAATGTCGCACGAACGATGCCCAGTAATCTAACGGCGAATAAGCTGTCGATGACATTGGCGCAGCAGCTGGGTAGCTTGTCAGTTGATACACTAGAAGGTATAGTCGTGCAGAGTAGTAGTGCTGGATTGACGGATACGCTTACTACTGATAAGACGTATTTAGCTTCTAATGCTTCTGCTTCTACTAATGCTAGTGCTTCTGAGCTGTTGCCTTTGACGGTTTTTCAGCTTAATCAGCGTTTACCTATTAGTCAGTATTGGCAAGCAGGGCGCTCTGATCATTGGTCTGCATTTCAGCAAGCCTATAAAGTCACTAGCCAATCCAAGGACATTACGAATATTAGTGTGCAACGCTGTGAACAAGGCAAAACGTGGCAGTTGGGCAATGGTGATTTGTCCATACAAGCATTGACAGGGTGGAGCAAAATAGACAGTCCGAGTGTTTGGGATTGTACAGTGGCTATAGATGCCAGCTTGCCCATAAGGGTATTAAAATATAATGCGGCTGATCCACTCAAATCAACACCTGCCACTGCGCAAACACTCACATCAAGTAGCCAGCCACCGACTCATCAAGCCAATATGCCTCAGGCACGTCTGATATTAAATGCAGATACTCATCAGCGTATCTGGCAAATGTGGACATTGTTATGTCCAGTTGAACCACCCGAGCAACCACGCACTTTTCGTAATGTGACATGGCTAGGACATAGCACATCACAGATAACTGCTAAGGTGATAAATCGTCAAACAATCAATGAAATGATCACTTATGATGACAAAATGCCAGAAGCAACGTTGTCTCTCAATGCGGCAGTAGATACTACTAATATGACGCCGTAAAAATATCGCTTGTCTAATCAATGTTACAATATAGTGATATTTCACAGTTATACTATTGAACCATGATTGAAATACCACCATACTTAGCAGCCTATGAATATAGATGACTGTGAACGTATTTGGAGTGAGAAGCAGCTCCTTATTACTGACTGTATTTCTATCTTCTCTTTTTATTGCTTTAGATTGTTTCTGACTTAGGAAGTTATATGCCCAACTGGCCACCAGACCCTAACAAACGTCCTGACAATTCGGCAAATCAGCCAGTACCGATGTCGCCGCCAAGCCAGCCGAGTGGACAAGAATGGCGATTGCTTGAAAATACTTTATTGGCTAGTGTGGTCGAGCAACGCCGCGCCCGTCGCTGGAGTATCTTTTTTAAACTATTGACCTTTGGTTATATTTTACTAATATTTCTGACGCTTGGTCGTAGTTGCAGCAGCAGCACGCCAACGGGTCTAGATGGTGTCGACACTAGCAAGCCGCATTTAGCCGTGGTTGAGCTACAAGGTGTCATTAGTAGTGGCGATGTGGCCAACGCTTATGATGTCAATGAGGCATTGACCCGTGCTTTTGAAAACAGCAATTCAAAGGCGGTAGCCTTGGATATCAATTCACCTGGTGGCTCACCAGTACAGTCTGATGAGATTTGGCAGACTATGATGGATTTGCGTAAAGAATATCCAGACAAAAAACTCTATGCAGTGATTGGTGATATGGGTGCTTCTGGCGCATATTATATTGCTTCTGCGGCGGATGAGATTTATGTGAACCCATCAAGTTTGGTTGGCTCTATCGGCGTGATTATGCCAAGCTATAACATCAAAGGTTTGATGGATAAAGTCGGCGTAGAAGATCGGACGATTACTGCTGGTGAATACAAAGACATCTTAAGTTTGTCACGTCCGTTAACGGACTATGAAGAAAAACATGTCGAAAAAGTATTGGACAACACCCACAAGCATTTCATTAATGCAGTGAAAGAAGGTCGCGGTGATCGTCTCAAAAATCCTGAACAAAATAAACTGTTCTCAGGATTATTCTGGACAGGCGAGCAGTCGATTGAGCTTGGCTTAGCCGATAAGAAAGGCAGCATCGCTAGCTTAGAAAAGCAGTTAGAGCTGGATAATGTCATCAATTATAGCCCAACAGATCCGTTCCAATTATTCATGGACCGCTTTGCTGTTAAATTGGGTGCGGGCATTGGCTCTAGTGTCAGCCTTGATGTTTTACCGCAAGAAGAAGGTAATGCGCAGATGCGTTAAGCGTTTTATGTTTGAGATTTACTGTGTATGATTGTTGAGGCTGAGCGTATGATTATGCTCAGCCTCAATTGTATATGAGATTCAATGGTTATAAAAAATACCCTAAATAGCGACTTAAATCGAAGAGAGCTTGTCATGAGTGATGAAATTAATTTGCCAACTTTTACTGCTTTACCTGTCTCTACAATAACCAACAAACCTGTCTTGCATTTTGCTCATGCTAATGGGATGCCAAGTGCGGTTTATCAGCCATTTTTTGAGAAGTTAACAGAATTTTTTACCATTGAATATATTGCCATGCTGGGTGCAACGCCTGATTATCCAGTCGATGACCATTGGCGCAGCCTTACACAGCAGATTATTGATAGTGTCAAAAATACCTGTGAGAAGCATGGCGTAACGCAAGTAGTGGCAGTGGGTCATTCGCTGGGTGCGATGTGTACCTTGCAGGCATTGTATCGTGCGCCGCAGTACTTTGCCCAAGCGGTACTCATGGATCCACCTTGGATTTATGGCAAAGTGAGCTTGCTATGGCATTTGGCAAAGACGGCGGATAGATTGCCGATGATGAATAACCGCCTGATGGATAAATTGTCACCAGCTGGCGTGTCTAAGCATCGCCGTGATGTCTGGGAGAGCCGCGCAGATGCGTATGATAAGATGCGGCACAAAGGCTTTTTCAAAAACTTTGATGAACGCAGTTTTCAAGGCTATATCGAGCATGGGCTACACGAACGTGCGGATGGCAAAGTGACATTGGCGATTCCGAAAGCCAGTGAGGTCGCTGTCTTTCGCACCAATCCATCTTGGTATTGGCTGGCACCAAATCATGGACCAAAGCCGCCTGTTACTTTGATTATCGGTCAAGACAGTATCTTTTTAAAACGCCGATTTCCGCAACAAATAAAGTCGCGTTTGGATATTCCTTATGAGACCCATGTCGGTGGTCATATGTTCCCACTTGAGTATCCAGAGTCCGTATCTCAGCAAGTATTATCATTAATTGAGCAGCAATTACCAACATAATCGCTGATTATCATTTACGCTCATTATTGCTTATGCTAGGGCGTGTCCTCATTTTAAAAATGGTGATAAAAATGAGATAAATTGCCGTCAAACAAGGAAAGTAGCGCAAATAATATCGAGATATTGATAAGCTATTTAACGATGTTTGGCAAAATTTAGCCATTTTTAACTCATTTAGAGGATAATCGATTGAATTGAGGACACGTCCTAGATGCGAGCTAACAAAATATCCGTTTGAGTAATGACTTTATGCTAAAAAATGCTACTGGTTCGCACAATCTTAATACGCCGCCTAAGCGCACGCCGCTATTTTCACGATTGGGTGTGTTTCTACTGACTGTTAGCATGCTAATGGCATTTTTTATCAGTCAGCTGCTAGGCGTGTATATCGCTGGCAAGCTGGTATTACCGGCTGCTAAAAATTCAACCATGGCTGATATTTTCTTTTTCGGCAGCAACGATGGCACTGTGGTCAGCCTCTCTATTATGATAGGCTGCGTGCTACTGGTTGCTATTAGTCTCTTGGTTATTCGTATAAGAGGGGGCGATAGTCGTCAGTATTTAGCGCTAAAGCCGTTCTCATTTGCAGTGGGTATGGGATTGCTTGGGCTGCTGTTGATATTTATGATTGGCAGTCAGGCATTGACTTATTTGCTTGATAAATCGCCATTGCTCTTCGTCGACCCTTTATATCAGTCTGTCAGCTCAGTATGGCTGTTGATATTTGCAATGGTCATTGTCGCGCCAATCTATGAAGAGCTGATATTTCGTGGTCTATTATGGTCAGCGATCGCAGAGCAATTTACCTCGTCAACTTATTCAAAGCATCGAGGGGCGATCGTAGCAAGTGTCGTGACCAGCTTGATATTTGCGGTGATCCATGTGCAGTATGGTATTTATGAAATCAGTACCATTGTGGTACTGGCATTGATATTTTGCTACGCGCGTATCAAGTCAGGTTCGCTGTTACTGCCGATATTATTGCATATCGTGAATAATGGGGCGGCGATGTGGCAATATATTGCGCAAATCGCCTAAATAAACAATGGCTATTTCGGCGTTATTATTACACTTTTATAGCTATCGTCATAATAATGAATTTTCTTAAGCATTAGGATTTAGTAGTAACACCTCATCCGCTGTCCGTTTGATATCGTCGATTGTTAGCTGAGGTTTACCACTTAATGCCTGTCGCCATTTGCGCGCACCCGTCAGTCCTTGAAACAACCCTAAATAATGTCTTGTCATCGTTGGCAGTGCTTCACCTTTAGCAATCTGCGCCTCCATATACGGATACAGCTGCGCTAGAATATCTGAGCGCTTAGGTGCTGGTTCGTTCCATAAGCTATTGGTTTCTGCTAATAGGTAGGGGTTGTGATAAAACGCGCGACCAATCATCACGCCATCCACATGCTGCAAATGTGCTTCGATGTCTTTAACGGTATCGATGCCGCCATTAATCTCGATATCAAGCTGTGGAAAATCTTGTTTGAGACGATAGACATCCTCATAACGTAGCGGTGGTATTTCTCGATTTTGCTTGGGGCTAAGCCCTTGTAGCCATGCAGTGCGTGCATGGACAATAAAGCGTGTACAACCCGCTGCTGCCACTTTTTCTACAAAATCTACCATAAACTCATAACTGTCAAAATCATCGATACCAATACGATGCTTCACGGTTACTGGGATATCGACCGCCGCTTGCATGTGCTTGACCAAATCGGCAACCGTGTGCGGCTCTGCCATGAGGCAAGCACCAATCTTATTATGCTGTACGCGATCAGAGGGACAACCAACATTGATATTGACCTCATTATAACCATGCTGCTGCGCAAATTCAGCACATTGCGTCATCTCGCTAATATCTGCTCCGCCCAACTGTAGTACCAGCGGATGCTCAAGCGTATCAAAGCGCAGATGCCGTGCTCGATTGCCATGTATCAGCGCGCCCGTACTGATCATCTCGGTGTACAAATAAACATGCGGATTAAAAAGCCGAGCGAAATAACGATAGTCCGTCGTTGTCCAGTCGATCATGGGTGCAACGGAAAGACGTTTGTTGGTCATATCAACCATGGTTTTGAGCCTTAATATTTTAATATTGGTGTCTTAAATAAATGAACAAGGTGCAATGTATGAGACATGCGATTGCACCTTAATTTTTAATTTCAATCGTTAAGCAGATAATAGGCAGCCATTAACTAGCTAAATAATGTGGTCGATTTTTTTAAATTCAGGCAAATTATAAAAATAAATACCCATTATTATGCCGATAAAACCGATAAATGCAATGTAGAGCGCTGGTGAGAAACTCACATACAAAGTGGCATAGCCCAGTCCAAAAGGCACAAGCACTCCAACAATACCGTAGGCGATATTATAACAAAAGGCCATTCCTGTTAGTCTTACATTGGTCGGAAATAACTGTACAAGGATGGCAGGTATCATCCCAACGATGCCAGCACAAAAGCCTAAAAGCGCATACATAATAAGGATGTAGTCACCGCTGGCTTGCAGATGGTAGAAAAAGGCAAACATCTGAGCGATCAAAAGAATAGAGCCAACCGTCAGAATCTTACCGAAGTTTTGATGGTTGGATATTATCCCATAAAAAATACAACCAAAAACCATGAACACAATACCCAGACTGTGTGAGAATCCAAATAAATCGCTGTCTAAGGTAAAACGTAATTCAATCAAATCGGGTAGCAATAGCACAACAACGGTCGTGATGCTAGAAACAATAAGCGTGAGAACCATGCCGATAAATAGCGAATGTTTGCAATGCTTAAAGAGTAAATTAAAGGGTTTGGCAACATAATCGCTTGGTTTTGAGTTTTTCATTTCCAGAAAAAAGGGTGACTCATCTATCCATCGCCACGCCAATAATGGTAATAAACTCAGAATAGCCGCGATGAAAAATGGCAAGCGCCAGCCGTAATTAGCCAATTGCTCAGTCGTCATAGAATTGGTTAACCAAAGAAAAAAGGCATTAGAAAACAACACGCCTACATAAAAACTGGCGGTGACATAGCTACAAGATACTGACGAATATTGGCGCGGTACATGCTCTGCCACAAAAACCCAAGCGAGTGGCACATAAAGACCAAATGCCATGCCTTGTATCAGCCTCAAGACTATAAATAAGGTTGGTGCAATCAGCCCCCATTGCCCATAGGTCGGTAAGCATGCCATCGCCAACAAGCTGACCGCCGTCACTAATATACTAATCAATAGTATGGGTTTTCGGCCTTTGATATCACCATAACGACCAAAGATGATACCGCCAAGTGGGCGTGCCAAATAGCCAATTGCAAATAGACCAAGCCCTTGCACCTTTGTAATAGCTGGGTCGATATTAGCAGGGAAAAAAGCGGTCGCCATGATATCTGCTAGATATAAATAAATCAAAAAATCAAAAAACGCGACTGCGCTGCTAAAGCAGATAAACAGTACGGTGTTTCTGTCTTTAGAAGACATCATTGCATATTGAGAACGAGAAGGCATAATAGGTCGCGCATCCACATATAATAGTATTCGTTAAGCCGATTATTATCTGGATAACCGGCTATAATAAAAAACGACAAATCAATATGAAAAATAATGATTTGCCGAAAAAATAAAGACGTTTGAGCTAAAAGTTATTGAGCAACAAGCCTCGGAGTTAAAAGCACTTGAATGAATAGTGCTTAAATGAAAAGCACCCAAATTAAAAAGTGCTCAAACTAAAAAAAATTGGGTCAAAGAATCACTCAATAGCGCTGTTATTATGTAAATATGACCAAGTTTTAGAGTGTTTTTGATGATGGCAGCTATAGCAACCAATCAATAGGTAGCCATGACATGATAGTCAGCCAGACATGATCGCTGATATCGACGCGTGGCTCTGAATCGTAAACTACTTTTTTATCGTCTTCCATAGTATGCCACTGTAGCTTACCATTATCTGATAGTTTGACTTCATAAGCTTGGTTTAGCAGGTCATCGCTCAGCGCACCATGCAATTGTTTGGCCAGCTCATCATCATTGATGATCACACCCATCTCTGTATTGATATTGGCAGAGCGAGGGTCGACATTATAGGAGCCAATGAATACTTGATAGTCATCAACGGCAAACGTTTTTGCATGTAAACTGGTTGAGGATTGACTACGAGCTTTCCAAAGCTTGTTTTCACGTTTTTCTTCAGAGGCGGTGGATTTTAGCTCGTATATTTTGACACCAGCGCGCAGCAAGTTAGGTCGCCATTGACTATAGCCAGAATGCACAGCAGTCACGTCGGTCGCATCAAATGAATTGGTCAAAATCTTAATCTCGATACCAGCTTCAGCCAATTGCACTAAAGTATTGACACCATCTTTGGTGGGTACAAAATAAGAGGAAATGATGGTTAGCTTTTTGGTTGGGCTGCCTAATAAGGTACGCAATTGATGCACCAAATTGGTATCTGCTGGTACCGTTTTGGTCAGCTTGCCCACATCATCACTCAAAAACTGCATATCTGTCCAGCGAAAAGGCACGCGTTTATTGACCAAGTCACTATCTATCGTTGACTCTTCTAGCGCTTCTTTATACACCGTCAAATGATTGTCGCTACCTTTTTCATCCTGACCGAGCTTGTCCAGTGCCGCTAGGAAATCAGGCGCTATATTGTTGTCAGGCTTCACTAGCGTTTCGATGTCAAATGACAAAGGCGACGACCAATAGCTTGAAAAACTGTTGTCAATATCTGCGACGACTTTACCGATGAGTAAAACATCCAAATCCGCAAATTGACTATTTTGGTCATTGCTCAAATATTCATTGCCAATATTACGTCCCCCAATGATGGTAATCTGCTTATCAAAAGTCATGCTTTTATTATGCATGCGGCGATTGATACGTGGCAGACCTGTGACGTAGTTTAATGTTTGAAACTTACGATGCATCAGCGGATTGATGATTCGTACTGCAATATTCGGGTGACTGGAAAAACGTAATAAATGCTGATCGAAAGTGGCATCATTATTAAAATCATCTAATAGTAAGCGTACAATGATGCCGCGTTCAGCCGCTTCCCACAGATCTTTCAATAGTAGCTGACCAGCTTGGTCATTATGCCAAATATAATACTGCGCATCGATATTACGTGTGGACATGTCCGTTAATATACTGCGAGAAGCAAAAGCATTGGCACCAGTTACAATGGGGTGATAGCCGGATAAATCTGGGTGAATATCATTCTGCTCGCTAATCGATGCTACCAAATCAACGTCATTGGTTGCTACTGTGTCACTTTGTCCAGTTTCTTGATTGTCTTCTTGTTGATATAAGTCATGTACTCGTGCTGATAATGCTTGGCTTTCAGGTAAGTGCGGCTGTTTTGGCAAAACCTGACATCCACTAAGACCTAAGGTTAGTCCGAGTGTTAGACTCAACGATAAGTTGCTTGGTTCTATACTGAACATCGACATAAATGAATTACCTTAGTGAGCCTTACATAAAGAAGTATTTGTTAGAAAGTAAGCGTGAGGGCATGTCCTCAGTTTTAGCCCATTAAAAAGACTATCAATTGAATGAAGGACATGCGCTAGTGCATCGTTTATTTTACCGATGATAGCACTGATTACGAAGCGTATAATAATATCGCCCAAGGCAAAAATTAAATCGCCGCTAAGCTTATCAGCTGTCGTCATCTATGCCTATTATAAATACGTTATTTTTGTTAGATTCAGCGACTTATCCAGTCATTATTTACTTATCGTCTCTCTTTCATCTGTTGTTGAGAAAGAGATAGATGTGTATTCAAAAATAATATTTAGCCATCGCTTGAAACCAGCTGTGTGGAATAAGTTGACATGATATGATAACGCTGATGCATTCGGTCGATAATCAGAAGAATAAGCAGTCATTTTATATCAATCAAAATACCAATCAAAGCAACGGAATATTTATGAGTCAGTCGCAAGCCCATGATGATAAAAATGTAGATAAATTAGATCCAAACTGGCGCAGTGACGCGCTCAATTTAGATCTCGATTATGGTATGCAAACCATTGCTGTACGGGCAGGGCAACATCGTACCGATGAGGGTGAGCACTCAGAGGCTATCTTTACTACCAGCTCGTACGTTTATACCTCAGCGGCAGATGCCGCGGCACATTTTAATGGAGACAAGACGGGCAACGTTTACTCACGCCACACCAATCCAAGTGTGCGTACCTTTGAGCGTCGTTTAGCAGCGCTTGAAAACGGTGAGCGTGCAGTGGCGACAGCCTCTGGCATGGGCGCGATTTTGACTATGTGCTTGGCATATCTGAAAGCAGGCGATCATTTGCTTGCTGCCAATCAATTATTCGGCTCATCGATTGGTCTATTTAATAATTATATGGCAAAGTTCGGTGTGGAAGTCAGCTACGTTGATTGCTTCGATAATGATGCGTGGGCAAACGCCGTTCAACCAAACACCAAAGTCATTTATTGCGAAAGCCCTAGCAATCCATTGGCACAGATTTGTGATATCGGCTATTTAAGCCAGCTGTGTAAAGCCAATGATATTCTACTCGTTGTGGATAATTGTTTTGCTACCCCAGCTTTGCAGCGTCCGCTTGATTTGGGTGCAGATGTGGTGATTCATTCTGCAACTAAGTATCTAGACGGTCAGGGTCGAGTACTTGGCGGCGCATTGGTCGGCAGTGATAAGCTTATGCAAGAGGCGTTTACTGTGGTACGTTCAGGCGGTATCAGTATGAGTCCATTTAACGCATGGGTATTTACCAAAGGGTTAGAGACGCTGAAATTGCGTATGCAAGCGCATTGTCAAAATGCCAATCAAGTGGCAGAGTTTTTGGTCAATCATCCCAATGTTAGTGCCGTACATTTCTCAGGTTTGAGTGATCATCCCGCTCATGAGCTTGCGACGCGTCAACATCATATGACAGATGGCTATGGTGCTATCATGGGTTTTGAGGTAAAGGCTTCTGACAGCACCGATTCAAATAGTCGTGATTCAAAATCTGCCGCTTGGCATGTCATTGATTCCACCCAAATGGTTTCTATCACCAATAACTTGGGCGATGCCAAAACGACGATTACCCATCCTGCAACAACGACCCATTTTCGCTTGAGTGCAAAAGAGCGCGCAGAAGCGGGCGTCAAAGATGGTCTTATTCGTTTGTCAGTAGGCTTAGAAGATGTAGAAGATATCATCAAAGATTTGGCGCGTGGTTTAGACAGTTTGTAAAGATAACGGTATAATCGCGGTTAGCACTTTATATTAGTAAAATATCAATCATTTATGATTAAAAAACAAAAGAGGCAACTATGAATATTCAAGCATTAATGCAACAAGCACAAACGATGCAAAAGAAAGTCGAAGCAAACGTTGAAAATGCTAAGAAAGAGCTTGCGAATAAAGAAGTACAAGCTGAAGCGGGCAGTGGTCTGGTAAAAGTTACCATGACGGGTCGCCATGTGGTTAAGCGTTTAACCATCGATCCAAGCTTGCTAGAGGATGAGCCAGATATGATCGAAGATCTTATCGCTGCTGCTATCAATGACGCCGTTCGTCAAGCAGATGCGCTATACGAAGAAACCATGGCTGGCGCGACATCAGGTATGGGTCTACCACCTGGTATGCAAGGTATGTTCTAAGTCGTTATTTTTTAAGCCAAACACGACATATTAAAGACAAAATGGGGTTGTTATCGACACGATACGACCCCATTTTTATAGCTACGATTTATAAATTAAGTTAAATAAAGGAAGATGCTTTGCTGACAGCCAAATTTGATCAGCTGGTTAAACAGCTGCGTATTTTGCCGGGTGTGGGTCAAAAAAGCGCCCAACGTATGGCGCTGCATTTGCTCACCAAAAAACGTCCACAAGGCATGGCACTTGCCCAAGCGCTTGATGAGGCGATGCGCGATATCGTCGAATGCCAGCGCTGCCACAGCTTCAGTGATGATCACATCTGTCCGCTGTGCCAAGATCCGCGCCGTGATGATGCCTTGCTATGTGTGGTTGAGACCGCAGCAGACGTGATGGCTATCGAACAAACCGCAGGCTACCGTGGCCGCTACTTTGTGTTAGGTGGTCATTTATCTCCGATTGATGGTATTAGCGCTGATGATTTGAATATTGAACAACTGGTCTGGCGGGTCAAGCAAGAGCCTGTTGAAGAGTTGATATTGGCGACTGGTACGACTGTCGAAGGGCAGACCACCGCGCACTTTATCAGTGCAGCGGTTAGTCGTCATGTTAATAAGGTCACACGTTTGGCACAAGGTGTGCCAATGGGCGGCGAGCTTGAATATCTTGATAGCATGACCCTTGGACAAGCGATACAAAATCGTTCATTTTTATAGCACACTGACATTTTTTCTATAACTTCTTTATAAAAACCAAGTCTTGTCCATTTTATTTCATGAAATTGTTATAATTGATTCACTAGGGCGTGTCCTCAATTCAATCGATAGTTATCTAAATGGGTTAAAAATGGCTAAATCTTGCTAAACGGCGTCAAATAGCTGGCTAATATCTCGATATTATCTGCGCTATTTTCCTTGTTTAACTGCAATTTATCTCATTTTTATCACCATTTTTAAAATGAGGACAAGCCCTAGTATTTTATTATTTACTTTTATTGAGACGCCCTTTAGCGTTTTATTTTCTCCTATTTATGCAGGTATCTGCCCGTGTCCAACCATGCTTCAACAGCTTCAACTGCTGCCATCCAATCAAACCTTGCAGACAACATTAACATTGCTGCTTCTGATGATTTATTAGCACCATCAATTAATTCTAAAATAGAGTCAGCAGATCTGCCGTCAGAGCCAGATATTGATGCGCTGCTAGATAGTGCCGACGAAGCTGCTGTCACGTGGGTGCGTGAGCAAAATGGTTTGGCTGAAGTTATCGACGCATTGGCAACTTGTGGTCGGGTGGCGTTAGATACCGAATTTATCAAACGTGATACTTACTATCCGCGCTTGGCATTGGTGCAGTTAAATGTGGGTGATCATATTTATTTGCTAGACGCCCCGCAACTGCAATTGGCTGAGCTGTGGCAAGCGCTGATGAAAGTGGATGTGGCGATTTGGCATGCCTGTGGTGAGGATTTAGGAATTTTTTATCTACTCTCTGGTTGTCCGCCATTGACCAATATATTTGATACGCAAATTGCGTTGTCTTACTTAACGGGTCAATTGCAAATGGGCTATCAGCAAGCGCTTGACGACCAGCTAGACATGCACATTGATAAAGAACAAAGCCAGTCTGACTGGCTGCAACGTCCATTATCAGATGAGCAAGAGCAATATGCGATTGATGACGTACGCTTTTTGCCAGCACTCTACTTAAGTCTTGAATATGCGTTAAAAAAGCAAGGTTTGTACGATTATGTATGGGCAGATTGCCAGCTTTATGCCAGTGATTTGTATGATGCTCAGCATGTTGAAGACAATGCAATGTACCTAACAATGGCAGATTATCGTTATACTTCACAGCAGATGGCGATACTGCAAGCGGTTGCGACGTGGCGCGAGGAGCTGGCGCGTTCGACCAATCAGCCGCGTACGTTTGTGATTAAAAAACAAGCAGTACGTGAGATCATCACTGAAAAACCAAGTAATATGCGAGAGCTTGCGCACAAAACCACGATGCATCGCAGTATGTTGCGCTTATACGGCGAAGAGCTGCTAAAAGTGATAAATCAAGCAAAAAACCTGCACCCTGCTGAATATCCTGATTGCCTATTACCGCCGTATCGCTCAAAAAATAAAGTACTGTCAAAAGCAGTGCAGCAAGCGATCGATAATCATGCACGAGCTATCGGCGTACCTGACAATGTATTGATGCGTAAAAAGTGGCTCGGGCAATTGTATGAAGTAATTGCTTTTGATAAGGAGTTAAGCGAGTTGCCAGAAGGTTTAAAAGGCTGGCGGAATGACTGGGTCATGAACATCCTGATTCCAGTCATCAAAAAACATAAAACTGAGTTGCAGCAGGGTATGGGTATCAATGTTCGATAAGCCATAAGATTCTATCATTGATAAAAGATGATGATTTTCTCAAGACGTAAGTTTGTTATGCTCGAACTGTCCATGTTGTAAAAAGTATCTGGTTTGCGCGGCTACTGTTTTATCGACCAGCATCCCAGTATGCGAGACTGGTAAAACTATATGATCCGTGGCAGCCTCTATTTTGGTTTCTTCTATATATACGGTGCCATCGTGTAGTAGATGTTCTACTGATGGCATATTATTTGTCTTACGCAGTTTGCGATTATGATATTGTAAAAACAGTTGACCCAAACCGTAGGGGCGATTACCCGCAATCACCCCAAGGGTAATATGTTTTGGTAGTGGCGCTACGCTGCCATCTAAGGCATCGACGTATGAGCGCCCTACCACAGCTGGGGTTAAGCGCCAAATGTAGTCAGCACATACACTGCCTACATGCGGTGTCCCAAGTGTCACGCAGCGTCCGATCTGCCACTGCGGATATGCAGTGACAAAATCACGAATAATCAGACCGCCCAAACTATGACCAACCAAATCTATCGGTTGGTCAGGGTGATGATGGTTTTCTAGCCAGCTATTTAGGCGGGCACTATTGGTTTTGATACCGTCACGCATACTACGATAACCGAATTGATGAGTATCAAATCCTGTTGCTTGCAAGCGTTTGGCGAGTGGTCGCATGATCCAAGCGGTTTGGTGCAGACCATGGATGAGAATGACGCAGTTTTTTTGTGGCATGGCATTTTCCAACAAAGTAAAAATAGTTTTGGTAACATATGAAAAAGAATGCTAAAAACGTGAAGAACCAGTCTTTATAACTCATATAATCTATGTATATTAAATCTAGCTCAAGTTTGACTCATTTTACGGAGTTCTATTCCCAACCTTATATGGCAATATATAATAAGGATAATTGAGCAAACCACTGCCCAACCTAGAAAGCTTAGTAAGTACTTATCCCAATGTTTATAGATAACAAGTTGGTAGTTGTGATTCAGCTTTCTGTTTTCTGCAATTTCTTGATTTTCTAAGTAATCTATAAAAGCGCCACTATCATCATATCCAAAGCAGTTTTGTTTCCACCATTCATTAGAATGCTGAGTTTTCCAAATTACTTCTCCATAACTACCATATAATTGAGCTTTGCACAGCTTTTTTTGGAAGTTGTTACTAACTGCGCTAGGACTTCTGTTAAAAACTAATACTCCTAATATATTAGCAGTAGTAATAGGTTGGTCATCAAATAATACAGTTTTCTGATCAAGTAGGTTTACTTTAACAATTTGGCAGATTGCTATTTCATCAGGTCGTTTTTTTTCACAGCTGATGTTTAACTTATAGTCATTAAAATAGATACTGATAACTGTGGCTAGAGCAGCAAAAAACATGATGCCTGCTATGAGTATGACACCTTCAAGCTGAATGGGCTCGTGATTAGACACTGTCGTATTTTTATTTGCACGAGTCATTTTAGCTATTCCACATAAGATTAAATGAGAAGATCATTATAAAGCGTTTGCTTATAGACACAATTATGATTTTAACTAACTATAGTCGATTAAATTTAAAAAGAATTAAGTGCTGCTGAGATAAGTTTTACGTAGCATCTACAGTGACGAAGTCGCACAGCAAGTAAGGAAAATATGTATTAGTAGCAGGCTATTCTGATCATCTTTTGTTTTATTTAGAGTTAACCATGCTAAGAGCATAACAAGTCAGATAAAGTACATACAAAATAAAAACCTCCAAGTCAGCTGCTGACTTGGAGGTTTATTTTTATATCAACTGTTCATACTTATTTGAAAACTACATGTAGTTTTCGATACTTGGGCAAGAACACATGAGATTCTTATCACCATAAGCGTCATCGACACGTGCTACGCTTGGCCAGAACTTATGGGCGCGGATATAAGGCAGTGGGAATGCTGCTGTGTCACGGCTGTATGGGTGCGTCCATTCGCTGTTGGTGACCATCGCCGCGGTATGCGGTGCGTTGACTAGTGGGTTGTCTTCTAACGTCCAACCCTCTTCGCCAGCTTTGGCTTTCATTGCTTCGGCTTTGATAGATTTTAGGGCACTGATGAAACGGTCTAATTCTTCTTTAGATTCAGACTCAGTTGGTTCAATCATCAAGGTACCCGCAACTGGGAAGCTCATCGTTGGTGAGTGGAAACCATAATCCATCAAGCGCTTGGCGATATCGCTTTCACTGATGCCAGTCTCTTCTTTTAGCGGACGAATATCGATGATACATTCGTGCGCGACGCGACCGTTTTTGCCCGTATAAAGGACAGGGTAGTGGTCTTTTAATTGAGCAGCGACATAGTTAGCATTTAATAGCGCAAGCTCAGTGGCTTTTAGCAGACCATCACGACCCATCATGGCAATGTACATCCATGAAATTGGTAAAATACTTGCTGAACCATAAGGGGCTGCTGATACGGCCGAGCAGTCTTTTTGCGCATTATGCACAGGGCTCAATGTATGATTGGCCATAAAGGGTGCTAAATGCGACTTCATGCCGATAGGGCCCATGCCTGGACCGCCGCCGCCATGCGGGATGCAGAAGGTTTTATGCAAGTTCATGTGTAATACATCAGCGCCAACGTCAGCCGGTTGCATCATGCCAACCTGTGCATTCATATTGGCACCATCCATATAAACTTGACCGCCATGTTTATGGATAAGGTCACAGATTTTACGGATGCCTTCTTCAAACACGCCATGCGTTGATGGATAAGTAATCATCAATGCACCTAGATTGGCACTGTTTTCTTCACACTTAGCAGTTAGATCATCGATATCAACGTTACCATTGTCATCAGTTTTAACCACGATTACTTTCATACCCATCATCATAGCCGTCGCAGGGTTGGTACCGTGCGCTGACTGAGGGATTAAACAAACATCACGGTCAGTTTCACCCAATGATTCGTGATAACGGCGAATCGCTAGCAGACCAGCATACTCACCTGAAGCGCCAGAGTTTGGCTGCATAGACACATCATCAAAACCAGTAATGGCTTTCAACTGGTCTTGCAAGCTATCAATCATGGCAACATAACCTGTGACTTGGTCACGTGGTGCAAAAGGATGCACATTAGCAAATTCAGGCCAAGTAATCGGTAGCATTTCACTGGTGGCATTCAGTTTCATGGTACAGCTACCCAATGAAATCATGCTGCGGTTCATTGCCAAATCTTTGTCTTCAAGCGATTTTAAATAACGCAGCATTTCATGTTCGGTATGATGCGAGTTAAATACTGGATGCGTCAAGATAGCGTCAGTACGCAAGTGCGCACTATCAAGAGAAACGCGAGCGTCTTCTGGTAGGTCATGTGCTTTACTAACAAACAGCTGAGTTAATACGCTAAAGTCATGTTGATCGCTGGTTTCACTAAACGCGACGCTTAATTTGGTTTCACCAAGACGCCATAAGTTATAGCCTACATTGTCAGCATTTTCGAAAATTTGAGTGGCCAGTTTTTCTGATCCACAATCAACGACGACGCTGTCAAAGAATTGGTCATGTACGACATTTAAGTTGCTGTCGTTGGCATTTTTGATGATATCAGCAAAGGCAGTCGCAAAGGCATGGATACGAGTAGCGATACGCTTCACGCCACCTGGGCCATGATAAACGGCATACATACCGGCTAGGTTGGCAAGCAATACTTGTGAGGTACAAATGTTTGAGTTGGCTTTTTCGCGGCGGATATGCTGCTCACGAGTTTGTAGTGCCATACGTAGGGCAGTATTACCTTGTGAGTCTTTAGAGACGCCGATGATACGACCAGGAGCTGAGCGCTTAGCTTTGTCAGAGAAGGCAAAGTAAGCAGCATGTGGACCACCAAAGCCCATTGGGATACCAAAACGCTGCGTGCTACCTAAAGCGACGTCTGCGCCCATATCTGCTGGTGATTTTAATAATACTAAGCTCATGATGTCACTGACGACACTCACGTAGGTTTTGTTTTTCTTCACAGCAGCGATGACGTCGGTTAAATCTTTAACATCGCCTTCAACACCGACATATTGGAATAGCGCACCAAAATAATCGCCTGATTTAGCCAGTTCGAAATCACCAACCACCACTTCCCAACCAAAGTACTTGGCACGGGTATTAATAACATCTAAGGTTTGTGGATAGATACGGTCATCAACAAAAAACTGCGTTGATTTGCTTTTGCTGACACGCTTTGACATTGCCATGGCTTCTGCGGCAGCCGTTGCTTCATCAAGCAAGGATGCGCCAGCAAGCTCAAGACCAGTCAAATCAATACATACTTGTTGGAAGTTAAGCAAGGCTTCTAAGCGACCTTGGGCAATCTCTGCCTGATAAGGCGTATAAGCGGTATACCAGCCTGGATTTTCAAGTACATTGCGCTGAATGACCGCAGGCATACGCACAGGCGAGTAGCCTTGACCGATATAGCTTTTATTAACAGTGATGTCATCTGCCATGGTACGCAATTTGGCAAGCGCGGCATGCTCACTCATCGCCACTGGCAAATCTAGCTCTTTATGCAAGCGCACGGGCTCAGGCACGGTATCGTTGATGAAGCTCGCCATGTCTTGATAACCAACGGCACTGAGCAGGTCAGCTTGCTTGGTCTCATTAGAGCCTAGATGACGATAGACAAATTCAGCTTCGTTGAATAAACCTTTAAAGGTATCAAACGTTGGGTTTTGCGAGATAGTCATGACAATCCTTGGTTAAGGGAGTAATAAAGGGTGGCTAAAATAAATAGTAATAACAACTAATGACGATTTAAGATTTTATACGTAATGAACAAATTGTTTTTGGTCAAAGCGGAACTGGCTGTTGTAAACGCCATTATCAGCGCGCTCACCAGCACCAATCATCATAATGATATGTTGATCGTTACTTAAATTTAATAAGCGCTTCATGGCAGGCTCATCAAAGCCACCCATCGGACAGCTATCAAAGCCATGCGCGCGTAGGGCAAGCATTAGGTTTTCAGCCGCAAGGGCAGTATTGTTGGTTGCCCAGTTTTTGGTGTCTTCAAAAGTATAGTAAGGTGATTTAATCGGACCTTTTACCCGTCTGACCACTTGAGTCGCACCCCATTTAGCCGCTGATACCACATTGGCAGGTCCTCGTAAGAAGTCCATGGCAACGACTTTGGTATAATAGTCTTTGACTTTTTTTGGTACTGGCTTATCAGGGTATTCGCGCAATATTTGCTTGGCATGGTCATGCCACACATCGGTGCGCGCAACGACTGCGATTAAACGAGCGGCGGTTTTCGCTGCATTTTGATTCATGCAGTTTTTCACCGCGCGTTTGCGCTTGTCCGCATCATCAATCACATAAAATTCCCACGGCTGTAGATTGCTAGAATTTGGCGCAAGCATGGCCAAACGCAAACAGTCTGCTAACACATCATCAGGTATCTTTGTGTCGGTAAAGCGGCGGACTGAACGACGTGATTCAACCACCTCGCGAAACGCTTGTAGCTGCGGTGTATTATCAGGCGTGGCAAATTTTTCTTGAGAACTTGCTTGAGCGTTTGCTTGATTATCAGTGTCAGGGGTCATATGAGAATCCATGCTGGAGATTAAGTGATCAACTTGGGGCAGTATTGAGTACGTCTCTTTAATAGCGCCTGACAAGTAATTGATATGAATAAATCAGATAGCGATTGGACGCAATAAATTGAGCGATAAGCATTCTAAGAAAAAGTGTACAGATATCAGCTGACGCCAATATCTGTCATAACAAGCTATGTTTTTTAAGGTTATAAGTAGCGGCATTTAAATAAAACATCGCTTTTAAAGCGAGAGAGTGAAGCTGATATTACAGCTCGCTTTCGTACTCATCAGCGGTTAGCAGTGCTTCATAGTCAGCGATGTTGTCAGGCTTCATTCTAAAGAACCAACCTTCGCCATATGGGTCAGAGTTGATGATTTCTGGATCGTCTTCTAGGGCTTCGTTGATCGCAACGACTTCACCTGAGATAGGCGCATAAACGTCAGAAGCAGCTTTTACTGATTCAACAACAGAGATTTCGTCATCAACAGCGATGATGTCGCCCACGTCTGGTAATTCAACAAACACCACGTCACCCAATAGGTCTTGAGCATGGTCAGTGATACCAACAGTGATAGTACCGTCGTCTTCTAAGCGTAACCACTCGTGGCTGGCGATGTATTTTAGTTCTGCTGGGATATTGCTCATGGTCTCTCTCCTAAGTGATAGAGGATGGTTAACAAAAATAGTGGACGTTAATAATAGGGTTTATAATGCCTACGAGTCAAACTGCTGTTTGCCATTACGGACAAACGGTAGCTTAAGAACACGAACATCAACGAACTTACCTTTGCCGCGTAGATCGACCTGAACGCTATCATCATCTGATACGCTGGCAGGCACACGGGCAATCGCAATCGAATTTTTTAGGCTAGGGGAGAATGTACCACTGGTGATAATGCCAGTTTGCTCATTGTCCGTGCCTTGATTGATGGTGACTGTCATGCCTTCACGCAATACGCCGCGCGTCGTTAGCAATAAGCCAACTTGCTTCATGGCAGAGCTATCGTCTTTTGACTGTTGACGCTTGCTGACCAAAGCGTCACGACCGACAAAATCACGATCGTCTTTTAACGCAAGTGTCCAGCCCATGTTGCACTCGTAAGGACTGACGTTGTCGTCCATGTCATGACCATAAAGGTTCATGCCAGCTTCCATACGCAAGGTATCACGCGCGCCAAGACCGGCAGGTTTAATGCCATTGGCTTTCAATTGCTCAAAAAACGCGGGTGCATCATCACCATGCATGATGACTTCGACGCCATCTTCACCGGTATAGCCAGTCCGAGCAACAAACCAATCTGCGCCTTCGATGTCTGTTAAATCAGCACCAACGAAAGGCTTAAGACCAGCTAAAGTATCTGCCCAGCTAGGTTTGGTTTGCGCGAGTTTTTCAACAGCGTTTGGTCCTTGCACGGCAATCATCGCAAGCTCTGGACGCTCAGTGATGCTGATGTCAAAACCTTCGGCGACTTTGTCAAATTGTGCCATGTCTTTATCACGAGTAGCAGCGTTTGAGACGATGCGGTATTCAGTAGCGTCTTCGTTCATTAGGTAAACGATTAAGTCATCGATGACGCCACCTTGCTCGTTGAGCATGCCAGAATATAGCGCTTTACCGACGGTTTTGAGTTTATCGACATCATTGGCCAGTAGCTTTTGTAGCCATGCTTTGGTATCGCTACCTGTGACATCAGCGACGACCATATGTGAGACATCAAACATACCAGCATCAGTACGCACCGCTTCGTGCTCTTCGATTTGCGAACCATAATGGATTGGTAGTTCCCAACCAGAAAAATCCACCAGCTTGCCGTCACTATCAACGTGAGACTGATAAAGAGGTGTGCGTTTAGCGGCTGAAGTGTTGGCGCTTTGAGCAGTGTTATCTTGAGTAGTGGTCATAACAAATCCTTATGTGGACATCAGCTGCATTCGATAACCAGTCGTAAAAACAAGTATCAAAGTATGAGGGCTGATGTGCCTTATCATAGTAGCGAGAAGCAATATTGCAAGGTGCAAACATTGCAACCAAGGGTAGCACAGAAAAATAGCGCAATCCGCCAAACAGACGCCGAACGTCGGTTTAAGCAAAAGCCCTATCTGTCCTGTAACCTGAGATTTTCAACACGAACCATCATTGCACGTTTTTAAAAGCATCAGCCTTAAAAAACCAAATTAAATGATGTCGCATTTTCTCCCCTTCGGTGGGTAAGGCGTCGTCCGTCCTTACCGCTCTCCAGATTTGTTATGCCTTATGTTTGGGTGTGCTACGCAATTGATGGTAGACAGCGAAACAGTCGTGACATGTGTTTTTCAGTCCTTTTACCTGAGCGATTGGCAGGGTGGATGCGCCTTCGGTGGTCAAGTAGCAATTATCAGCGCCAGCTCATTAATATGAACGCACCTGATATTGTGCTCAAGACTCTCTCCTGAAAAACGCTTTTATTATGAAAGGTTCAAGGCGCTTTTACAAGTCATCTACGCGATTAAAGTGAATAATTTTGGCAAAAATGATTTTTTGTGAGAATAATCAATACCGTATCGATAAGTAAAGCGTTTTACGTTTGGTAGGCAGTAGTCAATTTAGCACGAATGCCCATCGTAAAACGTAAAGCGACTACTGATATTCACCCAAAATATGCTAATCTATGGTGATAGTTTCTGATAGGTCATTATTATGCATTGTGATATTTATAAATTCCCGAAACATAACGATATGTATGTCTATATTGCCCGTCCTGATTATCCTGACGATACCGACGAGATTAAAGATTGGCTTGGCGTATTACCAAAAGATTTTCGTGCCAGTTTAGGGCGCAGTAAATTTGTGATGCACTTGGATTTAGCCAATACGCCGACGCTTGCGCGCGTTGATAAAGCAGAGGTACTGGCAAAATTACAGTCGCAAGGGTATTTTGTACAAATGCCACCGCAAGATGTGATGCGCCGCCAAGCGGAATTACGTGCGCGCGAAGCACAAGACAATATTTATGATTAATGGGTATTTTTGAAGCGAGTTTTTAATCAGCCTCTTTTGGCTATGTTGCATGACAGCCAGCAAGAAAAAGTTTACGACACATTTGCGCTCATGCATTTTGGTAGAAAGTCGTGATAAACTAGCAGGCTATATGAGCGACAAGACAAAAAATACGTGGCGAGGCAAAAGGTCGTGTTTCAAGTGCTTATGTCTTAAGGGCTTTTGGCGATAATGTATTCGATATTATGGTTCGTTGAAACAGCACATTGTCTATCGTTAAGCGCGTAAACGCGCTGCACAATTTATAAACGCAGGTAACTACACACGCATGGACTGGTTAAAAGGTATTATAAACAGCTTACCGCTGGAAGCCATTAGTGATATTCTCGGCGAAATTGCTATTTGGTGGGGACAGCTGGTAAAAGACGTGCCACCCGCAGACTTACCGATGTATGCGTATCTGGGTGGTGTCGTTATTGTGTTGGTATTGTGGTTGCTGGTCGCTCGTATGCTGCCGCGGCCGTTGGGCGGTATGAGTTGGATGATATTGTTTGCTGTGTTATTGGCACCAGGTACTGCCCTTGGCGATCCAAGTGTGATTGCCCCCGCTAGTATCGCCGTGGTTTATGCGATTATGATGAAGGACACGGCTGGCGCGATTACCAATATGCTGCCGATACTCGTCGTGTTAGTGGTCGGCTTGTTTGTAGGCTTCGTCTGGCAGCTTATTCGCGGTGCTTTTGAGTCAAGTCTAGACAAAGCGCGGAGTCGTACTGCAGAAGATACACAAGCCACCATGCAGCTGACGACTGGTAATTATTTGACAGAAGGCGCGACTTTAACCGATCACGCCACTGTTGCTGAACCGTCTAATAAAATGCCTGTAGCGGCTAATCCTAAAGCAGACGTTAGCTTAAAAAAAGACAGCAGTTTAGCTAAAAAGCCTAATATGGAAAAGCTTGATAAGTAGTAAAGTAACATCAGTAAAATGATATTAAAATTTTGCTAGCGATGATTGGATCTTTGCTTTTATGGTAGCTATATAAAAGACGCTATCAATAAAAATATTGTGAATGAAAAGCACCATAAAAAAGACACCATGCGTGTCTTTTTTTATGAAAAAATGTTTTATGACTGTGCCGACCAACCGTCAAAAGGCGTTCAAGGCATCTATTGTTTTTCAACAACTGCGAACGCATGAGTATTTTGGCAATCAATCATGCTGTGCTAATCTAAATGATTATTTATTTGCCATCAATTGCCTTTAATTCTTTCCTGGCTCTTGATAGCCCTAATCTATAACAATAACTGAGACTTGATTATGAGCACGACTGATAAAACGAAAAAAAGCTTTACTGGTACGCAAAATTATATTGCCACTGACGATTTGCAGTTGGCGGTCAACGCCGCGATGACGTTACAAAAACCACTATTGATTAAAGGCGAGCCGGGCACCGGTAAGACATTATTGGCGGAGGAGGTCGCTGAAAGCTTAGGGATGCCGCTGATTACATGGCACATTAAGTCAACCACCAAAGCGGAGCAAGGGTTGTATGAGTACGATGCCGTATCGCGCTTGCGTGACTCGCAACTGGGTGATGATAAGGTTTATGAGATTGGCAATTATATCAAACCCGGCAAGCTATGGGAGGCATTTACCAGTAACGAGCGCAGTGTGTTGCTAATTGATGAAATTGATAAAGCCGATATCGAGTTCCCAAATGACTTGCTACATGAGCTGGACAAAATGTCTTTTTATGTCTATGAGACGGGAGAAACCATCACTGCTGCGCAGCGTCCTGTGGTCATTATCACCTCAAACAATGAAAAAGAGTTGCCCGATGCTTTCTTGCGTCGTTGCTTCTTCCATTATATTGACTTCCCAGAAGAAGAAACCATGCGTCAAATCATCGACGTTCATTTCCCTAATATCCAAGAAAAACTGGTCAATGATGCGCTGGATATTTTTTATAAGCTGCGTAATGTCCAAGGGCTCAAAAAGCCACCATCAACCTCAGAGTTGGTAGATTGGTTAACGTTGCTACTGGCTGATGATATGGCACAAGAAGAGTTGGAAGAAAACTTACGCGGTGAAAAGTCTATCCCGCCATTATATGGTGCACTGCTAAAAAACGAAGCCGATGTGAGCTTGTTGCAACGCTTTGCTAATATAATGCGGCGTTAAGCAACAGACTTTTTTCAAAATGACAACACGCCCTAATAAAACGGCTTCACTTGTCACCATATCAGCCAATAAGCGATGCGACTCTTATGTTTATCAAATTGTTCTATACCTTACGTACTTATGGTGTGCCAGTCAGTACGCGTGAGCTGCTTGACCTAAATGCCGCGTTAGATCAAGGGCTGATGATGCAGCCGCATCCTGAAAATCCAGAGCTGTCTACCTTTGCCAGTCGTGAGGATATGTACCGACTGATTCGGCTTTGTATGGTCAAAGACGAACGCCATTTTGATAAATTCGATCGAGCAATGGCAGATTATTTCGAAGGCGTCGACAGCCTGGATATGGATGAGCTATTGGCTAAATTGACGGACATTCCTAAAGAGTGGCTTGACTTAAAATTAGACCCAAAAAACCTAACCGAAGAGCAGCGCCGACTGCTCAAAAAATATGGCTCGTTAGAGGAGCTAATGAAAGCGCTTGAAGAGCGTCTCAAAGAGCAAAAAGAGCGGCATCAAGGCGGTAATAAATGGGTCGGCACTGGCGGTACGTCACCATTTGGGGCTTATGGTGATCATCCGGAAGGGGTGCGCGTCGGCGGTGAATCGCGTAAGCGTAGCGCCGCTAAAGTCTGGGAGCAGCGTAAATATCGCAATCTCGATGATGACAGTCAGCTTGGCACGCGCCAAATTCAGATGGCGTTACGTAACTTGCGTCAGTTTGCCCGTACCGGTAGCGCGGATGAGCTAGACATTCATGAGACTATCAAACGCACGGCCAAAAAAGGCGTGCTTGATATTCATATGCAAGCGGAGCGTCGTAACCGCGTCAAGGTGCTGATGCTGTTTGATGTCGGCGGCAGTATGGATGTCCATGTTGAAGCACTTGAGAAATTGTTTTCTGCGGCTAGAAATGAATTTAAAACCTTAGAGTTTTTTTACTTTCATAACTGTTTGTATGACTATGTTTGGAAGGATAATAATCGTCGCCATAGTGCACCGATGCCTACCTTTGAGCTGCTTAATAAATACGGTCGCGAATATCGCGTTATCTTCGTCGGTGATGCGTCAATGTCGCCATATGAGCTGATGACAGTTGGTGGCAGCGTTGAATATATGAACAATGAGGCGGGTATTGTTTGGCTCAAGCGGGTGCTCGCGCATTTCGATAAAGTCGCTTGGCTCAACCCTGAAGATCCAGCGTACTGGCAATATACGCAAACCATCGTTGAAATTAAGAAACTATTCGACAATAAAATGTATCCGATGACCTTACATGGGGTAGAAGATATGACCAATTATCTAGCGCGTTAATTTTGAGTTTTGGATGAATGCTCTAACTTATAAAACCTGTTAATCCCTATATTTTCTGATAAAAGCAGCCGTTATGACAGCATAGCGGCTGCTTTTTTGTCGAAAATAATCAGTTTTGCAGTCACACTGCATTGGTATAAGCAGCAAAATATGATAACATTCATTTTAAATGAATCTTATAGAGGCGTTTTGACTGGTTCGGCAAAAAATTTGATGACAAGAATTTGATAATTGTTTGTAAAAATCAGTCGTCGTTGCTTATTTAAGCACTTCATTTTTCATATGTGAATCAACCAATCAATGTAATGAAATTATGCCATTTTCAATCATTTTAGTAGCAAAAAAGCGCGTGCAAGTATTACATTCAGTAGACTAAACGAGTTTGACAGCGCTCCTCATATGTTTTGGAATTGGTACTAATAAGAGAGACAGTATGGCTTCACCAAAGACTTTAGAAATCGTCACCGCAACTGTTCCCGTCCTTGAAGAGCATGGAACGGCAATCACCACGGTGTTTTATAAAAACATGTTTGAAGAGCATCCCGAGCTGTTGGACATATTTAACGAAACCAATCAAAAATTGGGTCGTCAACAGACGGCTCTAGCGACGACCGTGTTAGCCGCTGCTAAGCACTTGGATAAATTGGCGACGTTATTGCCACAAGTCACGCAAATCAGCCACAAGCATCGCGCGTTACAAATTTTGCCTGAGCATTATCCTATTGTTGGTAAGCATTTAATCGGTGCAATTAAGGAAGTGCTGGGCGAGGCGGCCAATGACGATATCATCGATGCTTGGACTGAAGCTTATGATGAGATTGCCTCAGTATTTATCCAGATTGAACATGGCATGTATGAGGAGGCGATGTGGCAGGGTTTTGCGCCTTTTGTAGTGATTAAAAAGGTAGCAGCCGCTACGGATATTGCGGCCTTTACAGTTGTACCAGCCAAGGATAATGCAGAAAGTCATCAAGAGATCGACCTGAGCAAATTGACTTTAACCGCAG
Source organism: Psychrobacter sp. NPDC064578 (assembly GCF_044901245.1). Lineage (NCBI taxonomy): Bacteria > Pseudomonadati > Pseudomonadota > Gammaproteobacteria > Moraxellales > Moraxellaceae > Psychrobacter > Psychrobacter sp. NPDC064578. Next base: position 140,385 of record NZ_JBJDPI010000009.1, read on the forward strand.
GTCAATACATCACGGTGAAAACAGATCCAAAAGACAGTGACCATGTTGCGCTACGTCATTACTCTTTGTACTCTGCTAGTACTGATGCAGGCATTCAGTTTGCGGTCAGACGTGACAATCGCAATGAGCATCATGGTTTGGTCTCTAACTATATGCACGACCAATTAGAAGTGGGTGACACGGTTTTATTATCGGCACCAGCAGGTGACTTTGCGCTCAATCAAGACTTGGTACAGCAAAATGAGATTCCGCTAGTATTGATAAGTGCTGGTGTTGGTGTAACCCCTGTGCTATCTATGTTGGAGGCACAAGTATTAGCCAATCCAAAACGACCTATTATCTGGGTTTATGCTTGCCAAAATGATGCGCATCACGCTTTCAATACTGAAGTGGAGACGCTGTTAGAAAAGGCTGAGACTGTAGAGAAGCATGTCTTCTATTTTGAGTCGGGACAACTATTAGATGAGGCGTGGCTTGCTCAATTACCTAAGCCTGCTGATATTTATGTCTGTGGCTCGATGCCATTTATGGAAAGCATGATTGATGGGCTAGTGACGCTAGATCACGGTGTTGATAGCGTTCATTACGAACCGTTTGGTCCCAAGATGAGTTTGGGCGGTTAATTTTAGCTATTAACTGTTGCTATTAATAAAAAAAGCACTTGGATGACAGAGTCGTCTCAAGTGCTTTTTATTCAATGCGATTTATCTTATTTTTATCACTATTTTAAAAATAAATACATCGCCTAATCTTTATTTTCAACCAACCCTATCATCACACCCATCTCTTTTTTATCATGCTTATCAATACTGGGCGCGTATAACGCCGATGCAATCCCGCCATCTAAAAATAGAGCATTCGGACAGCTTAAGTCATCCTTAAACAACGATGCAAATTGATAAAATGTCACAGGCTCATCACTATTGACAAATTTTATGTGACCGTCATCGCAAACACCTGCGCCATTACGAATTTTGAGTGAGGTGCTATCAGGATTAAATTGCGGATGTATCTCGTTATTGATAACCAACATAGGACCTGATTGGGTGGCATACCAAGGCTGTGCCTTACTACTGTTAAGCTGATCGTCAAAGGCGTTACTTTCCGTAATTTGCACGTTGCCCGATTTATTCCACCACAGCACACCATTGGGCAATAAATGGAAATTGCCACCGCCTTCTTTGAGATTTAGCGATTTGATCTCTTCACCATCAATGATGGTATAGCCAATCGGTGCATAGTTCTCGTTATACATACCTGCATTCATAGCAAAGCTAAGAGCTTGATTTTTTGGTAAAGTCGCTAATAACCTATCAAAGGTTAGCAACGATTTCGTGCTGTCAGGCTGCTGCCAAAATAATTTTAATGAGTAGCGGCCATTCATCAAGGCTTGAGCGTCAACGCTACAAAAACTATAAGAAAATGGTGCATCCTGAGTCTGGCACGACCAGTTTTGTGTCTTGTTGTCAGCAGCATCAGTGCTTATTGGTTGGCAAGCACTGACACTTAGCAATAGTAGGGCGACTGCTCCTAAAGGTAAGGAAAGAGCGAAATTTGGCATCAATGATATATCTTTTATAGTATGGAGTGAGATATAAATAGTCAGGGCTCACGGATTTTTAATCGCTATTTCTCAATCACTGCTAGGCGGAAATTCGCGAAAAGTATTATTGACGTTACCGATTAACTGCCCACCGCCAGTGATACTCGCAAAGTTACCAAGGCTCTGTTCCACCGATGTGGTGGTTTCTCTACCTTTATCCCGTGAGTCTTTATTATAAGCAATGAGGGCGTCATCATTGGCTAAAAAGCTATCTGGGTTCGCCATTACCCACATCTGATTAAACACATCTGCGCGGGCGCTATTATTGAGTAGCGCTCCCTTATCGGTAAAATAAAAGAACTTCGATAATAGTTTTATCTGCCCATCATCGAGACGACGCGCGATATGATACGGTTGTAATTGGCTTGGGTGTTGTAAACCTACTGCGCCAACGATACTGGCTAGGGATTTCAGAGTGTTCTTATGGAAGCTTGCGACGCGCTCAGCTTTGCTTGGTACATCCAGCGCCTTTTGACGATACGGGTCTTGGGTGGCAACGCCCGTCGGGCAAGTATTGGTATGGCACGAACGTGATTGAATACAGCCAACGGCAAACATAAAGCCGCGCGCTGAATTACACCAGTCTGCGCCCAAGGCAATCATACGGGCAATATCGAAACCAGAGACGATTTTACCACTCACGCCAAGTTTGATTTTATCGCGAATGCCTGCGCCGACCAAAGTATTGTGTATTAATAAAAACCCTTCAACCATCGGCATGCCGACATTGTCCATGAATTCGACAGGAGCCGCGCCAGTACCGCCTTCTGCGCCATCGATGACGATAAAATCAGGATAGTTATCGGTTTCGATCATGGCTTTCACAATCGCCATAAACTGCCAAGGCTGACCAACACAAAGCTTGAAGCCCACAGGTTTGCCGCCTGACAACTCGCGCAGTTGTTGCCAAAAAGCCACCAATTCTCGTGGGGTGCTAAAGGCTGTATGCGACGAGGGCGACACACAATCTTGACCTGTCGGTACTTGACGGGTATCAGCGATTTCTTGGGTGATTTTCTCCGCGGGTAGCACGCCACCTTTACCAGGTTTTGCCCCTTGAGATAATTTGATTTCAATCATTTTTACTTGTGGATCAACCGCTTTTTCGGCAAAAGACTGCGGGTCAAAATTGCCACTATCATCACGGCAACCAAAATACCCTGTACCTAGCTCCCAAATCAAATCACCACCGAACTTGCGATGATAAGGGCTGATAGCCCCTTCACCCGTATCATGAGTAAAGCCGCCCATTTTTGCGCCTTGATTGAGCGCCATAATCGCGTTAGCCGATAAGCTGCCAAAGCTCATCGCCGAGATATTAAATACCGACATATCATGGGGCTGCTGACAACGCTCACCGCCAACCATAATACGAAAATCTTTATTTTCTAGAGGTTGGCTAATCGCTGATTGTAAAAACCATTCTTTACCATTGGTGTATAAATTATCTAGCGTACCAAAGGCATTGGTGTCACTGACATTCTTAGCACGTTGGTAGATTAGCGCTCGCTGCTGGCGTGAAAACGGTACTTGTTCTTTGTCATTTTCTAGTAAATATTGACGAATTTCAGGACGAAAATCTTCAAGCACATAACGGATATGTCCGGCAACTGGATAGTTTTTCAAAATAGCATGCTTTGATTGTAAGACGTCATAAATTCCCAAGCATACCCCAAACCCACCGAGAATAATTAACCACCAATTTAGCAATAGTAGACCTGCTAAAAATATTAAGATGGCAGCGCCAAAGGTGCTATAACGCAGCAATAAGCCGACCAAATACGGAGAGTTGGTTTTAGGTTCAGGATTTAGATTGGTACGAGATTGGGGCATGGCTACACTCAACAGTAATACATAAATATTAAAAAGGTGACAATGATTTAAAGAGAGAGTAGGGAAAAAACCACCCCCTTATGACCATTATTGTTAGACACTGACAAAGCGCTCAGATTTATCGCCTACATCATACACATATGATATCACTGCATAGCAGTAATTGGGTAACAGAGTGCTACTGTTGATGTTGCTAGTGGCGTGATTTTAACAGACAACTTGTACCAAAGTTTTCTGCTCATCGATCACTTTAAGCTTAATCTCAACGGGCAAAAATTGCTGAATGAGCCATGCTTGGGTTTCAGCGTGCTTACTAACGACACGTGCGGTAAACTTGCCACCGCCTGCTAAAGCCAACGGTAAGAGTAATTGGTCGGTTAAGTATTCATCGACCAGTGAGTCGGTGTTAAATATATAACGTTTGACTAAGCCTGATAAACGACAACCTATCTTTTCCGCCGAGCTGCGTTTCTCTCCTAGTAAAGCAAATACCTCGGCGTGATATTCTTTATGATTTTGGGTGTCAGAAACCTCATGAGTGACTTGTGCATAACAGCTATTGCCTTCACCAATGCCTTGCAATTTAAAGCTTTTAGTCGTAATTAGTGTCTTATCAATACCTGCTTCAACCAATGATGCTTGAGCCCTGGCAAGCTCGCGTTTGCAAATGTCGTACTCTAGATTGAGCACGCTCGCGACCAGCTCTATACCGTTAAGCTTACCGCGTTTAGTCAGGTTAAATTGTGAAGCGCTTGCATGGCGCATAAATGGCGTTATCGTCGCTTTAATCATGCCGCCACCAATAGGCGCAAACCCTGCTTGTACAAACTCGATATCCACGTGCATACCTAATTTCGCTACTGCAGGGACGAACGCTTGCTGTAGGAAATCTGTCGTTGGTGCGAGAGGATTGTGCGTGCCGCCTTTGATAGTCACGGTAGATGGTGATGCTGAACCAGTATTGGCAAAAAGCAGGGCGGGTAAAAGCGTTTGTAGCACAAGACTGGTGCTGCCTGCTGAGCCAATATCAAAATTATAATCGCCTGATTTCACTTTGCTTGGCGTAAAGGTGAACGCCATACTGCCCAAAACGGCACCTGTCACGGTGGCATTTGATATTTGCTGCGAGGCTTGTACACACATCAAGTGCTGACGCATCAATCCAGATTTAGCTCTTCCAGCACGAATATTGGTGATCTCGATTGGTGTGCCTGTGAGCATCGATAACGATAGGGCAGTGCGAATGATTTGCCCGCCACCTTCGCCAGTGCTGCCATCTATTTTTAGGGTTTTGGGATTTGTTTTAGTCATGAGTATTTATTATCTTTATTGGCAAATGAGTAAGGCTTCTGCGAGTTTCATTTTGTTTCCCTCTCTCTTATTTTTTATTTTCTAAGTATATTTCTTTCGCTCGATAAACTTGTCCTGACTTAAAATATTAGGAATATCTTCAAGAGCTTCTTTCTCAGCTTTGATCCTAACTGCAAAGACGAAGGAAAAAATGGCTGAACGTGTCAATTGCAGGACATGCTCGGCGCTCTCAACAAATTCGGACTCTGAAATAAAAACTGGTTCTTCATAATAGGCTAATGAGGTTTCAATATCTTCAGGTTTTTCATTCTCATAAACAAATACAAAACTATGCTCCAAGGCATTTCGCCACTGCTTGTAAAAACTAAGCTCACCTTCTAGCTTGTGATTTAAATCACAAGCTATGCTATATAAACCAATCAAACCTTCATTATCATAAGCTTCGAACTTTTGACGTCTGTCTTCGTTTTCAAGTTCCCAAAAGGTATGAAAGTATGAGGGCCTGACTTTACCTTTATTGGTTTTAAGTTGTAAATCAAACAACAAAGCAATGGCATTACCTATCTTATCTAGTATACCAAAGCAAATTCGAAAAGCAGTACGAAGCTTTTCGATGTTTGTTCCTAGCAGCTCGTTGTCATATAGCTCCGCATAGCAAGCATCATCGTCAATATCGTTATCTTTCTTATCAGATTGATGTTCATACAACATTAATCTAGCAAGTCCAAATTCGGATTTAAGCCTATTTAATACCTTCTCCATCGGTAATATAAAATCTCCAGCAACTGCTCTAGTGGGCACTGGGATATTCAAGTTATCACGCGCACTTCCATGACACTTACAATATAAACCATGTTCACTAAGGCTTAAAAAATTATCTAAACACCATCTACGATATTCTGACAAAGATTGATATTCCTGTTCGTCTAAATGTTTGTCATCTTCTATATCTATACCCAAATCCAAACAATAATCTTCGATCTCTTTTTCCGTGTGTTTAGCCTTATTGAAAAAGTTATTTTGCCAGTCATAAGGAAATTCACTCGAAACACTAGCATGATAATAGCCTTGAGCTACCTCTTTATATTGTTGGATCGAGAATACTTCTGTAATCTGATTTAATAGTGCTAAACATTCACTGCGATTTACCCAAGATTCTGGAATGTCTAATCCCATACAATTGACCTTGTCAAACAAACTTAATGCTTCTGAAAATCTATACTGCAGATATAGATTTATTCCCATATTAACCATAACCTGTGGCGACAAAACATCTTTATTTTTTCTACGAATCATAGTTGCTTTGAGAAGTAATGACCCTACTTCTGAAAATCTTTCTATCTTACTGACATCAGTTTTACAGTAGTTATTGGAATCACTTTGAGTCAAATTACCTTTAGCGTTTGCTAAGCAGTAGTAATAACTATCACGAGTTAAACAGTGTTCAAAGCTATTAGACTCCATTATTTCCAATCCGATTTGAGAAGACTCTAGGTTGGAATCCCTATTACCTAAATCAACAAATAGTCCAGCAAGTCTAAAAAATGCGTAGGAAAAACTAGGGTCACTGAGATCATGGACTTTTTCTAGAAGCTCCTTTAAATATAAGCATAACTTATAGCTTTGTTCAAACTGCCCTTTATTAATCATTTCAGATGCATTATCTAACTGCAAGTTTGTATATATAAGCTTAGACTGGATGGAATCTTCCATAATTTTATCCTTGTGATATTAGAAAATAATAGTTCCTACCTATCCTTTAACACAAACCACCTGCCGCAAGGTATGTACCACTTCTACCAAATCACTTTGTGCTTGCATCACATCATCAATATTTTTATAAGCCGCTGGAATCTCATCAATCACATCCACGTCCTTTCGGCATTCTACGCCCGCAGTCTGTGCAATTTGATCGGCGACTGTAAATACCTTTTTCGCCTCAGTACGTGACATGATACGACCTGCGCCATGCGAGCAAGAGCAAAACGATTCTTCGTTTCCTTTACCGCGCACGATAAATGACTTGGCACCCATTGACCCCGGAATAATTCCGTATTCACCAACACGGGCACGCACTGCGCCTTTACGGGTCACAAATACTTCCTCGCCATAGTGTTCTTCTTTAGCCACATAGTTGTGATGACAGTTCACCGCTTTTACCGCAGCATCAAACGGCTTAGGTATGATGTGACGTAGGGCTTTAATCGCTTTTTCCATCATGATTTCGCGGTTTTTAAAGGCAAAACGCTGCGCCCAACCAACCGCAAACCAATAGTCATCAAAATGCTCTGTACCCTCGGCAAAGTAGGCCAAATCTTTATCTGGCAAGTTGATAAACCACTTGCGCATGTCTTCACGTGCCAGCTCAATAAAATAGCGACCAATGGCATTACCCACACCGCGTGAGCCTGAGTGCAGCATGATCCAAACTTGGTTGGTTTCATCAAGGCACACCTCGACGAAATGGTTACCCGTACCCAGCGTACCCAAATGGTTAAGGTTATTGGTGTTTTTTAGGCGAGGATGCTTTTGGGTTATATAATTAAAGTCATCAACCAGCGTTCCCCAACCGTTCATTACGGTGTCGTCAGGGTTTGCCCACGCGCCAACATCACGGCGTGACCCGCGACCACGCGTTTTACTACGACCATGTGGAATCGCTTTTTCCAGTTCGGTACGCAGACCAAGCAAACTGTCTGGCAAATCGTTTGCAGTTAGGGTGGTTTGTACCGCCATCATTCCGCAGCCGATATCGACGCCAACGGCAGCCGGAATAATCGCTTCTTTAGTCGGCAATACCGTACCGATAGTCGCACCAATACCGACATGCACATCGGGCATCACCGCAAGCCATTTATATACAAAAGGCATTTTTGATGCTTTGATCAATTGATCGTGTGCTTTTGGATCAACAGGCACGCCCTTGGTCCAAAGTCTGATCGGCGTTCCACCGTCTTGAATGATGTTATGAGTGGTTGGTTGCATGTTATGTTCCTTAGCATTGCAAAGTTTGTTTATAGTCATTCCCCTATAAAAGTATTACAGCGTTACCCTCGCTTGAAGTATCACATATACATCTACACTCGGTTGCCTTGTACTACTTTTAAATTGAATCGACTATATTATGAAAGAGGATGCTTGCTTTATATAATGCTAAGGGTGTGCCAAGTTTTTAAAATAGTTGGAATTTATTTATAAGTAGTTGATATATTTAAATAAATTAAAAAAATTAGAACTGATTGTTGACATAAGTTATAATTAAGTGAATATAATATTTTATAAAAATATAGAAAATTAACTATAAAAGGACGGTGTATATGGATAAGAGATACCAAGTATTTGTGAGTTCCACATTTGCAGATTTACAAGATGAGCGAAGCAATGTTATTCAAACACTTATGGAAATGGACTGTATACCCGCTGGGATGGAGCTATTTCCTGCTCTAGATGAAGAACAGTTTGAATTCATAAAGAAAGTTATTGATGATAGTGATTACTACCTACTTATCGTAGGTGGTCGATACGGCAGTTTGTCTGAAAAAGGTATTAGCTATACAGAAATGGAGTATGACTACGCAATTAAACAAGGCATTAAGGTTGTTGCGTTAGTTCACGGTAGTCCTGAAAAATTAGCGGTTGAAAAAGTCGAAATGGATTCTGAAGCACGACAAAAACTACAAATTTTTAGAGAGAAGGTAACGACTAATCGTTTGGTAAAATTTTGGGATGATGCAAAAGAGTTATCTGGTTTAGTTGCGCTTAGTTTGCCCAAAACGATTAAAACTTATCCAGCTGTTGGATGGATAAGAGGAAATGAAGCAACTGATAATACTGATTTATTAAAGCAACTGAATAAACTTAGACAAGAAAAAGATGAGCTTGAAAAACAGGTTCAGGTTTTACAAGCAAATAATACTGAAATATTAGACTTAGCTCAAGGTGAGGATATTTTGACTATTAGTATTAGACATAACGTTAATAGAGGAGGTAAAAGAGAAAAAGTAAAGTTAGAATACTATATTTCATGGAATGAAATACTAAAGTTTATTGTTCCTAAAGTTTTACAGCCTTATCCTGAAAGAGCTATTCATGCAAATTTCACAAGTTATATAGCTTCTAAATATCCGGATGATTTTGATATTGTTTCAATAGATACAATAGACTTTGAGAATATTAAAATTCAATTATTAGCTCTTGAATATATAAGATTATTAGGCGATCCGATGGATATATTCTGGGAGATTATGCCTAGTGCGCGAAAAAAAATAGTCAGGTCATTGGCTTTAAAAAGATATGAGAGTGACCTAACTAATGATGAATAAAACCGCCGTCATCGGCTTCCTCGGTACTACTTTAGACAATGGTTTTAATGATAAGCGTTGGCAACGATGGCGGCCAACCGTGAGCTTAGGTATGCATGATGAGCTGTTGGTCGATGAGCTGCATATCTTGTATAGCAAGCGTGATAAGCGGCTGTTTAAAATAGTTGCCGATGATGTGGCGCAGGTTAGCCCTAATACTAACGTGATTGGTCATCATGTGGCATTGAGCAGTCCGTGGGATTTTGCCGACGTTTATGCTGAGCTGTATGATTTTGCCGCAGGGTTTAACTTTCAGGACAATACCGACTACTTACTGCATCTGACCACAGGTACGCATGTGGCGCAGATTTGCTGGTTTTTGTTGGTAGAAGCAGGATTTATTCCAGCAGATTTGATTCAAACCTCGCCTTGTCCAAAGCCAGACCAAGCTGATCCGAAAGGTCGCTATCAAGTGATTGACTTGGATGTCTCACGCTATGATGGATTACGTGAACGCTTTGAAGCAGAAAAACAGCAGCATTGGCAAACTTTACAAGCCAATCTAGTCACCCAAAATGCCGCTTATCAAAAGCTCATCTCCGATATTGAAAAGGTGGCCATCCGATCAACCGCACCCATATTATTAATGGGCGCAACAGGGGCGGGCAAGTCGCAACTGGCAGGCCAAATCTACGCGCTCAAAAAAGCCAAAGCTAACAGTACGCAAGGCAAAAACACGCTTGAACAATTCGTCGAGGTCAACTGCGCCACGCTACGTGGTGACACTGCCATGAGTGTGCTATTCGGTCATGTCAAAGGTGCATTTACGGGAGCTGCGACGAGCCGTGATGGCCTGCTAAAATCAGCCGATGGTGGTTTATTATTTTTAGATGAAATCGGTGAGTTGGGGCTTGATGAGCAAGCGATGCTATTGACCGCACTGGAAGAGCAGCGCTTTTATCCGCTTGGCAGTGATACGCCGATTAGCGTGTCATTTCAGCTGATGGCAGGCACTAACAAAGACTTGCGCCAAGCAGTCGCTAATGGCGAGTTTCGGGCAGATCTATTTGCGCGTCTCAATACATGGACGTTTTCTTTGCCATCACTCAAAGACAAGTTGGAAGATTTACCTGCCAATATCGATTATGAATTGGCGCGCTTGGGTAGCGAGCAACAGCAGCAGTATCGATTTGCCCCAGAAGCAAGGCAGCTGTATGAATCTTTTGCGATGAGTGCGGATGCGACATGGCAAGGCAATTTTCGTGATTTGACTGCCAGTATGATTCGCCTGACTACACTTGCTGAGAGTAAAGTTATTCGCAATGATGATGTGCAAGCGGAGATTGAACGCTTAACGCATCTTTGGGCGTTACCTGATAGTTTGAATGGCTCTGATAGCTTAAATGGCGGTAATGGCAGGACTAAAAATAGCCCAAGCAATAATAGCCCCGATACTACTCTAGATAGTGAAACCATCGAGCAGGGTAGCCATAACGTTTTACGCCAATATCTTGATGAAGATATGCTGGCGACTATTGATCCGTTTGATGCAGTGCAACTGGCGTATGTGATTGAGGTGTGTATTAACCATAAAAATCAAGCGGCGGCTGGGCGCTATCTGTATGCCAACTCACGCGATAAGCTAAAAAGCCCGAACGATAGCGATAGATTGCGTAAGTATCTGCTGAAGTTTGGTTTGAAGTTTGATGAGCTAAAATAAAGCATCTTTCATAAGACAAAACCCATCGACTAAGCCAAGATGCTTGTACTATAGATTTATCATTTGTTCTCTTTTAAACCCCACCACCAATCCGCTCAGCCAACGCCTGCAATTTTGGCACAATCATCGCTGCATATTCTTCTGATTCCCAGTTGGCACTTGGTACACTGGCATTTAGCGAATACGCATATTGCCCAGTCGCAACATCAAAGACACCAACGGCCACTGCCAATATATCAGTAGAAAACTCACCATCTGATACCGTATAGCCATGCGCTTTATAATGCTCTGCGGCGTCAGATAGAGCAGACTGCGCGTGGTTATAATCTTCTGTAGATAAATGCTCTTTTAAATTACCTTCAATGACAGCCTGTCTTGCTGGCGAGCTAGCCGCATAAAAAGCGCGTCCAATAGCGGTGCGAGCGACCGGCACTGCTGAGCCAACTTGCAAATTGACTGATAAGCGAGCAGGGCTACGACAACAAACGTGATAGCGCATTTCTCCTTCGACTTCGGTTGCCAGATTCATTGATACTTCATTCTCACTAGCAAACTGTCGCAGTAAAGGCTCAGCCGCTGCGACCATGTCGTGGCGACTCCATGCGGTCGCACTTAGACGTACAGCACTACTGCCTAGTTGATACTGTCCGTGCTCGGTCATGCGTAAAAATCCAAGCGTTATTAATGTGTGAATCAGGCGAGTGATGGTCGCTTTTGGTAGGGTAGTCATCTGACATAACTGTTGATGACTAAGCTGCTCATGATGCTCAAAGGCTGATAACAAAGTCAGTCCACGCCCCAATGCAGTCACGAATTGTCTGTCATTATCTTCTTTACTCTGTTCAAGAATGCTATTCATTCGAGTGAGTAATGGTAGAGCTGCTGATATATTTTTTGTCATTTTATGCTCATTTTTTTGGATAAAGGTTTACAGCGACCCGAAACTTTGTTTTAATGAATATAAATCATGAAACTAAGTTTCGCACAGCGGAATTTATAAGTCAATAACCTATTAAGTTAATTTATTCATTAATTACTACTCGTCGGTCAGGATGACTGATATCAAGGAGATCTACATGGCAACATCTACGCGTCCAAGTTTTGATTGGGAAGATCCTTTTTTATTGCGCGATCAGCTTACTGACGAAGAGCGCATGGTCACGGACAGCGCCCGCCAGTTTTTTCAAAAAGAACTGATGCCTGGCATCGTTGAAGCCAATCGTCATGAGAATTTTGACCGTAATATCATGCGTCAAATGGGTGAGATGGGCTTACTTGGCGTGACGATTGAAGGGTATGGCTGTGCCGGTTTATCTAGTGTTGCTTATGGTTTAATTGCTAAAGAAGTAGAAGCCGTTGACTCAGGTTATCGTTCAGCGATGAGTGTGCAGTCAAGTTTGGTTATGCATCCTATCTGGGCGTACGGCACCGAAGAGCAAAGAGAGCGTTATTTACCTAAGCTTGCCACAGGTGAGTACGTCGGCTGCTTTGGTTTGACAGAACCAGATTCAGGATCAGATCCTGCCTCGATGTCGACTCGTGCACGAGCGGTTGATGGCGGTTATGAGCTGACGGGTAATAAGATGTGGATTACCAACAGTCCTATCGCTGATGTATTTGTGGTTTGGGCAAAAGATGATGCTGGTGAAATTCGTGGTTTTATCTTAGATAAAGGTATGAAGGGTTTATCAGCGCCGAAAATTGAAGGTAAATTTTCATTACGTGCTTCAGTCACGGGTGAGATTGTGATGGATAAAGTATTCGTTCCTGAAGTCAATGCTTTCCCAGATATCCGTGGACTAAAAGGTCCATTTGGCTGCTTAAATAAAGCCCGTTATGGTATCGCATGGGGCGCGATGGGCGCGGCTGAATTCTGCTGGAAAGCTGCCCGTCAGTACACGCTAGATCGTAAGCAATTTGGTCGTCCGCTAGCCGCGACGCAATTGGTACAGCTGAAACTTGCCAATATGCAGACAGAAATCGCTTTGGGTCTGCAAGCAGCGCTACGTGTTGGTCGTCTGATGGATGAAGACAATGCTGCGCCTGAGATGATTTCACTCATTAAGCGTAATAATTGTGGTAAGGCGCTCGATATCGCGCGTATTGCTCGTGATATGCATGGCGGTAACGGTATCTCTGATGAATTCCACATTATTCGTCATGTGATGAACTTAGAAGCGGTTAATACCTATGAAGGTACGCACGATATTCATGCGCTTATCCTAGGTCGTGCGCAGACTGGTATTCAAGCGTTCTTTTAAACTGAATGTAATTTAAATGCAGAGATTTAAAGAGAGTTTTGACTAACGTACGTTATTGTTTGGCTTTCTAATAAGCTGTTATAGATAGTAGCGTGCGTTTCTGATTTTTATACATCGTTTTTATGCATGGTTGTTATTCATCATTTATTTATCAGTCTTTATTATCTAAAAATTTCAATGAAAAGTACCAAAAGATAAATGATGCATAGCAATTTTTTATCAAAAATATGCCACACAATAAGGGATTATTATGACGGATATGCCAAAAGGTGCATTGCATGGTATCAAGGTGCTTGATTTATCGAGAGTGTTGGCCGGTCCTTCTTGTACTCAAGTACTCGCAGATTTGGGCGCTGAAGTCATCAAGGTTGAGCGTCCGCATATCGGTGATGAAACGCGCCATTGGGCACCGCCAACATTCAGCGATGATACCTCTGCTTACTACGCTACCATTAACCGTAATAAAAAATCTCTCACCGTCGATATCACCATGCCAGCAGGACAAGCTATCATTAAAAAACTGGCCATTGACAGTGATATCTTGGTAGAAAATTTCAAAGTGGGTGGTCTCAAAAAATACGGCTTGGATTATGACAGTCTGAAACAAGACAATCCGCGCCTGATTTATGCCTCATTGACGGGTTTTGGTCAGACAGGACCAGATGCCGCGCGCCCTGGTTATGATTACATTATCCAAGGGTTGTCAGGGCTGATGAGCATTACAGGGCCGAGTGATGGCGAACCGCATAAGGTTGGTGTGGCAGTGGTCGATTTGTTTGCAGGATTGCAGCTGACGATTGGTATCCAAGCGGCTTTGATTGCTCGTGAGACTACTGGGTTAGGGCAACAGGTAGACGTTGCACTTTTAGATAGTGCGCTTGCGATGCTTGCTAATGTGGGTATGAACCATTTGGCATCGGGCAAAGTGCCGCCCAGACTGGGCAATCAGCATCCCAATATCGTGCCTTATCAAGTGTTTGCAGGTCAGGGTGAGCAGCACTTTATATTAGCCTGTGGGAATGACAGTCAGTTTGCCAAACTTTGTGATGTGCTTGCAGTTGATTGGCATATGGATGAGCGTTTTATGACCAATCCAGCTCGTGTGGCTCAGCGTGAGCTGCTGTGTGGTGAATTGAGTAAGAAATTTTCCGAGCAATCACGTACTTATTGGTTAGAGGTGTTGGATAAAGCGGGTATTCCTTGTGGGGCGATTCATAATGTCGCTGAAGCCTTGGCAATGCCACAAGCGCTGGCACGTGAGATGGTAATTGATTTTGCCAAACAAGGCAGCCCTGTTCGAGCACTTGGCAATCCTATCAAACTATCTGCATCACCCGTCACTTATCGGTCACCGCCACCGAAGTTGAGCGAGCATACCGATAGTACGCTTGCTGATTTGGGCTATGACAGCGAGATGATCGCTAAGCTTAAAGCCGATGGGATTGTTTAAAGTAGTGTCGGCAGCCTGATATTTACAGTGATAGAAACTAAACACAAAAGCTAGGAAATGGAATTTCTTTAATAAAATAATCTAAAGTTGAGTAATGTCAAACAAGGAATGTTGAGCATGAAAATATATAGCCATGAAAACCTAAGCCTGCATAGACCACTTCCTTATTTTTCTTATGGAAAGATGCATGAGCCGTTAGAAGTACCAGAGCGTATGGTTGAGTTTTTAAAAGCACCAGCAGCATTAGGTTTAGAGGTGACGACAGCTACCGATATTGGCATTGGGCCTATATTAGCAGTTCACGACTTCGGTTATGTTGAGTTTCTCAAGCATGGCTATGATAACTGGATAGCAGTCGAGGAAGACTTGGGCGCGCAGGTACAGACAGGGATTTTTGTGCCTTATGACAATCCCGGTGTCGGTATCATGGCAAAAGCGGCAAAGTATCAAGCGGATGATAGCGCGCCTATCAGCGAGCATTCTTGGACGTCCATTTATTGGTCGGCACAGACTGCACTCAACGCGGCTGAAGCATTGCTGAACAATGATTTATCAGACACCGAGCGTGCCGAAAGTCATATACAGCTTTGCTTTTCACGGCCGCCTGGTCACCATGCGCGCAAGAGCGCAGCAGGTGGATTTTGTTACCTTAATAACGCCGCCATCATCGCCGAGCATCTGCGGCAGAAATACGAAAAAATCGCCATCATAGACACCGACATGCATCACGGACAAGGTATTCAGGAGATATTCTACGACCGCAAAGACGTGCTTTATACCTCGGTTCACGGTGACCCCGTTAACTTTTATCCCGCAGTGACAGGGCATGCGTTTGAAAGGGGCACAGGCGAGGGTGAAGGCTATAACATTAACTTCCCGATGCCACATGGCACCGATGAAGCTGGGTTTTTTGAGTATGTTGATAAATCTATCGAAGCGATGACGCTATTTGACCCTGATGTCATCTTTCATGTCTTGGGTTTTGATGTCTATGAAAATGACCCAGAAGCCAGATGTGCGGTCAGTACAGAAGGGTTTAAGGTGTTGGCACAAAAAATGAAAGCGTTAAATAAACCACTGATTGTTTTAGTCGAGGGCGGTTATTACTTGCAAAAGCTCAATGACAATTTGCAAGCATTTTTATCAGGGCTTATTTCAGAAGATTAACAGTTATCATCAAAATAACTGAAAGAGTTTGAAGTAAGCAAGAAACTAGCAGCGTTTTAACTTTATTTATTATCGATAAAACCCAAACGCTGCTCAATTTGCTGCGCCAATTCAATCAATACTGCGCTGACCTCAGCACGCTTGGACTCATATTCGCCTTGCAAAAAGCTAACTGCCATACCTGCAACGGCATTGCCTGACGCATTGCGAATATAAGTACCTAAGCAATACATACCTTCGCGCAGTTGCCCATCGTCAAGGGAAATGCGACTGTTTTGAATGGCGGTCAACTCGGTGGACAAATCGCTAAAGTTATCAACACCGTGTTGGGTAATAGGTGCGGGGAAACCGGTAGCGTAGATAGATTTTATACTGTTTATAGAAAAGGTTGAGAGCATGGCTTTGCCCGTGGCAGAGAATACCGCTGGTACGCGAACACCAGCGCGAAAGGTAAAGCCAAGCGGGGCAGGCGCTTCATGACAGGCTAAAAACACCACTTCACCTAAATCAAGCTTAGATAAAGTAACTGTATGTTGAAGAAGAATCGGATACTGGACAATGAGGTCCTTAAATAACTGGATGACGCCTTGCTGCTGCTCATACTTACCCGCCCAATACATCAAATAAGAGCCTAGATGAAAGCGGCTATCGCTGTCTTTATAGATGACATGCTTGGTCAAAAGACTTTGCAAAATATTGTGGGTTGAGCTACGTGGTAGATTGAGCTCTTTAGCAATATGAGCTGCCGTCAAAGGCTGCGCACTGTCGGTAATTAAATCTAAAATCTGAAAGGTTTTGTCCAAGGCAGGAACGGCAGTTGAGCTCATAAGGAACCTATAAAAGTCAGTAGAATTGGGGAAATATAAAAATAACGCGATAAATCATCATTAAAATGAGAATAGGGGTTGCAAATGGCTGGCTATCATTCTTATAATGATGTCTCATATATAGAATAGATGTTCAGTATATTGAACACTTAACAAGTTATCAATAATTATTTAAATCATAACCTTCTATTTATTGTTATTCACTTATCGCTATAAATCTGCGAATCCTATTTGCAAACCTCAATTGACAAGGAGCGTCACAATGTCACAACCGTCACAGTCTACGCTACAGCTATCGAACTCAGATCTACTTAAACAGCAGTGTTTCATCAAAGATGGCTGGCATGCCGCTAGTGATGACTCGACTATTGATGTGAGCAATCCTTTCAACGGCGATATTATCGGTACGGTACCAAGCCTAACGACCGACGATGTGAACGACGCGGTTGCTGCTTCTCATGAAGCCCAAATCCTTTGGGCAGCCAAAACCCCGAAAGAGCGTGCTGAGCTACTACAAAAGTGGGCAGACCTCATCGATGCCAATAAAGAAGACTTGGCTATCATTATGACCGCTGAGCAAGGCAAACCTCTAAACGAGTCACGCGGTGAAGTAGGCTATGCCAATAGCTTTATCCGCTGGTTTGCCGAAGAAGGCAAGCGTGTTTATGGCGATGTTATCCCTGCCAATCAGTCACAACTGCGCCATGTGGTACTCAAGCAGCCCGTTGGTGTCTGTGCGGCGATCACGCCTTGGAACTTTCCAGCGGCAATGATTACTCGTAAAGCCGCACCAGCATTGGCAGCAGGCTGTACGATGATTATCAAACCTGCGATTGAAACGCCATTTTCTGCATTAGCACTCGCTGCATTGGCTGAACAAGCAGGTATTCCAGCAGGCGTTATCCAAGTAGTGACGGGTAAATCCTCAACCATCGGCGATATCCTAACGGGCGATGCACGTATTCATAAGCTTTCATTCACAGGCTCTACCGAAGTCGGTCGTACCTTGATGGCTCAATGTGCGACAACCATCAAAAAACTGTCATTAGAGCTGGGCGGTAATGCGCCATTTATCGTCTTTGATGACGCTGATCTGGAAAAAGCGGCTGAAGGCTTAATCGCCTCTAAATATCGTAACGCTGGTCAAACTTGCGTTTGTGCCAACCGTGTCTATGTGCAAGATAGCATTAAAGATGAATTCCTAGATGTGTTTGTGAAAAAAGTCGCTGAATTAAATGTTGGTAACGGCATGGATGCAGGCGTGGATATTGGTCCTTTGATTAATAAAAAGGCGCTAGAAAAAGTGCAAGCGCTACTTAAAGATGCTTTAGACAAAGGCGCGACGCTTATCGCTGGCGGCAGCACCAATGACGCCTCAGAGCTTACTTACAATCCAACGGTCATTACCGATATCAGTGCTGAGATGGATATTGCGCACGAAGAAATCTTTGGCCCTATTGCCACTATCTTTACGTTTAAAGATGAAGCAGACGTTATTCGTCAGGCCAACGACACGATTTATGGCTTGGCTGCTTATTTCTACAGTGGTAGTTATGCACGCTCATGGCGCGTTACCGAAGGTCTTGAATACGGCATTATTGGTCATAATACGGGTCTGATTTCTACCGAAGTCGCCCCATTTGGCGGTGTCAAGCAGTCTGGCTTTGGCCGCGAAGGCTCAAAATACGGCATCGAAGAATATGTCGTGACCAAATACTGGTGCTCTGACGTCAGCTAACCGTTTAGTGACATACGCTCTCTTTTAAGGTTTTAATTGTCACACCGTATCGAACGGGATTCAGCACCATGAATCCCTTCTATAGCTAGCAATTAATAACTGTTAACTATTAGATAAACCATTCCTCAAAACCGCCATTCAATCATTGGCACTTATGTTAAAAATAAAGAAAAGGACATTCCCATGACGACTACCAATAAATCACTACTTGAGCGCCGTAAAGCTGTTTTACCAACAGGACTTGGCGTTGCCTATCCTATCTTTGCAGAAAAAGCCAAAAACTCAGAAGTTTGGGATGTTGAAGGCAATCGTTATATTGACTTCGTTGGTGGTATCTCAGTACTGAATACGGGACACAGCCATCCAAAAATCACCCAGCGCGTGCATGAGCAACTTGACAAGTTTACCCATACTGCGGCGCAAATGATCAACTACGAATGCTATGTGGATCTTGCCGAAAAACTTTGTGAAAAAGCCCCTATCAGCGGTGAGAAAAAAGCCTTCTTTTTAACCACTGGTGCAGAAGCCGTCGAAAACTGTATCAAGATTGCTCGTGCGAAAACTGGTCGTCCAGGTATCATCTCTTTCGTTGGTGGTTGGCATGGTCGTACTTTAATGTGCATGAGTTTGACAGGTAAAGTGCTGCCGTACAAAAAGAACTTTGGTCCAATGCCAGGCCCTGTATTCCATGCGCTATTCCCAGCTGAAGAATTGAATGTCACAGAAGCACAAGCGCTGCATAGTCTTGAGATGATTTTCCAAGCAGATATCGATCCTAGCGAAGTGGCGGCGATGATTATCGAGCCAGTACAAGGCGAGGGTGGTTTCCATCAAGTCACCCCATCATTTGCCAAATCTCTACGCGATATCTGCGATGAGCATGGCATTGTCTTGATTTTTGATGAAGTGCAATGTGGTTTTGCCCGTACGGGTACGTTGTTTGCCACCGAGCAGTTGGGCGTTGAGCCTGACTTAATGACCAGTGCCAAGAGCTTGGCGGGTGGTTATCCTATCTCTGCCGTTATCGGTCGCGCCGATATCATGGATGCGCCGCAAGTCGGCGGTTTGGGCGGTACATACTCTGGTAACCCACTGGCTTGTGTGGCTGCACTCGCTGTCATGGAAGTCATCGAAGAAGAAAACCTACTTGAGCGCAGTATTGAGATTGGCGACAAAATCGAAGCTTTCTTAAAGGGCTTAAACTTAAGCAGTATCGGTCATATTCGCCATAAAGGCGCGATGCTCGCGTTTGAACTAATCGATAGTGATGGCAAGCCTGATGTGGAAGCGACTACTAACCTAAAAGCCAAAGCGTTTGAGCAAGGTTTATTATTAGCGTCTTGCGGTATGTATGGCAACGCCATTCGCGTGATGGTGCCATTGACGGTTGAAGATGAAGTGCTCCAAGAAGGTCTAGATATTATCAAAGGTATCCTAACCGCTTAATAGGTATTCAGTATTTATTTATAGTGAAATACATCACTTTTAATCAAGCCTCGATCTTGGTTAAAAGGCTATCTCTAATAGCACAGCAAGATTGCCCATATGGCACTCGCTTTGAGTACATTTTTTACAACGGCGCCTTGCAAGTCAAGACGCCGTTGCTGTTTGTACTATTTGAATATGAAACAAGTAGTGCCGAACAGCTTCGATCAAAAGGTATATATGATAATTATGATGGGTACTATCCCACTAAACAAAAGATAGTGTGACCGTCAAGGGTTAACACGGATGACACACAGACAAGGAGCAGGTTATGTCTGAATTAAAAAAATCGTTAGGGACGCTAGATATTATCGCCTTAGCATTCGGTGCTATGGTCGGTTGGGGCTGGGTAGTCTTGGCTGGTGGCTGGATTTTATCTGCCGGGACGTGGGGCGCAATGCTGGCGTTCTTGATAGGCGGTTTGGCAGTGATACTGATTGGTGTGACTTATGCCGAGCTTGCCGCATCGATGCCGATTACGGGCGGTGAGCATACCTATACGCATAGAGCACTGGGGGTAAATGTCTCCTTTATCTGCTCATGGAGTATTTTATTTGGGTATTTTTCGGTGGTCGCGTTTGAGGCGGTTGCCTTGCCGACAGTCGTAGAGTATTTTATCCCCAATTACAATCAAGGATATCTCTGGACCATCGCTGGTTGGGATGTTTACGCCACTTGGGTGGGCGTTGGGATGCTGGGCTCAGTCATCGTCACTTGGCTAAATATCCGCGGTATGGAAGTCAGTGCGTGGTTCCAAAAGACGGCCGTATTGGGCATCTTATTTGTGGGTACGTTGCTGTTCATTGGCGCAGTCATGTTTAATCCTGAAGGCTCGAACTCAGTACAAGCGCCTGCATTTATCGGTGGTATTGGCGGTATGATGGCCGTTATTGTCATGGTGCCGTTTATGTTTGTCGGCTTTGACGTTATTCCGCAAGCGGCAGAAGAAATTGATCTGACTCGTCCTAATATTGGTAAATTTTTGATTTTATCGATTGTCGTTGCGGTAATGTGGTATGTGGGTATCGCTTGGAGTGTTGGCACGACCTTGCCACTCTTACAAGCCGAAAACTCAACGCTCTCCACTGCGGATGCGATGACCAATGCTTGGCATGGCAAGTGGGCAGGTATTTTATTAGTCATTGGCGGTGTGCTTGGTATTTTATCAAGTTGGAATGCCTTCTTGATTGGTGGTAGCCGCCTACTTTATGCCATGTCAAAAGCACGTATGTTGCCCGCATTTTTAAGCAAGCTGCATCCAAAGTATAAGACACCGTCGAATGCCATTTTATTGATCGGTGGTTTGGCGACACTAGCACCTTTGTTTGGTCGTAAAATGCTGGTGTGGATCGTAGATGCTGGTGGTTTTGGTATCGTTATTGCTTATACCTGTGTTGCTATCTCATTCTTAGTACTTCGCTACCGCGAGCCTGATATGGTACGCCCATTTAGAATACCAGCAGGTAAGCTGGTTGGCATGGTCACGATTGCGCTAAGTTTTGGAATACTCATGCTGTATATGCCAGGTATGCCATCCGCACTAACCCCTATAGAGTGGTGGATTTTCTTTGGCTGGACGGTCTTAGGCATTGCGTTATATGGCTATGCAAGGGTGAAGTATCCAGGTATTAGCGAGTCAATTATGGCAGAAGAACTACGTGAATTAAAAATCGTCAATCAATTATGGTTAAAAGACAATCCACCTAAGCAATAGTTTTTTCGATGGGTTATTTTTTAATAACATCAACTTTCAAAAAAAAGCCTAACAGTCCATGTTAGGCTTTTTATTTTTCTAAAAATGACTCTATCGATTACGACTTATCACGAATCAACTTATAGTTTAAAAACTCAGTAATACCAAGGGTGCCAAGCTCGCGACCAAAGCCTGAGCGTTTGACGCCGCCAAACGGGGTATTGGCTTCGCTACCAGAAGGCGCATTGATAGTGACCATACCGACTTCTAATTTGTCAGCAATCTCAGCGGCTAGCGCAGCATCTTGTGTTTGGATAGAAGCACCAAGTCCGAAAGGCACATCATTAGCTATCTTGATGGCATGATCGATATCACAAGCTTTATAAACGACTGCCACGGGACCAAATAGCTCCTCGCGATAAACATCCATGGACTCAGTTACATCTGTCAATACCGCAGGCTTAAACCACGCACCCGGCTTGTCCTTGACCATACCGCCTTCGACCAATACGGTTGCGCCTGCTTGAATGGCGCTATCGAGCTGTTCTTGCAAGTTAACTGCGGCTGCCTTTGAAGACATTGGACCAATGAAAGTACCTTCATCAAGTGGATCAGCAAGTGTCATGTTACTGACGGCATTAGTAAACCCTTCAACGAATTTATCATACACAGATTCGACGACGATAAGGCGTTTGGCAGCATTACATGCTTGTCCTGTATTGCCAAAACGACCAGAAATAGCCCCTTTTATAGCTTGTTCGATATCTGCATCAGCTGCAACGATAAAGGCATCTGAACCGCCAAGCTCTAGCACGACTTTTTTCAGCGCGCCGCCTGCTATTTTAGCAACTGCTTGCCCAGCTCGCTCAGAACCTGTTAGCGAAACGCCTTGTACGCGGCTGTCTTCGATGATTGTTGCCGCTTGCTCATTGGTGGCAAACACATTGTTATAGACACCCTCTGGTAAGCCGGCATCTTTTAGGATATCAGCGATGGCTTCTGCAGTCTTAGGACATTGCGGTGCATGCTTTAGAATAACGGTATTGCCCGCCATAAAGTTTGGCGCGACAAAACGTGCCACTTGATAGTGCGGGTAGTTCCACGGCATGATACCTAATAGAGCGCCCACAGGACGTTTTTCTACTGAAGCTGACCCTGAGTCAACATCAATGGTACTGGGTGCTAGTAGCTGCTCAGCGTTGTCTGCATAATAGCGATAGATATCGGCAACTAGACCGATTTCACCTTTTGCTTGTGCAACGGGCTTGCCCATCTCATTGGCAACGATGCGAGCCAGCTCGTCTTGACGTTCAAGATAGATATCGGCAATTTTATGAAGTATAGCACTGCGCTCATCCAATGAAACCTGACGCCAATCTTGATAAGCGGTATCGGCTTGTGCAATAGCGTTCTGGATGTCCTGCTCAGTTGCCGTATGGTAGGTGGCTTCTACTTCGCCAGTGGCTGGGTTATTAACTTGATAATCGCTCATAGCTATGTCCTTTTTTAAAATATTATTGGGTTCAACATCCATTTGGGTCTATATTTTTATGCGCGTGCTTTTAATTGATGATTTTGGCTGCTGCTGAGTAATACAGTGAATATTACCACCGCCAAAGACAATCTCCTTTGTGCGTACTCCCACTACTTGATGCTGAGGAAATACTTTTTCAAGCTGCTCAATGGCTAATAAATCATTTTCATCATCATATTGTGGTACGATGATAGCCTCATTACAAATTAAAAAATTGGCATATGAAGCGATACAAACATCGCCAGTATGACGCGCCTTAGCATCGTCAGACTGCTCAATATCATAGTTCTCAGGTAAAGTAACAAGTTGCTTGGTACAGCAAAGCTTATGGACTTTTAGGCGGCGACCTTTTGCATCGGTCCTATCTGAGAGCTGCTCATAGGCTTTTTGTGTTGCTTTATAAAACGGATGCTCAGAATCATCAGTGTATAAACAAACCACTTCACCAGGGCGTGCAAAGCAGGCAATATCATCAATATGACCAGTGGTTTCGTCAGGATCGATACCGTCATCAATCCACAGTACTTTTTGTACATTGAGATAGGCTTTTAACTTGTCTTCAATTTGATCTTCGGTTAGGTGCGGGTTACGTCCAGGGCTTAGCAGACACATGCGCGTGGTCAGAACCGTGCCTTCACCATCGACATGAAATGCACCGCCTTCCATCACAAAGTCATCCGTTCGATAGCGTTTGATATCTAGATGGTCACATAAGCGTTCAGCCAGCTTATCATCGTCATCCCACGGCGAGTATAGCCCGTCATAGTCGCCGCCCCATGCATTGAATGTCCAATCACAGGCGCGTAGCTCACCTGCTTCATTGATTAAAAATGTCGGGACGGTATCACGTGCCCACGCATCGTTGCTGGGCATGGATATGACGTCGATGTCAGCAGGTAGGTTATCGCGGCATGATTGATAATCATCAGGATTGACCAGTACGCCAACCTCACAAAATCTGTTGATTGCCAATGCAACATCAGCATAAGATTTATGAGCAGGAATAGCTTGTTGTCGCCAGTTATCAGCACGGTATGGCCATACCATCCATATTTTTTGTATAGGCTCAAATTCTGCTGGCATGTAAAAGCCGTCTTGCTGTGGTGTTGAGCCAGTGATTGATTGGTTAGGTAATAATGACATATAGAGCACCTTATTTGACGATAGCGCGAGTGAGCTTGCTTGTTAACAAACTTTATCCATGAGTCAGCAACGTGCCATACATCGATGGACGACGATCACGGAAAATACCCCATTGCTGACGTTCGATAGCCAGTTGATCTAAGTCAAAAGTCGTACTAAGTATCTCTCCTTTATCTTTAGATGCTTCTTGGATGATCTCACCGCGGCCATCCGTGATAAACGAGCCACCATAAAATTGCATGGTGCTATCGTTGCCATTCTGGCTGATGGTTTCATTGCCAATACGATTGGCTGCTATGACTGGCATAAGATTAGCGGCAGCATGACCTTGCATACAGCGTTGCCAATGGCCTTTTGAGTCGATGTCCAATGTTGGCTCATCACCAATCGCAGTCGGATAAAACAGTATTTCTGCGCCCATCAATGCCATGCTACGAGCGCATTCAGGAAACCATTGATCCCAGCAAATACCGACACCGATTTTGGCATACTTGGTTTGCCAAACCTTGAATCCTGTGTCGCCGGGGGTAAAGTAGAATTTTTCGGCATAAGGAATGCCATCTGGTATATGCGTTTTACGATAAGTGCCAAGTATCTCGCCATCGGCATCAATCACAGTCACGCTATTAAAAAAGGTATTGCCTGATTTTTCATAAAAGCTAATCGGTAATACCACTTGCAGCTCTTTAGCCAACTGCTTGAAGTGATTGATGGCCGCATTATCCTCAACTGAGGTCGCAAGGGTAAAGTAATCAAAGTCATGAACTTGGCAGAAGTAAGGCGTTTCAAACAACTCTTGTAGCAAAATGATATTGGCGCCAGCGTTGGCGGCTTTAGTGACCAACTCAGTCGCAGTGGCAATATTTTGTTGTATATCCCAACCACATGCCATTTGAGTCGTAGCAACGGTAACATTTCGCATGATCTAAATCCTTATCGTATTTATTAGTGAGTACCACATAAAAGGGCTGTTTTTATTGACTAACGAACCATCTCTCATTGCCCGTTAGTCAATGATTAAAATAATAGCGCTAAGGTTGGCTTAAGCCATCATATAACCCAATCCTAAGAAGGTGACGACGGATAAGCCCGCGCCGAGCATGGCATATGGGAACTGGGTAAAGGCATGCTGCATGGGGGAGCAGCCAGCACCTTGCGCGGCAAGTAGCGATGAATCACTAAAGAAGCAAGCATGACTACCAAATGATGATGCTGATAACAATGCGCCAATCATAAGGGGAGTGCTAACGCCTAGTGCAATAGAGATTGGAAAGACAATCGGCATGGCAAGGACATACAGTCCCCAGCTTGATGATGTGGCAAAAGTTAAAAAAGCCATGACGGCAAATATGACGGCAGGGAAAATAATAATCGTCATATAAGGCGTGATAGCCTCAATCACATATGAGGTCATACCAAGCTCATCATTGATGGCTTTTAAGAAAAAACCACCGATGACGGTTGAGAGCGGATAAAGCATGACTTTAAAGCCTTTAAAGATGGCTTCAACTTGTGTCTCAAAACTTAAAATGCCTTGCATCCAATAGACAACGACGGTCACAAAACAGGTCAATAATGCACCGCGTAATAGATCGATTTCGAAGTAGACCGTCGAGACAATTAACAAAATCATTGGGAAAGCAAAGTTTGCGATATTGGCTTTGAACGATAGTTTACGCTTGGCTTGGACGTTTGAGATCAGTTGCTCTTCGACAAAGGCTTCAGGAACAGGATTACCTGCTTTGGCGCGTGCCTCGGCTTTTTTCATCGGACCCCAGTCACCCAAAATGCCATAGGCGACCAAGAATACAATCAAAAGTGCAAACCAAGCATATGCCATATAAGGAATCGCGCTGATATAAAGCCCAATACCTTCACCATCGCCAGCCACGCCGTTTTCTTCTAAAAGACCTGCAAAGTAGACCGCCCAAGTAGAAATAGGCACGATAATACACATCGGTGCGGCGGTTGAATCGACGATATAAGCAAGCTTCTCACGAGAAACGTTATAGACGTCAGTGAGTTTTTTGACGGAGGTTGATACGGCTAGACAGTTTAAATAATCATCAATGAAAACCACCACGCCCAAAGCAAAGGTGGCCAATAATGACTGACGGCGCGACTTAATGATTTTTTGTAGCCATTCACTAAAGCCATCTAGACACCCACTGATCTCAAGCAGTTGAATGAGACCGCCCATTAGACCACAGACGAGAACAATCCAAATAATGGTCTCATTCCCCAGCACCATCGACATGTTGTCTGCAAAAGGGGAGACCAAATCAAATGGATTGAGCATCACAAGGCCAGCGACACAGCCTGCGATCATGGATTCGAATGGTCGCCTAGAGACAATGGCCGTTACTAATACTAGTAATGTTGGTAGTAAAGATAAGGCGCCCCAAGATTGGTCTGGGGCACGGCTGGTAGATAGCCAAGCAAAAGCCAGATAGATAACGACGGCTACTATGACGGTGAGAAATACTCGCTTATTATGATACTGTCCTTCGACCGCATCATTGAGCTTCATGTTCATATTTACGCTCCCTGTAAAACCTCATTGTTTTTTTAAACAAGCTCTATTCTATGGTTGACGCGCGACAGACAGTAGGACAGTAGCGAATCAATTGTCTATCGCGCCCCATCACAACAATCCGTTGCTATGATAGGTCAATGTAACGACCGCTTTTAAAATAAAAACACCTTATTCAATGTTTATTATTCAAAGTTTTTATGCGTTTACATGCCAGTGGTATCTTTTAGCGCATACCACCATGAGCCCATGACAGAGTAAGGGACTCGCAGCGCTCGACCACCTGGGAATGGAATCCAAGGAATTTGTGCAAAAGCATCGAACTCTTTGGTTTTACCATTGATGGCATCGGCTAATATTTGTCCAAATAGATGCGAGCCTGTCACGCCATGACCACTATAGCCATGGGCGAAGTATACTCGCTCATGTAGTTTGCCCATTTGTGGTACGCGAGAAAAAGACAACGCAAAGTTCCCACTCCACGCATAGTCGATTTTTACATCACGTAACTCTGGAAAAATCTTAGTCATGTTTGGTCTAATTTTAGCTGTGATGTCGGCGGGGTCTTGACCACCGTAGACTGTACCGCCGCCAAATAACATGCGCTTGTCTGCTGAGAGGCGATAGTAATCCAAAATGTAGCGGACATCTTCGACACAAACATCGGTTGGCAGTAACTGGTCTGCTAAATCACCCAGCGGCTCGGTGGCGATAATTTGCGTCGATACAGGCATGACACGGTCAGTCAGTTTAGGGATGACTTTATTGAGATAGGCATTGCCGCATAGCACCGCTTGTTTACAAGTCACGGTGCCAAACTCGGTGATGACTTTGATAGCATCGTCAGCATACTCAATATCAACCACTAAGGTGTTTTCATAAATGGTGCCGCCGCCTTGCTCAATGGCCGCTGCTTCACCTAGGGCAAGATTCAATGGATGGAAGTGTCCACCGGAGTGATCGATGACCCCGCCCACATAGGCATCTGATTTTATATGCTCTTGGATACCGCGCTTATCGAGCATCTCTCTATCATGCATACCATGGCTCTCCCACAGTGCATGCGTTTCTTGCAAGTCTTTTAGCTGTCCATTATTTAATGCCGCAAAGATGTTTTTTTCTTTGAGATCACAGCTGATATCGTAGTCTCTAACAAAACGACGAATGATTTTGCCACCACGGGTCACAAGCTGACCAACGAAATCTGCATTTTCTTGACCATAAGACTTTTTGATTTTTTGTAGGCTAGCATTTAGACCATTGACAATTTGACCACCATTACGCCCTGATGCGCCCCAACCAATTTGCGCGCCTTCCAGTACCACGACTTCATGATCGGTTTCGATAAGGTGTAGCGCTGTTGACAAACCACTATAGCCGCCACCCACCACACATATTTCCACTTGGATGTCATTCTTTAGCGTTGGTCTATCCGGCTTAGGATTACGGCTGGCTGCATAATAGCTATCAGGATATTGCCCATTGTCTGAATAATGCGGGATATTGCGCGTGTTATTAGGCGGCTGGTTTTGGTTCGTTGCTGTGTTGCCGTGTAAATTGCTACTTGAGTTGCTATTTGACATATCAAACATCCTGTAAATAGGTGAGGTATTCAAGGTTGGTCACTTGCTGAGCAAAGCGTTTGGCTTCTTGCTTTTTGACGGCGATCAACAGCTCAATCATCTCGCTTGGGAACAGCGAATCAATCACATCACTGCTTTCAAATTTGCGGATGGCTGAGAGCCAGTCTAGTGGCAAGGTCTTAAGTTCGGCTTCGTCATAAGTAATGCTATTGATAGGTTCTGGCGCTTCTAGCTTGTTTTCGATGCCATACAGCATACCTGCCAGTACCGCACTACAGACCAGATAAGGATTGGCGTCGGCGCCAGAGACACGGTGCTCGATACGGCGTGCTTTTGAGTCACCACCAGGGATACGTACTGCCGCCGTGCGGTTTTCATAACCCCATGACACATTGTTTGGCGCTAGTGTACCAGGTGTAAAGCGGCGATAAGAATTCACATGTGGGGCAAATAACAACGTGCAATCTGACATGGTCTTTAACAATCCAGCGACTGCATGGCGCAAGATATCTGAGCCTTCATCTGACCCATCATCAAAGACATTATTGCCGTCTTCATCTAATAAGCTGCAATGCACATGAAAACCATTACCCGACTGTAGACCAAAAGGTTTTGCCATGAATGTCGCAGTGAGTTTACGGCGAGCAGCGACGGCCTTGACGACCTGTTTGAACAAAATCGCATCGTCAGCGGCTTTTAGTGGATCGTCTACGTGTAATAAATTAATCTCAAACTGACCACAGCCATTTTCTGCCAAAGCGGCATCTGCTGGGATATCGAGATTTTTGCACTGTGCATAAACTTCGTCTAAAAATTCATCGAATTGTAATAGATCATTGATGCTCAAAATTGAGGTTTTATTCAGTCTTAGCCCACTTTTTGGACGGATAGGTGGTCTTGGCGTTTCGCCTTCAGTATAGTCAACCAAATAAAATTCCAGCTCAGTGGCCATCACTGGAGTCAAACCAAGCGCTTTGAATTTTTTGCTAATGTAATCCAAAACGTGTCTGGCATCACCGTAATAAGGTTCGTTGTTTTCTGTATAAAGCCAAACGGGCAATAGCGATGAAGGCGCACTAGTATTGAGAAGTGGATAGGCGGCACGACCAGTAGGACGGGCAATGGCATCTATATCGCCATTACATTGAGAAGACTCGATGACATCAGCACCCCAAATATCAACGCCCAAGATAGATAAAGGCAGTCGTATCGCACTGTTTTCTGCTTTTTCCATTTGATTGAAAGGGATGCGCTTACCACGAAGTAAGCCATTAATATCACCTGCCGCAACATAAACGTATTCGGTGTTGTTTGCAGATTCGACCATTCCATTGGTTGTCGTCATGTCTATTCTTCCTATGAATTTTTAGAATTACTGGGATTATTGTCAATACGGATACTGCTGGCGCATCGTCTTTTAGTGATATTTCTGACCAATGCTTGGTAAAACAGCGATTGATTACCTCTTATTTAAACAGTCTTCATGTGTCTCTTTATGTTTCTTAAAACAAATTTTATTAATAATATGAATTCTTTAGATTTCGCTGTTCTTAGCTCTTAACATCGAGATATAAACGTCAACCCTTGTCTAATGTCTCGCTGATGACTTCCAATATAGGTGTGAAAAATATAGTTGTCAATTTTTATTTAAAATTATCTTAAATTAATACATTTATTCGATTTTATTATTAATATCAGCAATACTGAAGTTTATAGTTTACATTTTATGAGGTGCTGTGTTAAATTTCAGCTAAATAAAGGATTGAGCAATATAGACGATGAGGTCTATTTGTTATAACTAGGGAAGACGGTATGAAAAATTCTAGACCTATTATTGCTATTGTTTCTTGTCATAAGATGGTTGATGGGCAGCCAGCACAAGCGGTGTATCAAAAATATATCGATGCCGTGAATTTTTATGGTGGCAATCCCATAATGCTGCCAAACACTGCTGCCGATAGCGAAAACTTTGAGGCGCTACTGGATATCGCAGATGGAATTTTGTTAACGGGCAGTTATAGTAATGTGGCACCAACGCGTTATGGCGCGACGCATATCGAAGCGAAACAAGACTTGGGTCGTGATGAGCTGAGCTTTAAGTTATTGGATTATGCAGACAAGACTGGCACTCCATTACTGGCGGTTTGCCGAGGATTGCAAGAGATGAATGTGCATTTTGGTGGCACGCTACATCCTGATTGGAGGGAAGTAGAGGGGTTTTATGAGCCACATTTAGAGGACAATACTCAGCCACTTGAAGTGCAGTATCAGCCAGTTCATGACGTGATTATTCAAGCAAATGGCAGGCTTGCCGCCTTTGGTGAAAAATGGCACGTTAACTCGCTACATAAACAAGCAATCAATGGAGTAGGCGCGCGTTTATTCGTTGAGGCTCTAGCGCCTGATGGTTTGGTCGAAGCCATCAGCTTGTTGCAACATCCATTTATGATTGGTGTACAATGGCATCCTGAGTTAAATTATGCACAAGACGACTTGTCCAAATTTCTATTCACGGAATTCATTCACTATGCCAGCAAACCCCAAACTGAATAGCACTACTGAAGGCAATGTAGACAATGCCAGCACTGACATTGATATTAATAACGGCATTGACGCTGATGTTGCCAGCGATAAAGCGGCTGATATCGATACAGATGATGATATCAGTGAAGATGAGCTGACAGACTCTGAGACAGCGATGTCAGCCGAAAATGACGAGTCGCCAGAAGAGGATATCGGTAAAAAGATCAATCAGCTGCGTCTCGCAAAAGGCTACTCGCAACGTAAGCTTGCGAAATTGTCAGGATTAACCAATACTTCTATCAGCTCCATTGAGCGCAATAAAGTCAGTCCAGCAGTGAATACGCTAAAGGCAATTTTAGCGGTATTGGGTTCTGATTTAACCACGTTTTTTAGTGATGAATGGAAAGAACCAAAGGCGAGAGTCGTGGTAACGCCAAAGGATTTGTTGGAGCTGAGCGAACCGAGTAGCAGAGTGTCACTAAGACAGGTATATAACTGTAGTACCACCAAGAATTTGGGTTTTTTGATTGAGGTGTATCAACCGAACAGCTCAACGGAAGAAAAAATTGCCCACGAAGGTGAAGAGATTGGCACCGTTATTGAAGGCAAGATTCTTATCCGTATCGATGAGACGACGTATTTATTAAACCAAGGGGATAGCTACGTGATTGATACCATTCGCCCGCATACTTTTATCAATCCTACTGATGGCGTGACTCGCATTGTTAGTGCGCACACCCCGACGACCTACTAAATTAACGTTTGGGGCTGTCCTAGATAAGTAAAATAATCTAGGATAGTCATATGAGAAAGAGCAGATTAAGTTGGTACAAACAAACCAGACTCATTGAACTATTT